>CALWHG010000016.1 GCA_944380315.1 uncultured Lachnospiraceae bacterium
GAGGCAGATGTGTAACTTGAGTGATCTTATAGAGGAGAGAGGCATAGAACGTGGCCTTGCCCAGGGTATGGAACGCGGGGAGAGCCGCATGAGCAGGCTCATGGCTGTGCTTGCGGATGCCGGGAGACTCGAGGATATCAGGCGGGCATGTGCGGACAGGGCCTTCAGAGAGCGACTGTACAGGGATCTGTGTATCTGAACGACCCGATATGGACGATCTGATTGGTCCAATATGGGCAAAACTGGTTGACACCAAAGCCTGATTGTGCTATATAGAACACAACATCATAAACAGCTGTCTCCTGCACCTTTCATGCAGGACAGGAAGGATAGAGGAGCGGAATGCTATCAGTACCCATGGCTGAAGGCCGGCAGAGGCTGTCATGGCGAAAGGAGACATCCGCCGAGGCCATATCATATTTGCCTGTGATATGAGCCGGGCCGCAGTAATAAGATGCTGCGGACTGTCACGTCTCAGTGAAGCGCTATCAGAGGTTTAAGCGGCATAGCCCGTGAGGGCGAGAGGAGTTTATACCACGGAGTGTTTCAAGGACGCTCCGTGTTTTTTATTGGAGTGATCGCAGAAGCCGGGACTTGCGGAGATCAGCTTATGAAATATCATTTTGAAGGGAGAGTATTTCTGATGAGTGACAATTCAAATGAAGCAAGGATCAGACAGGAAGAGGCCCTGGGCTCTGAAAAGACAGAGTTCAAAAGAGAGGTAGGGCTGTTTGGCGGCATCTCGGTACTGGCAGGTATCATGATAGGCTCAGGTATCTTCTATATCGGAGGTATAGTGCTGATGCGCTGCGGCATGAGCCTGGGACTGGCGCTGCTGGTGTGGATCATAGGAGGTATCATAACCCTCATGAGCGGTATCTGCTATGCAGAGCTTGGCGCCATGATGCCTAAGGCAGGAGGAAGCTATGTATATCTTCGTGAGGCCTATGGTGAGAAGATAGCCTTCATGAGCGGCTTTTCAAACTTCATACTTGGATCCTCAGGCTCCATAGCTGCTCTGGCAGTGGCATTTTCAGCGGCCATAGCAAGCCTTATGCCCGAGAGTGCATTTGCAGGAAGTGAGCTGATGCAGAAGGGCTTTGGCATAGTCATGGTCATCATACTGACCATCATCAACATCTTCGGCATCAAGCTGGGAAGCACCGTACAGAACATTTTTATGGTGCTCAAGATGCTGCCCATAGCGCTCATACTCATATGCGGACTGTTCATGGGCACGGAGGCACCGGACCTTGCCATGATGCCCCAGGGCGTGAGCATGCCTGCAGTCATAGGCATGATGGCCTACGGCGTAGTAGCTACCATGTGGGCCTACGAGGGCTGGATGAATCTTAATGGTATAGCTGAGGAGATCAAGAATCCGGCAAAGAACATACCTCTTGCCATCATCTTCTCCATAGTCGGCGTAACTGCACTTTATGTGCTTTTCAACTTTGCAGTATACAGGGTACTGCCCTATGCGACCATAGTAGCCATGATAGACTCAGGCAACAACTATCTGGGCACAGAGGCAGCAAACGTGCTCTTCGGAAACGCAGGCGGCATCATAGTTGCGGTAGCCATGGGACTTGCCATATTCAATTCACTTAACGGCTGCGTCATGGTATTTCCCCGTACCTATTATGCCATGGCAAAGGACAAGGCCTTCTTCAGGAGCCTTGGAAAGCTGCATCCGGTATATAAGACTCCGGTAAATGCACTCATAGTCTCAGGTCTTGTATCCATAGCGCTCATATGCACCAGGAACCTGAGCGAGCTTACCAGCCTGGTGGCATTTTGCGGCATGATATTCAACAGTCTGGTATTTTATGCGGTAAAGATATTCAGGAAGAAGTATCCTGACATGAAGAGGCCTTACAAGGTATGGTTCTATCCGGTACTTATCTATGTCATCATAGCCATCATGATAGGCCTGGCCATAAATACCTTCATCGAGGATCCCATGACCTCAGTCATAGGTCTGGCGGTACCTGCAGTAGGTCTTGTACTTTATGAGCTTGTATTCAAGAAGCAGAAGGAGGAAGCTTAAATGTCTGCATTGGTCATTTATAACGGAAAGATATATGTGGAAAGGGGTCACTTTGAGGAGGCCGTACTCGTGGAGGACGGAATCATAAAGGCTGTAGGCTCTACTGAGGGCATACTTGCCGCAGCACCCGAGGGCGCAAGGCGTTACGATGCTGCAGGACGTACAGTAGTCCCTGGATTCAATGATTCTCATCAGCATCTTCAAAGCGTGGGTGAGGATCTTGCAAATATACAGCTCCTCGGGGCCGACAGCATAGCCGAGGTAAAGCGCAGGGTCAGGGCCTATATAGAGAAAAATCAGCCCGCTCCCGGCACGGTGCTTCACGGCCAGGGCTGGAACCAGGACTACTTTACGGATGAGAAGAGAGTGCTCGTACGTCAGGATCTGGACGATATGGCTCCTGAGCATCCGCTTATACTTGAGAGGGCCTGCGGACATATACTTACGGCCAGCACCTCAGCTCTCGAGATGGCAGGCATAACAGGAGACACAAAGCCTGCTGACGGCGGTGCCATAGACCTGGATGAGCAGGGAGTCCCCACCGGTGTACTCAGGGAAAATGCCTGCCAGCAGGTGCTTTGCATCATCCCTCCAGTAACCGAGGAGATCATGGATGACAGGCTCCGCCTGGCCATGGCTCATGCGGCAGAGTGCGGTGTGACCTCCGTCCAGTCCATGGACATGAGGCCCGGCAAGTGGCGCAGGACCTGGGAGGCATATCAGAGAGTACAGGCCAAGGATCCTACCCTTCGTGTATATCAGCAGGTAAACTTCCTTGAGCCCAACGAGTTCAATGAGTTCCTGTCTGAGGGCTTCAGGACGGGCGTGGGAGATGCTTTCCTTAAGATCGGCCCCCTCAAGATGTTCGTTGACGGAAGCCTGGGAGCCAGGACGGCCCTCATGAGGAAGCCCTACAATGATGATCCCTCTACCTGCGGCATACCCACCATGACTCAGGAGGGACTGGATGAGATGGTAAGGATAGCCACAGAGCATGGCTGCACCTCCATAGTGCATGCCATAGGAGACGGTGCCATAGACATGGTGCTCAGCGCCTATGAGAAGGTCATAAAGAATGGAGAAAATCCTCTGCGTCACGGCATAGTACATTGTCAGATAACTGACATGCCCATGCTGGAGCGCTTCAAGAAGAGCGATATACTTGCACTGGTACAGCCCATATTCCTTCACTACGACATGACAGTGGTAGAGGACAGGGTAGGCAAGGAGCTGGCTTCCACAAGCTATGCCTTTGAGACTCTCAGGAAGCTTGGAGTTCATGAGAGCTTCGGTACAGACAGCCCTGTTGAGGATATGAATGCCATCAACAACCTCTACTGTGCAGTGACGAGGAAGAATCTGAAGGGAGAGCCCAGCGAGGGCTTCTATCCCGAGGAGTGCATGGACATCTATGATGCAGTGGATGCCTACACCTACGAGTCTGCATATGCAAGCTTCGAGGAAAATGTCAAAGGCCGCATCAAGCCCGGCTATTATGCCGATATGGTAGTGCTCAGCCAGGATATATTTACTATCCCCGGTGATGAGATCATAAATACCAAGGTCGATGCCACCATAGTTGACGGACGCTTCGTATACGAAAGATAAGCGCCTTCGACAAATATAAAATAAGATATCCCGATACAGTGAAAGGCCCTTTGCCTCTGCGAGGCGGCAGACACCTTTTCCCTGTATCGGGATATCTTTTACATTTGCCATAGGCTTCTGTCTATAGAAGTTCGAAGGAAACATACAAAAAGCTCCCCTGTATAAGTCAAAGGTGTCTGCCGCCTCGTAGAGGCAAAGGGCCTTTGGCTTATACAGGGGAGCTTATAGATATGCTTTATACGATCACCCTCCCAAGGCGGCGGGAGAGTATGGATACGATGGCATTTGTATTGACGCCTGCCTTGTGGGCTATCTCACAGGCCCGGATCTCCAGGTCTCCGCTCTTGCCTATAAGGACTACTTCATCGCCCTGGCGGGGATCCGGTACGGCGGTCACATCTATCATGAAGGAGTCCATGCAGAGCATGCCTATGATGGGGCAGTCCACACCATTTACCAGCACATGCCAGCTGTTTGACAGCTGTCTGGGTATGCCGTCAGCATAGCCTATGCCCACAGAGGCGCAGAGCATCTCATGATCGGCCTTGAATACTCTTCCGTAGCTTACGGTGTCCCCGGGATAGAGCTTCCTTACGGTGCTTATGCGGGCCTTGAGCCTGATCACGCGCCTGAGGCCAAGACGGGCTGGCACCTGATCCTCCATGGTGCCTTCATTTCCATAGATCAGGGCGCCTATGCGGGCGATGTCGTAGCGGAAATCCGGATAATTGGCTGCGCCGGAGCTGGCCTGTATATGGGTCATGAAGCCATTTATGCCTCTTTTATGAAGCTCATCCACCAGCTGATCGAAGCAAGCCTTCTGCTTAAGTGTAAAGGCCCTGCTTTCCTCGCTGGTCTCATCAGAGACGCAGAGGTGGCTGTAGACGCCGTCTATGATCAGGTTGGGCAGCTGCCACAGAGCAGCTATCTCATCTACGTGCTCTGCACGTTCGCCTATGCGGTGCATGCCCGTATCCACAGCTATATGCACGTGCATGGGCTGGCCGAAGCTGCTCAGCAGCTTTCCGTAGCCACAGTCCACCACGGTCTGGGAAAGGTCGTATTTTATAAGGGCGGGGAAGTCGGCCGGATCCGTATATCCGAGTATGAGTATCTGGCCCTCTATGCCGGCCTCTCTCAGCTCTATGGCCTCTGTGAGACAGGCTACGCAGAAGTCCCTGACTCCCTCCTCCATGAGTACCTGGGACACCTGCACGGCTCCGTGGCCGAAGGCATTTGCCTTGACGCAGGGCATAAGCCTGCAGCCCTCTGGCAGCAGCCTCCTTACAGTATTTAGATTATGTACGAGAGCCTCCCGATCGAGCTCTATCCAGGCACGGTCCTTTTCAAACATGATCGCATGCCTCCTTAGTATATGATTATCTACATTACTTTTTTATGGAGTCAAAGTCAAGGCATTTGGAAGGAAAAATGCCTTCAGCCATGGGGATGGAATGGTCTCCGGGCGGATCTCCGCGCCGCCGGTCCGAGGAGATACCTCACCGCCGGTCCCGGGAAAAAGCAGATGACAGGAAATGGAAAAAATGATATCATATATCAGCCAGAGGTGATATATGAACGTACTTGTAGTAGATGCCCAGGGCGGCGGCATAGGCAGGCAGCTGGTGGCTGCCATCAAAAAGGAGCTTCCGGGAGTGGAGGTCATAGCGACAGGCACGAACAGTGCCGCAACTTCGGCCATGCTGAAGGCTGGAGCTGACCATGCCAGCACCGGGGAAAATGCCATAAGGGTCTGCGCAGACAGAGCAGATGTCATCATAGGGCCCATAGGCATAGTCATAGCCGATTCCCTCTACGGAGAGATAACTCCCGCCATGGCCTGTGCCATAGGCCAGAGCCGGGCAAAGCGCATACTGCTGCCCATGAATCACTGTGACAACATCATAGTGGGAGTGGGAGACATAAGTACGGCGTCGCTGGTGGCAGAGACATTGAGACAGCTTAAGGACATGCTCTGATATTTATGGCCCGCAGGAAGCGGACAGGGGCAGGTAGAAGCCTGCTAAAGAGGTCAGAGCCTGATCATATATGACAGATAAGGTATGCAGGAAGCATACATCCCTTTCAGAAGAGAGGGGTGTATGCTTTTTTTGCTTTTTTACATTCATTTGGAGGACATATGCATTTAGTGAGGAAGGAGCCGGCACAAAGGAGGATCGGACCCATGATAGTGGTGCTCGTCATAATATCGGTGGCTAGTCTCATACTGGCCTCGGGACTGGGGCCTGTGTCAGTGGCACCGGTCACCTCCTTCAGGATACTGCTGAGCCGCATGCCGGTCATAGGCTCCCTGGCGGGAGAAGGCTGGGAGCAGCTGGAGGAAAACATCATCCTGGGGCTCAGACTCCCCAGAGTCTGCCTGGGCATGGTGGTGGGAGCGTCCCTTTCAGTATGCGGAGTGACCATGCAGGCACTGGTGAGGAACAGTCTGGCGGATCCCTTCATACTTGGAGTATCCAGCGGTGCATCGGCCTTTGCGACCCTTGGCATGCTGTTTGGAGCATTTTCCTTCCTTGGGACCTACTCCCTTTCCATAAGTGCATTTTTGGGAGCGGCAGTGACCATCATATTCGTTTATTCCATATCCAGGATCAGGGGACGCATGGACATAACTCAGCTTCTGCTGTCGGGTGTGGCCGTGTCCATGATCATGGACGGGGTGACCAGCATCATAACCCTTAGCGCTCCAAATGCCCTGGGGCTTCACAATGCGGAGTTCTGGATGTCCGGTAGCCTGGCCGGGGCCAGATGGGCTTATCTCGGACTGCCATTCCTTGTGCTGATCATATGTATAGCAGTGCTCCTTGCTAACCACAGGGGTCTGGACCTGCTCCTTCTTGGAGATGAGAGCGCCGTGTCCCTGGGAGTAAATGTAAGGCGGCTCCAGAAGCTCCTGGTTCTGCTGGCCTCTCTGCTGGCAGGAGTGACCATAGCCGTCAGCGGCTCCATAGGCTTCGTGGGACTCATGGTACCGCATTTTACCAGACTGCTGGTGGGAGGCAGCCACAGGAGGGTACTGCCGGTGGCAGCGCTGCTGGGAGGCATACTGGTGGTCTGGGTGGATGTGGCCGCAAGGCTCATCATAGCCCCGGAGGAGCTTCCCGTGGGCATACTTACGGCAGTCATAGGAGGGCCGATATTTATATGGATGCTGAGGAAGAGCAGGAAAGGAGCATGAGGAGGCAGGATGTATCTTGAGGTAAAGGATCTTACATATGCATACAGAGCCGGCCAGGAGGCAGTGGATCATGTGTCCATGAATGTGGAAAAGGGTGAATTCGTGGGCGTCATAGGGCCCAACGGCAGCGGAAAATCCACCCTGCTGAAATGTATATACAGGGCGCTGCGCCCAGAGTCGGGTAGCATAAGCCTGTGCGGTGAGGATGTGCTTTCTATGTCCTACAGACAGTCGGCGCTTCGGATGGCCGTAGTGGGGCAGGAGCACGACATACCCTTTGATTTTACGGTGGAGGAGATAGCTGCCATGGGCAGATCGCCCCATAAACGGATGTTTGACATAGATGGCAGGGAGGACAGGCAGATAGTGGCGGATGCCCTGAGGAAGCTTGGCATGGAGGAGCTCTCAGGACGGAGCTTCCGAAGCCTGTCAGGAGGAGAAAAACAGCGGGTGCTCATAGCCAGGGCCCTGGTACAGGAAAGCGATCTCCTTATACTGGACGAGCCAACCAACCATCTGGACATAGGCTACCAGCTCCAGATCCTCGAGCTTGTAAAGGGACTGGGGGTCACGGTCCTTGCGGCCATCCACGATCTGAATCTGGCGGCGCTCTACTGCGACAGGCTCTATGTCATGAAGGACGGGAAGATGGTGCTGGAGGGCAGGCCAGAGGAGGTGCTGACCCCGGAGGAGATATACAGGGTGTACGGAGTCAGGAGCCTTGTGGAGAGGAATCGTATGACCGGCAAAAGCTCCATCACCTTCCTGCCGGAGCACATAGATCTGCAGGAGCTTGAAAGCGGCCATGTGGCCTGACTGCAAAATCATAAGGGAGGATATATGATGAGGAAAATGCTTCCTGCCATGGCTGTCATCGCAGCCCTGGCACTGACATGCCTTTCGGCCTGCGGAACTGCGGAAAATGCCAAAGCAGCCGATACGACGGACACGCCCCGTGAGATGACGGACATGTCTCGGGAGACAACAGACACGCCCCGGCAGGAGACCGGTAGCGCATATCCTTTGATCATCGATAATTATGGCAGAGAGGTGATCATAGAAAAGAGACCGGAAAGAGTACTGACCCTTGGACCCAACTGTACCGAGCTTTTTGCGGCTCTTGGGTTGTCAGATCTGGTAGTGGGGCGCTCTCTGGTAAATCACAGCAGGGGTCCGCTGCCAGAGTATGAAGAGGCGGTGGAGGCCATACCTGAGCTCAATCATGCCTCTGCCACCAGGGAGGCCGTCATATCCAGCGGAGCAGATTTTGTCTATGCCATAGACTGGGAGATAAGTGATGTGGGCTGTAACATAGAGGAGGCTGAGAGCTATGGCATGGCTGTATATGTCAACCAGGCCTCGACTCTGGAGGAGCAGTATCAGGAGATAAGGGATCTGGGCAGGATCTTTGGTGTTGAGGAGAGGGCAGAGGCCTTCATACAGGATCAGCAGGAGCGCATAGCCTCGGTGCAGGAGATACTGAAGGATACTGAGCCTGTGGATGTGCTGGTATATGACAGTGGCAGCAGCGGTGTATTTACCTGTTCAGGAGACAACTTTGAATCACTGCTCATAGAGCTTGCAGGTGGCCACAATATCTTCGATGATCTTGAGGGACAGCAGTGGGTCACCGTAAGCTATGAGGAGGTGCTGTCAAGGGATCCGGATATCATACTTATACATGACTATGACTCTCCGTCCGTGGAGGAAAAGATAGAGGAGATAAGGCATGATCCCAGCCTTTCACAGCTCGACTGTGTAAAGGAAGGGAGGTTCGCCTCCATCACACTTGAGAGCGTGCTTCCCGGTGATCGTATGGCCTATGCGGTGGAAAGCATGGCAGAAAGCTTCTTCCCGGAGCTTTTCGGATGAGGGAGCAGAGGAAAGGAGGAGCAAATGGAGCTGAAGGATTTTTTCAGGGAGCACCCCAGGGCTGCATTGGCATTTTCAGGAGGAGTGGATTCGGCATATCTGCTCTATGCGGCTGTATCGGCGGGAGTGGATGTGACTGCCTACTATGTAAAGACTGTATTTCAGCCGGATTTTGAGCTTGAGGATGCAAGACGGCTTTCAGAGGAGCTGGGAGCCCGCATGAAGGTCATACCTCTGGACATACTTTCGGATCAGGAGGTATGCCAAAATCCCTCCGACCGGTGTTATCACTGCAAGAGGAGGATATTTGGGGCCATAGCGGAGACAGCCAGAGCCGAGGGCTACGAGCTGTTGCTCGACGGGACCAATGCCTCTGATGATGCAGGTGACCGTCCGGGTATGAGGGCACTCAAGGAGCTTTCAGTCCTTTCACCCCTCAGGCTCTGCGGCCTTACCAAGGATGAGATCAGAAGGCTCTCCCGGGAGGCAGGGCTGTTTACCTGGGACAAGCCGGCCTATGCATGTCTGGCGACCCGCATACCGACTGGGCAGACCATAACGGGAGAGCTCCTTTCCAGGACGGAAAAGGCTGAGGAGTACCTGAGGAGGCTTGGATTTACAGATCTTCGCATAAGGCTTTTCAGCGGCTGTGCAAGGCTGCAGCTTAAGGCAGCTGACATCCCCAGGCTTATGAAGCACAGGGAGGAGATACTCAGGGAGCTTGGCCAGTACTACGGTGCAGTGCTCCTGGATCTGGAGGCGAGAGATGAACACTGAGGTAAGGATGATGCTGGAGGCCGTCAGGGATGGCAGCTTGACCGTTGATGAGGCTCTCCTCGAGCTCAAAAAGGAGCCCTTTAAGGACATAGATTATGCAAAGGTGGATCTGCACCGCAGGCTGAGGCAGGGAGCCTCTGAGGTCATATACGGGGCGGGAAAGACACCGGAGCAGATGCTGGGCATAGTCAGGGTCATGCAGGATGCAGGCCAGAGGACCATACTCATAACCAGGATGTCAGAGGAGGCAGCAGAGCTTGTGGGAGCCTCTGTGGAGCTTGACTACCATAAGGAGGCACGCATAGGCATAGTAGGGAAGCTGCCAAAGCCGGATGGCTTTGGACGCATAGTGGTAGCTACGGGAGGCACCAGCGACATACCCGTAGCGGAGGAGGCGGCGCTTACCGCGGAGGCCATGGGCAACGAGGTGCAGAGGCTCTATGATGTGGGAGTCTCAGGGCTGCATCGTACCCTGGCTCATCTTGATGACATCATGTCTGCGGATGTGATCATAGCCATAGCAGGCATGGAGGGAGCCTTGGCAAGCGTGCTTGGAGGCCTTGCAGACTGTCCTGTCATAGCCGTGCCCACCAGTATAGGCTATGGTGCGGCCTTCGGAGGCCTGACGGCACTGCTGTCCATGCTCAACTCCTGTGCAAGCGGAGTATCGGTGGTAAATATAGACAATGGCTTCGGAGCAGGATATCTGGCCAGCATGATGAACCATATGGGGAAAAAGGAGGAAACAAGATGAGGACCTTATATATAGACTGTGGCATGGGCGCAGCGGGTGACATGCTGACGGCAGCCCTTCTGGAGCTGCTCTCCGAGTCCGACAGGAAAGCCTTTCTTAAGGAGCTTTCGGGTCTTGGGATACCAGGAGTGAGCTTTCATGCAGAGCCCATGGAAAAATGCGGCATAAGGGGCACCCACATGAGAGTGACCGTGGACGGTACAGAGGAGGAGAGTCTGGATGCCCACCTCCATGAGCACCACCACGAGCATGATCACAGTCATGAACATGCTCATCATCATGACCACGGCCATGCCCATCATCACAGCGGCATGCACGACATAGAGCATATAGTCAGGGGGCATATGCAGGTCTCCGACAGAGTGAAGGATGACATCATGGCAGTATATGCTCTCATAGGAGAGGCGGAGAGTCACGCCCATGGTGTGCCTGTGAGCGAGATACATTTTCATGAGGTGGGAAGCCTGGATGCGGTGGCTGACATAGCCGCAGTATGTCTCCTTATGGAAAGGCTCAGTCCGGATCAGGTCATAATATCACCCATACACGTAGGCAGCGGGCACGTACACTGTGCCCATGGCATACTTCCGGTGCCGGCTCCTGCCACTGCCTACATACTTAAGGGCGTGCCCATATATGGCGGAGCCATAGATGGGGAGCTCTGCACTCCCACGGGAGCGGCACTGCTAAAGCACTTTGCGACCGGCTTTGGAAGCATGCCGGTCATGAGGACCGAAGCCATAGGCTACGGCATGGGCATGAAGGATTTTCCTGCGGCTAACTGTGTGAGGGCCATGCTGGGAGAGACGGAGGACGGATCCGAGACAGTGACTGAGCTCAGCTGCAATGTGGATGACATGACTGCGGAGCAGATAGGCTTTGCCATGGAGAGGCTTTTTGAGGCAGGCGCACTGGAGGTGTATACGATACCAATAGGCATGAAGAAGTCCCGCCCCGGTACTCTGATCAGGGTGATCTGCAGGGAGGAGGACAGGGAAGCCATGGTGAGAAGCATTTTCAGGCATACCTCTACCATAGGCATAAGAGAGACCTCCCAGAGGCGTTATGTGCTCGATCGGGAGATAAGGACTGTGGAGACGGAGCTTGGGGAGGTGAGACAGAAGATATCCAGAGGCTATGGAGTCATCCGCTCCAAGTATGAATACGATGATCTGGCACGCATAGCCAGGGAAAAGGATATGAGCGTCGAAGAGGTGAGAGAAAGGATAAGCGGGGAGCTTTAAAGCATCCCCGCCTTTTTATATTTCAGTATGTATGGATCAGAGCATCCCCGCTATGCCGCAGAATATGATGGGCACTGCCAGTGAGGGCAGCATGTTCATGGTCTTTATGGCCTTGATATTGAGTATGGATATGCCTGAGCTGGCTATTAGGAAGCCCCCGACTATGGACAGCTCTGTCATCATGTCAGTGCTCATGAAGTCACCGAGCAGGGTGGCGAGCAGATATATGGCTCCCTGCCAGCAGAACAGCACGGGCGCGGTCAGCATCATGCCCCTGCCGTAGGTGGAGGCCAGCACCATGGAGGTGACGAAGTCCAGGGTGGCATTTGTAAACAGATAGGTGTGGTCCTGATAGAGAGCCGCCTGTATGGGCCCCAGTATGGACAGAGTGCCTATGCAGAAGAGCAGTATGCCGGTGGACAGGCCCTTGCTCAGCTCGCCTACGGACAGCCGGTCAGCCAGCTTCTGAAAATGTCCGTCCACGTCTATGATGGTGCCTATGAGGCTGCCTATGGCCAGGCTGGCTATGAAGAGCACGGGATAAGTGCTGTTTGGCATATTCTGGACTACCGCATTTATGCCGAGGCCCGTTGCAGCCAGGCCCATGGCCGTATAGAGAGCATCCTGATGCTCTTTTTTAATACCTTTTTTGAAGACGCTTCCTATGAAGCTTCCAAGCAGTATGGTGCAGGTGTTTGCTATGGTACCGATCATCCTTTTTCAAGCCCCTTTCTTTCAAGTACGCGTATACCCCGAAGCAGTACGTCGTTTATGGGAGTGGGTATCCCCAGTTCCTTTCCAAGCCTTACTATGGTCCCTGAAAATGTCTCCACCTCCGTCCTTCTTCCTCGTCTGAGATCCTGGAGAGTCGAGGGGATGTTGTCGGGAGTGAGGGTGGGGAGCAAGGTCTCCTGAACCCTTGCATCGGCTTCGTGAAGGTCCACGCCAAGGGCCTCGGCTATGGCCACGGTCTCCCTCATGGCACCCATGCAGAGCCAGTGGGCATCTTCGTCGGACACCAGCACCTTAAAGGGGATGTCGAGGAGAGCGCAGGTCATGTTTTCGCCCACATTGCTCATAAATTTGAACCAGATGTCACGCTGCATGTCCTCCTGTATGGTATAACCTATGCCGCAGCGGTCAAAAAGCTCCTTGACTGCCAGCACATCCGGAGAAAGGGCACTGAGATCATTTTTCTTATCTCCGAAAAATACGTGGCTGCTGTCGCCTGCATCAAAGTCAGCATGGCCCTCTTTCATCTCTATGCTTATGCGCATGAGGGAATAAAGCACATGTTTCTCGCCATAGGCCCTTATGACACGCTCCTCGCTGTCCACGCCGTTGAGTACCGACATGATGATAGTCTCGGGACCTACCTGGTTTCTGATATCTGTAAGAGCCTGATCCAGATCATAGTTCTTGACGGCTATGATGACAAGATCTGCTGGACCGGATGCCTCATCAGGATCTATGACATTGAGATGATAGGTGGTGCCGTTTACGGTGACGCCCTGTCCTTCAAGGCGCTCTTTTCTATGTCCTCCGGCTATGACCCTGAAGCCGTCTCCCAGCCCCCAGCACAGCTCAGGCACAAAAAATGCTCCCATGGCCCCAAGGCCTATGAGGGAGACCCTTTCTATCTTTTTCATGTATGATGCCTCCTGTTTGACATAGATAAAAGTATAGCACGAATGAAGCTGTTATGGTGAAATGGTTTGAGGGAAAATCCAGACAAAGGGATAAATTACGTTAGCATGGTAACATGATATAGCCAAAGGTTATGCATATGATAAGCCGGATCTGGGTTTGTCAGGACCCTTTGCAGTAGATTATAATTTGAATCAGGCTACTGAAGAAACGGTAGGCGGTCAGCCCTCTGAGATGTTTCCTTATGGGGGATGCACTCCTGTAAATGTATTGGATGTTCCTCTACATGGAAGGAGGCTCGTATGAGTGATTATGAGATTCTCATGGTGGTACTCACCATCATGCTCGTTGTCATCAATATACGAAAAAAGTAGCCGCCCTTCGCCAAGTCTGCGGCTACCCATCGTAGTTGTTGCTTAGGCTGACCGTCTACACGGTAGCCCTTCTTTTCATATCCTTATTATAAATATGATAAGAGCTTCTGTCAAATTATATAACCATATTTTTTCATCCACCGCCATAGTGTCGTTTTGCTTATTCCTAATTCTTTTGCGATAGCTTCTCGATTGCCATTATATTTTGTTAAAAGTTCTCTTAACAAGATAGCCTTGTCATCTTGATAAGAGATAGGAAGTCCTGAAATACCTTTAACACCTTTGATTTCAGAATAGGCTTCATTTCTTAGTATCATTTCTACAAAGGACTTAGTAATATTTCTTTTTTCAGCCTGTATGACAATTTTATTGCATACATGGAATAACTGAAGAAGATTATCATGCCAGTAATAATCCATAAGAAGATCTTTTGCATTACTTAGTAATCTGACATATCTATGATGTTCTCTTTGAAGATTTTTTAAAAAGTAAGATGTCCAGGATCCTATGTCCTCTTTTCTGGAATTTAGTGGAGGAATTGATATACTGAATGTGGAAAGCATATGGTATAGACTATATCTAAATTTACCTTCCTTAATCAAAGGAACAAGATCAATACATGTTGAAGCCATGACGCGGGTGTTTAAATGAGAGGCCTTTATATCATATGACATGGATCTGTTGCCTAAAATGACCTGTTCAATCCTGTACTGAGATTCCAGGGATAAATGTTCTACGTTTTTTAAAAGTATTGTTCCGCTTTCAGACTTGAAAATCAGTGAAGTATCAGATATTTCACAGGGATCATTTCCAAATAAAATTTTGTTAAGCTGACATGGCTCAAAGGCACTGCAATCTATGGATGTAAATTTTTCTTCACTTCTTGAACTGCTATTGTGTATTGCATTTGCTAAAAATTCTCCTTCGCAGCCAACGGGCTCAGTGATCAAAACAGGAACTGAATAATGAGCAGCCTTTTTTGATAGTCTGAGTATTTCTTTCATCTGATTGGAAGAACAGACAAAATTATCCAAGTTAAAACCCAAAGAAGTTCTTTTTGAAAGTTCATTTTTGAGCTTTTTACTTGTTTCAAAGATTTGATCAAATTCCTGTAAAGCTATGCTTATGCCAGTTATTTCTTCATCGATTTTGATCGGTGTCAGATTTGCTACAAGTGTATAATGCTTGAGGTCAAGCATTAAGGAAGCAATTTCATCACCAGAGTATAAGATCTGATTAATTTGAATTTCAGATATAGCCGGAAAAATTGTAGAAATATGGGTATTAATCAATTGATCAGCATCCATTTCGGCCCATTCCGTGACCATTGAATTTATTCGTTTTATTATTCCATTTTTATCTAATTGAATGATACCTTGAAATGAATATTCAAATAGTGCAGACACTTCCGCACTTCTTTGCTTTTGAATATCTATGGCATAGCATAATTTATCTGCATTATACAATGCTTCTTCTATCCCATTAGGACTTGAGGCGGATACATGGCAGGTGTTGACTCCTAATTGCTTTGCTAAAAGACAAACATTTGTTCCACCGATTATAAGATTATTTCCATCGGCAACAGCCATTTTAGTGTATTCAGACTGAAGACTAACAGAGTCGTATAAATAAAAACGTATCTTTATTCCCAGATATTTTTCTATATCTTTGGTTTCTAAAAGCATGGAAGAAGCGCCGACAAAAGCGACTTTGGGATCCTGGATATTTAATTTGTTAAGGTTATCTTCTATTAGTTTTATCAGATCAAGATCAGTAAGTCTGATTTCTATGATCGGGCATTTAATGAGATCTTTTATGAGCATGGCTTGAGTTCCCCTTGCTATGATAAGCTCAACGCCCTCCTTTTCAAGTCTTCTGATAGTCTCCGATAGATCCTTTCCTTCTATTTTCTGATTGCATATCAAATTAATGTGCTCATATTTTTTTATTGAGTTATCTATCATATTACGCATTTCTTCATTTGCGACCAGTGCAGCAACCTTTGCCATATTAAGCCCCCTGTTTTCATGTTGAAATATATTGAAATTTATATAATTTCAAAATTTTAGTAAATTGGGATAATATACAATATAGTATGAGAAACTTTGAGGAAAATGTCAATTATTTTAGGTTTATATATGTGTTAATATAGGTGCATAAACAAAAGCAAGCTTGCGGATGTAACGATCAATACTTTATGGTAGGAGGCAAATATGGATGTATATATAGTATTGGCTATAATGGCATTTATGATTATAGGGTTCCTGCTTGGAAAATGGCCCTTTGGTCTTACGACTATGACATGCTGTGCATTGCTGGCTATAACAAAAGTAATGACTGTTCAAGAAGCATTTTCTGGATTTGCAAATAAAAATGTTCTTTTGGTAGCGGGTATGTTTGTTGTAAGCGCAGCATTTGGAAGGACTAGTATAGTATCAAATATGCAGAAAAAACTTACCAGCTTTAAAGGTGGAAAGTCAGATTTGATTTTTGTAACGGTACTTTTCCTTGTGGCCATAGTTTTGTGCCAGTTTTTAAATAATACAGCTACATTAACTATCATGATCATGTTTGTGGCAACATTGGGGAATACAGGAGAAGTTACAACATCCAGAATCTTACTTCCAATCATGGGAGTTATAAGTATGTGGACTGGAAAACTTCCTATAGGAGGAGGCGCAGCAAGAGCAGCAAGGACCAATGCATTATATGAAGGTATAGTTGGAGATTCTTCTCAGCTGCTTGACTTCTTGGATCCTTTTAAGGTAACAGTTATTCCTTGCATCATAATTACCATTTATGCGATTTTAGCATACAGGGTGCTTCCAAAGCAGGATATAGACGAAAGCAAGCTTGGCAAGGTAAAAGAAACTCAAGCTATATCAAAACGTGATGAGGTAATTACGATTTTCGTCTTTGTTGGTGTAATGATATGCATGTTTCTTAATAGCTTGCTTGGAGATCTTATGTTCATATGTCCAATAATAGGGGCTTTGATTTTAGCCTTTACGAAAACAATGAGCATAAAAGATATAGTGAATAAGCTTACTGGAGATTCAGTATTTATGTTGGCTGGAGCGCTTGTTATGGCAGATGCTCTTGGAAATACAGGTGCAGGTGAATTAATTGGTAAGGGCATTTTGAGTTTGTTAGGAGGATCTCCAAATCCAATATTTGTGATGTTCGTTTTTGCAATTATTACAACCCTTCTTACTACATTTATATCAAATTCTGCGACACAAAACGTATTTATCCCTATTGCTGCCAGTACAGCTGTTGCGGCAAATATGGATCCAAGGGGGTTGGTAATGATAGTTGTATTTTGCGCTAATTGTGCGGTTATGTTCCCTACAGGATCTCCCAGCTGTGCCATAGCCTTTTCTGCAGGAGGGTATGATATAGTCAAGTCTATGAAATTTACTCTGCCATTCTGCATTTTAGCCATAGTAAGTATAGTGTTAAGTGCAAATTACTTCTTCCCAGTGTTTGGATAAAGTTAAGAGAGGTGAGCATATGAGCATGAGACCGCAGGTGTCGGTAAAGTATGGAGAGAAAGAAGAGAACTTATCATTTATTCAGCAAATGGGTATATCCTATGTAAGTCTTGGGCTGGATCTGGAACAGGTTCAGATAGAAACCATCAAATCTGAACAGCAGAGACTGTTGAGATATGGCCTGAGGGTAAGTGATGCCTACTGCATGAAGTTGCAAAAAAACAGGGCTATCATCCTTGGTAAAGAGGAAAGAAAAGGCTATATAGAACTATTCCAAAAAATGATACAGGTATTTGGATGTTTGGAGATACCATTTACATCCATAGCCTGGCAACCAAATGGAGTTTTACGTAGTGCGAGAACAGTCGGGCAGTACACACGAGGCGGCATATCAGCGATAGCGGATCAAAAAGAGATCGAGGCAAGACCAATTCTAGAAGATCATATTTATACTGAAGAAGATATGTGGAACAGCTTTAGCTATTTTATAGAAAAGATTTTGCCTGAATGTGAGAAATACAATGTAAAGCTGGCTCTGCATCCAAATGATCCTCCGCTTCCTGATATGGAGGGGGTTCATAGCCTGATTTATAATTCGGCTTGTTTTGATAGGGCTTTCAGCATAGCAGGAAACTCTCCTTTTCTTGGAATGAAGCTATGTGTTGGTTGCTGGCTTGAAGGAGGAGATAGGTTTGGAGATTTATTTGAGGACATAGAACATTTTAATTCTGATGGCAGGATCCTATGTGTTCATTTTAGAAATGTTTCTTCAACACTTCCATACTTTGAAGAGACGCTGGCAGAAGATGGATATGCTAATATGTATGAAATTATGAAGGCTTTAGTAAAAAGTAACTGTGATGCCGTCATATCCATAGATCATGCATTTAGAGGCAATGAGTCCCTTGGTGGAAGGACAGTAAATATGGCATATCCAACAGGCTATTTAAAAGGCTTATTACATGCAGCAGAATCTGAATTAAATATTACTTGACTATAGGCCTTATGTAATACTATTTTGCGGCACTACTTGTGCCGCTCTTTTTTATTTCAGACTGGGCGGCCATACACCATAAGCAAAACTTTGGAAGACCAACTATTTCAAGTTTTACTTTATGGTAAAGCAAACCTATAATCATTGTAAAGATAAGGTAAAGACAGATGGCCTAAGTAGGGTAAGCCGGCATCCTCATGGGCTGTCATCTGAGATTTAAGGAGGAAATGATGAAGATCACAGGTGTAGAACCTATCCTTGCGGGAAAGAGATATCTTTTTGTAAAGGTCCACACGGATGAGGGGCTCACGGGCCTTGGAGAGTGCGGAGCCTGGGCATATCAGGAGGCTACGGCAGGAGTGCTCAAGCAGATGGAGAAGATGATACTGGGACTTGATCCCATGAGGATCGAATTCATCTGGAACGCACTTACAAGGAACCTGCATTTCAGAGGCTCAGTGACCCAGTCGGCCATATCAGGTCTTGACATAGCACTCTGGGACCTCAAGGCCAAGTACTTCGGAGTACCCATATATGAGCTCCTTGGCGGAAAGACCAGGGACAAGATCAAGATCTATGTCAATGTCAGGGCCAAGGATGCAGCAGGCTTTGCGGAAAATGCAAAAAAGATCAAGGACCAGGGCTTCAAGGCCATACGCTTCTCCATAGGTCATCCCAAGGATGAGGACGGACGCTGCGGAGAGACATTTACAGCCCTTGTGACCAGGGTGGAGAGCTACATGAAGGCCATGAGAGAGGCCGTGGGCTGGGACATGGATATAGCCATAGAGTGCCACAGAGGCATGCGTCCCGCTGAGGCCATAGAGCTTGGAAGAGCACTCAAGCCTTACAGACCTTATTTCTATGAGGATCCCATCCCCGACAATCTTGAGGCCATGAGAGGCTGCATAAGACAGTGTGAGATACCGGTGGCTACAGGTGAGCGCTTCATAAATCCCATGGAGTTCGATTCCCTCATGACTACTACGGATGTAAGGTACATAAGGCCTGACATGTGCGTGGCAGGAGGTATCACTGCGGGAAGGAAGATAGCAGCTGAGGCTGAGGCCAGAGGCGTATATGTCATCCCCCACAATCCCCTGGGACCCGTATCTACCGCAGCATGCCTGCAGCTCGATGCAGTCATCCCCAACTTTGAGGTACAGGAGTATCCCATGGCAAACGGTGTATGCAGGCTCGATAAGGAGATGAAGGAGCCCTTCAAGGTGGAGGACGGATACATCATCCTTCCTGACAAGCCGGGTCTTGGAGTAGAGCTGATAGATGACATCGACAAGGTATTTCCTTTTGAGGGAGCATATGGAGGCATAAATCTCCATGAGGACGGCTCCATAGTCGACAGATAAGATCAGAAGGTCAAAGTAGGTATATGAGTTTGAAAGGAGATTTTTGAAGAGATGACTACACAGATAGCGATAGTTCTTGTGGTATTCCTGCTGTTTGTGGCACTTATACTTTCAGGAAAGGTTAAGATCCATGTGGCTGCCATGTTCATACCGGTAGCTCTGGAGATCACAGGGGTCCTGGAATTCAAGGATGCCTGGGGCGGACTTCTGAACAGCTCAATAGTCATGATGGCCTCCATGTTCGTGGTGGGCTCGGCCATCAGCAAGACCAGCCTTATAAGCCGCATGAGTAAGGCCCTCATTAAGCCCGGCTCATCGGATTTCAAGATCATGTGCGGCATAGCGGTGCCCATACTTTTCCTGGGCTGCTTCATAAATGCCACAGCCACCATGACCATCATGATCCCCATGATCACTGCCATCTGCGCTGAGCAGAAGAGGCCCCTCAGTAAGTTCATGTATCCTGCAGCCGTATTTGCCCAGATCTGGGTAGGCTTCCTTCCCACAGGAGGAAATGCAGGAGGATATCTGGCAAACAACACCATAGTGGAGAACCTTGGCGGCGTTGGTACCTGGGATTATTTCACCACATTCATATCCAAGATACCCGTCATGATCATCATGCTTCCCCTGGTGCTCTGGCTTTCAGTCAAGATAGCGCCGGACAATGGCAACATCCCCACCATGGAGGACAGTGAGAAGGCAGCTGCAGCAGCCAGTGCAAAGGGCAAAAAGAGAGGCGGAACTCTTACTGCCGGTCAGGAGAAATTTGTCATAGCAGTGTTCCTGTTCTCAGTCATAGGCATAGTCACCTGTGCCCTTACTGGCATAGATACCTGGTATCCTTCCACAGTGGCAGCGCTCATATTGGTATTTTCAGGCATACTTACAGACCGTGAGGCCATAGGCGCCATGAGCAATCCGGTCATCTTTATAACCATAGGTACATTGCCTCTGGCTACCGCACTTAAGACCACCGGTGCCGATGTGCTCCTTGCGGATACCTTCAATTCCCTTACAGGAAATATGAGCCCGACCATGACCATGGTACTCATGTATCTGGTATGCTTCGTGCTCACGCAGTTCATCACAAACAGTGCGGTAAACAATGCCTTCAAGACCCTGGCAGCCCTTATCTGCGTACAGAACGGCTATGATGCGCGTGCACTCATGCTTTCCACCACAGAGGGCTCCGGAAACTGCTATCTGTTCCCCGCAGCTGCTCCTGCCATGACCATGGGCTTTGAGGCAGGCGGATATACGGTAAAGCAGCATTTCAAACAGGGACTTTATCTGTCGGTAGTCAGGTTCCTCATATTCCTGATCTATATACCGATGGTATTCCCGCTCAAGTGACCATAAGCTTATAAAAGCCTATTGACCAGCCTTGTCTTGGGGGCTCATGCCCCCTAAGGCAGGGCCCTTTTTGAAAAGAGGTACAATCGTCTGGGTCACCCTGATGTTCCCCTTGTGGACCTGAGTTTTATGGCGTAAAATAAATGTAAAGACATTTATTTTTAGGAACGGGAGGGTTATCTTATGGCGGACGATAAGATACTGAGAGAATGAGAAGAACGGCGCCGGATGATGCTTGAGGATCCGGTCTATAAGGTCATACCCATACTGGCTGTGCCCACGGTCATATCCATGCTGATAGATTCATTCTACAACATGGCCGACACCTACTTTGTCAGCCAGCTGGGACTGGCGGCCACTGCGGCGGTCGGAGTCAATGACTCGCTGATGATGATGCTCCGTGCCGTGGCCATGGGCTTCGGCATGGGTGCTGCAAGCTATATCTCCAGGCTCCTGGGAGCCAAGAGGGATGAGGATGCCTGCAGGGTAGGCATGACCTCGCTCGTTACCGCCATGCTGGTATCTGTCGTGCTGCTGATATTTGGTACCATATTTACTGAGCCCCTTGTCATACTGCTGGGCTCCACGGAGACCTCCATGGTCTACTCCATGCAGTATGCAAGATTCATACTTCTGGCCGCTCCCTTCACTGCAGGAGAGGTGGTGCTGAGCCAGCTGCTCCGATCAGAGGGAAGCACCAAGTATTCCATGTTCGGCATGGTGTCCGGATGTGTGCTCAATATCATACTGGACCCCATATTCATAAATGTATTTCATCTGGAGGTGGCCGGTGCCGCCATGGCCACGGCCCTCTCCAAGGTGGTGAGCTTTATGGTGCTCCTGTCCCCCTTCCTTCGGAGGAGGACCATGCTGGAGCTTCGGAGGCAGTACTTTACTCCCAAGTGGCATATATATAAGGAGGTCGGCCGTATGGGCATACCTTCCTTCCTGCGCAGCATGCTGCTGAGTGTATCCACGGTGGTGACCAACAACATGGCAGCAGGCTTCGGCGATACGGCTCTTGCAGCGGTATCCGTGGCCAACAAGTGCATGAGGTTCCTTGGAGCCGCCATCATAGGCTTTGCACAGGGCTTTGCTCCGGTAGCCGGCTACTGCTGGGGAGCAAAACGCTACAAGAGAGTCATGCAGTCCTTCTGGTTCACCAGCTTCATGGGATTTTTGATAGCAGTGATATGCGGAGCGATCATGGCCATAGAGGCCAGGGCCCTGGTATCTGTCATCACTACCTCTACGGACCCTGACATACTTGCCATAGGCTCCTTTATGATCAGGGCTCAGTGTCTGACCATGACGGCACATATGTGGGTAGTCATAGTCAGCAATTTCTTCCAGTCCCTCGGCATGGCCTTCAATTCGACAGTGCTCAACCTGTCCAGACAGGTCATATGCCTGATACCTCTTGTCATCCTGCTTTCCATGACCATAGGAGTCTATGGTCTGGCTTCAGCACAGGCAGTATCCGATGTACTGTCTATGATCATATCCCTGCCTCTGTTCATGAAGCTGAGGACCAGGATACTGAAGCTTGAAAAGGAGACAGCGGCAGAGGAGGCAGCCGCAGCATCAGGAGAGGTATAAAGGGGCTCGTTACAGACAGTAAAACTTGATAATGCTATCGCCGACAGACGGCGAAATGGAGGTTGATATGATCTGCAATTCTTTCAGGATGAGGACCTTTGATACAGGCGCGAACCACGAGCTGGTACTTCCGAACGGCAAGGTGGTGCTGGTGGATCCATACTTCCTTGAGTGTGATTTTGATCCTGCGGATGTGACAGGAGCCGACTACATCATACTTACTCATGGCCACTTTGACCATGACAGCCATGTGGGGTATTTTGTGGAGAAGTTCAATGCCAAGGTATTTTGTGGAGCCATGGTGGCAGAGCACATCATGAAATTCCATAAGGTGCCCTTTGACAACCTTTTCCCGGTGTTCCCTGGGAGCTGCTTTACCATGGACGATATGAAGCTTGAGTTCTGGCAGGCCAAGCACAACGAATCAGGAAAGCGTACCTGGGATCCCGATAAGGATGTGAGCAAGACGAAGTTCGGCATAGAGGGACACCAGATCTGTGATATGTGGGGCTCCATGGAATCACTTGACTGGATGATCACTACAAACAACGGCTTCAGGATCATGATGGTATCAGGCAGGCCTGTGTTCAATGATACCTTCATCAGATGCAGGGAAAAGAGTCCAAACGTGCTCCTTCGACAGGCAGGCATACGTACCCCGGAAAACAGTGGCCAGCAGGTATCAGTCGATGAGATGGCAAGGCTGCTCATAAGATATGGAGCCCAGGTCATAGTTCCATTCCATATGGATTTCCTGGAAAAGAAGATAGGGATGGAGGCCGCCATGTCATATTTTGAAGAAGTGGCCAAAAGAGTGTCTGAGCTGGATCCCGGTGCAGTATTTGTATACCCTGAAAAGAACAGGTGGTACAGCATCGGCATCAGCGTAGAAAAGGATTGATCCCCTATACATCATTTACATAAAAGGGCAGAGCTGACTTAAGTCAGCCTGCTCTTTTGATATATAGGAAAAAGCTATCATTCAAAAGAAAAACCATATTTGACTGATGGATATAGCCGATATAAGATAGGCTCAGAGGAGGAGAAGGACATGGAGGTAAAGCTTAACATTGGAGACAGGTCCCAGAGCGTTGAGGTCAGGGACAACCTGATCATGGACGTGCTGCTTCCAAACGAGGTACCGAAGCAGGAGCTTACGGAGTCAGAGCTGGTGGAGCGTGCACTTAGGGAGCCCATAGGCACCAGGCCCCTCAGGGAGCTTGTCGGTGGAGGAAAAAAGATAGCCATAGTCACAAGCGACATAACCAGGCCCATGCCGAGCTGGAAGGTCATGCCACTACTGCTGGATGAGCTCTATGCAGGGAGCGCAAGGCCGGAGGATATAAGGCTCATATTTGCACTGGGGAGCCACAGAGGTCATACCGAAGAGGAGATGAGACATCTGGTCGGAGACCGGGCCTACGAGGAGATAGAGTGCCTGGATCTGGATACCTCGGACTGTGTGCATTTCGGATATACCAGGAGCGGTACTCCCGTGGACATAGACAGACGGGTGGCCGAGGCGGACATAAGGATATGTATAGGCAATGTGGAATACCACTATTTCGCCGGTTACTCGGGAGGAGCCAAGGCCATCATGCCGGGAGTGTCGACCAGAGCAGCCATAGAGTCGAATCACAGTCATATGGTGGAGCCTGATGCCAGGGTAGGAAGGCTTGAGGGCAATCCCATCAGGGAGGACCTGGAGGAGGCCTGCGCCATGGTAGGGGTGGACTTCATACTCAACGTGGTGCTGAGTCCAAAAAAGGAGATACTCTATGCGGCAGCAGGAGATGTGACGGAGGCCCACAGGGCTGCCTGTCGCTATCTGGACAGCCTTTATCTGAAGGAGATACCCGGAAGGGCAGACATAGTCATGGTCTCCCAGGGAGGCTCGCCAAAGGACATGAACCTTTACCAGACCCAGAAGGCCCTGGACAATGCCAAGCATGCAGTCAGGGACGGAGGAGTCATCATACTGGTAGGCTCCTGCAGGGAGGGCTTCGGAGAAGGCACCTTTGAGCAGTGGATGAGAGAGGCTGAAAAGCCTCAGGATATAGTGGACAGGCTGAAGAGAGGCTTTAAGCTGGGAGGCCACAAGGCTGCGGCCATAGCACTGGTGCTGGAGCGCTGTTACATTTACCTTGTCAGCGACCTGGAGCCGGAGCTTGTAAGGAGCATATTTATGGAGCCCTTTGCCACTGTGGCTGAGGCCTATGAAAAAGCAAAGGAAAAATGCGGAGAGGATGCCAGGGTGCTCGTCATGCCCTATGGGGGCTCCACTCTGCCAAAGATAGATTGAAAAGCTTAGATCAAAAAGGAGGTAGATCGTATGGATTACGCAGCAGAATCACTTAAGAAGCATTATGAGTGGAGAGGCAAGCTGGAGATAACTCCCAGGGCCGCAGTGGACAATAAGGAGGCTCTTTCCCTTGCCTATACTCCCGGAGTAGCCCAGCCCTGTCTTGAGATACAGAAGGATGTATCAAAGAGCTTTGAGCTGACCCGCCGCTGGAATACGGTGGCTGTAGTCACGGACGGATCTGCAGTGCTTGGACTTGGTGACATCGGACCAGAGGCGGGCATGCCCGTCATGGAGGGAAAATGCGTGCTCTTCAAGGCTTTTGGAGATGTGGACGCCATCCCTCTCTGCATCAGGTCCCAGGATGTGGACGAGATAGTGGATACCGTAGCCCTGCTGGCGGGCTCCTTTGGAGGAGTGAATCTGGAGGACATAGCGGCTCCCAGATGCTTTGAGATCGAGGAGAAGCTCAAGAAAAGATGTGACATACCCATCTTCCATGATGACCAGCATGGCACTGCAGTCATAACCCTTGCAGGCCTCATCAATGCACTTAAGATCGTGGGAAAGAAGATCGAGGACGTAAAGATAGTCACCTCCGGAGCCGGTGCGGCAGGCATAGCCATCATAAAGCTCCTCATGAGCATGGGACTTAAAAATGTCATCATGACCGACAGGAAGGGCGCCATATATGAGGGCAGAGAGGGCCTGAACCCCATCAAGGAGGAGATGGCCAGGATCACCAATTTTGATAAGGAAAAGGGTAGTCTTGCAGAGGTCATAAAGGGTGCTGACGTATTTATCGGAGTGTCTGCTCCAGGTACTCTTACCAAGGAGATGGTCATGACCATGGCCAAGGATCCCATCATATTTGCCTGTGCAAATCCTACGCCTGAGATATTCCCGGACGAGGCAAAGGCTGGAGGAGCAGCAGTGGTATCCACGGGCCGCAGCGATTTCCCCAACCAGGTCAACAACGTGCTGGCATTTCCCGGCATATTCAGGGGCGCTCTGGATGTGAGGGCCAGTGACATCAATGACGAGATGAAGGTGGCGGCAGCCTATGCCATAGCAGGGCTCGTATCCGATGAGGAGCTGAACCCCGAGTATATCCTTCCCGCAGCTTTTGACAGCAGGGTAAAGGATGCAGTGGCAGGTGCAGTCGCAGAGGCTGCAAGGAAGAGCGGAGTAGCCCGCATCTGATCAGAAGAGCCTGCTTACGCAGTCGATGAAGCTGTGCATGTCACTGAACATGAAGCCGTCCTTCTTCCATACCAGGCTTATGTCTGTGAGGAGAGGCGGATCAAGTGACAGGCCGCAAAGCTCAGGATAGCTCTCAAGCAGGGGACGGAACAGGAAGCCGGATACGGAACCTCCCGATATGAGGCTCGTAAGAGTGGACAGCTGTCCGGTGGTAAGTGCAGGGGAAAGTCGAAGACCTTCTTCCTTGAAGCGCCGGTTCAGGAGCTCATTTTGGAAAAAGCTGTCCTTGAACATGACTATGTGCTCTCCGGAAAGTTCCTTAAGTGATATGGAGTCTTTCCCGGAAAGCGGGTGTCCCTTATGGACGCAGTATACTGTCTCCACGGAGCCTATGCCGAGGTATTTGAATTCGGATCCCGGCGGACCCTCGTGGGGTATGAAGGCCAGATCGAGCTCATCGGATATGATCTTCCGAAGGAGCTCCCTCTGGCCTTCTTCGTATATACGAAGAAGGGTGTGAGGATGCTCGGAGGAAAAGCTTTCATATACTCTGGGGAGCATGAGGGAGCCTATCATGGGCGGGACGCCCAGACGGATC
The DNA here is from genome assembly GCA_944380315.1 of uncultured Lachnospiraceae bacterium. Classification (GTDB taxonomy): domain Bacteria; phylum Bacillota; class Clostridia; order Lachnospirales; family Lachnospiraceae; genus Avilachnospira. The sequence continues at coordinate 26,439 of CALWHG010000016.1, forward strand.
AGGTTCCTTTTCCTGCCTATGTCCTTCATGATCTCGGAGCATTTGTCCGCCTGATCCAGGAGGAGCTCTGCCTGGCTCAGGAAGGCGAGGCCCTCACGGGTCAGGGTAAAGCCCCGATAATGCCTCGAGAAAAGAGTGACTCCGAACTCCTGCTCCAGCTCCTTTATGGCAGCGGATACGGAGGGCTGCGATATATGCAGCTCCTCGGCGGCACGGGTTATGCTGCCTAGGCGGCATGCAGTCTGAAAATATCTAAGCTGGGAAAGCTTCATGCAAGTTCCTTTCTTTTTCCTTCAGAAGGAATTATAATCAGGATGATATCTTTAAGCGGAGGTCCGGATCCATGACTCTCATACAGCTTCAGTATTTCCTTGCGGTCTGTAAGTATGAAAACTTTACCAGGGCGGCGGAGAACTTCAATATCTCCCAGCCTGCCATATCAGGAGCCATACGTGAGCTCGAAAGAGAGTGCGGAGTGGCCCTGTTCAACAGGGACAAAAATGCCCTCAGGATCACCGATGAGGGACGGGTGCTTCGCGATGAGGCAGAGCTGGTCCTTAAGCAGTATGGACAGCTGGATGACATAGTAAAGAACCTGTCAACGTCCCGTAAGTTCATAAGAGTCAGCTTTTCCACTCTGAGCGGAAATCAGGTCTATCCGAAGCTCCTAAGGGTATTTAAGGATAAATACCCTGATATAGAGGTATTTTCCGTGGAGGCCTCCACCTCAAAGCAGTTTGAATATCTGGACAAGGGCATGGTGGACATGGTGCTGTCGGTCCGCAGGTTCGATGTCCCTGAGGAGAAGCGGCAGTTTGATCTGGTCCATGGACATTATCCTCTCAAGATATCCAGGCAGTGTGTCTGCGTCCATAAGGACCATCCTCTGGCGAAGGAAAGCTATGTGACCTTAGAGCAGCTTTCCGGAGAGGAGCTGGTCATGCTGAGTGAAGGCTTCAGTCAGTCTGCAGGGATAAAAAGACAGTTCAAACAAAGAGGCCTCAGCTATAAGGTCATACACTATACGAGCCAGATGTACACCCTGGAGCGCTTTGTGGAAAAGGGAGTGGCCGTGGGCTTCCTTCCTGAGGAGGTCATAAAGCGCAATCCACTCATGGTGGCCATACCCTATGAGGGCTCAAGATACAGTCCCATAGAGATCTTCTGGAGGAAGGATCGCTATATGTACCGCTCCGTGAAGGCCTTCCTTGATACGGCCAGGGAGCTTTACCCCAGACCACAGGAGGTCTGAGGCACTGAAGCTCCTGTCTGGCAGGACAGAGCTTCGCAAGACCGGGGATCAGAAGCTCTGCAGATCCTCCTTGAAGCCCTCGCCCACCACATCATTGGATTCCACTATGATGGTGAAGGCCTTGGGATCGGCCTTTTTGACAGCCTTGTGTATGCTGTACATCTCCTTTGAGCTGCAGGCGCAGAGCACTATGTCCTTGTCGTTGCCCGAATAATAGCCTCTGCCCTTTATGATGGTGGAGCCACGCTCTGCAGCCTCGTCTATGATACGCGCTATGTCCTGCCCGCGCTCAGTGATGATGAGGGAGGTCTTGCCGTCATTCATGCCATAGAGCAGGCGGTCCATGACCGAGGACTGGATGAAGGTGGCTATGATGCCGTATATGAAGCCATCGATCTCACGGAATATGAGGAGGCTTCCTATGAGTATGATGGTGGAATCCAGCACCATGGTTATGGAGCCCAGAGTGATGTGGGGCTTTGCCCTGGTTATGGCCATGCTTATGAAATCCTGACCGCCGGTAGAGGATCCTCTCATGAAGATGAGGGCATAGCCTGCGCCGCAGAGCACTCCCATGCATATGGCCGCCAGCAGCCGGTCTCCCTCATAGGCAGGGAACAGGGGTGCTATATGGTCTATGAACAGGGACGAGATGAGCACGCTCTTCACTGACTTGAAGAAAAAGGTCCTTCCCAGATAGCGGAAGCAGAATATGGCTACGGGTACATTGAGCAGGACTATGCCCACACCTATGGGCAGCCCGGTCAGATGATACATGATCAGCGATATACCGGTGAAGCCTGCCATGGGCAGATCGGCGTGGAGCGCAAAGTTATGTACGCCCGCTGCTATCATGATACATCCCACGAGATCAAAGAGCAGATCGGTGAACAGTGTCCTTATATCAAGCTTTTTCAATTCCTTTCCTCCCTGAGACATTTTGAGTGACATGTTGTACTTTTGATTATACAGTAAGGTAAGGGTTTGCGTCACCCCCTCTGTATGCATTATAATCGACATAAGGAGGATGGATGATATGCCTGTAGGGATACTTGTGGATGTGGGATCGGTATTTGTGGGAGGCCTGGCTGGCGCCTTTATGGGAAGGCTGCTGCCGGAGGAGCTGAAGGACAAGTTGTCCATGATATTTGGCATATGCGCCCTTTCCATGGGCATACTTTCGGTGGTGCTCATGGTCAACATGCCGGCGGTCATATTTGCGGTCATAGCGGGCACCTGCATAGGAGTGCTCATAAAGCTGCAGAGCCTTATAGAAAAGGGGGCTGGACTGCTTCAGAAGCCCTTTGAGAGCCTGATGGGGGGAAGCGATGCGGACATGGGCATGCTCATAACCGTACTGGTGCTCTTCTGCGCCAGTGGCACGGGCATATACGGGTCCATAGACTCAGGCATGACTGGAGACCATACCATACTCATATCCAAGGCCATACTGGATTTCTTTACGGCCATGATATTTGCCTGCAGCATGGGGGCGGTAGTGGCGGCCATAGCCCTGCCTCAGCTCATCATATTCATGCTGCTCTTCCTGCTTGCGGGGACCATATATCCGCTTACCACGCCGGATATGATAAATGACTTCAAGGCCTGCGGGGGAGTGCTGCTGCTGGCTACCTCCTTCAACATGATGAAGCTCAAGAGCTTTCCGGTTGCTGACATGATACCTGCCATGGCGCTGGTCATGCCCATAAGCGCCTTCTGGACCGGTGTGATCGCGCCGATGCTCTGAATGTATTTTATTAAATTATAAGAAAGATTTTACATTGCCCTGATTGTATTTGATGCATGGGTAGTGTAAACTTTAGATACAAATGAGGGGGAGGCAGGACCTCCCATCGAAAGGAGACATAACTATGAAATATGTATGCAGCGTATGCGGATGGGTATACGACGAGGAAGAAGGATACGAGGAGGGCGGCATAGCTCCCGGAACCAAGTGGGAGGATGTGCCCGAGGATTTTGTTTGTCCTCTCTGCGGAGTAGGCAAGGATCAGTTTGAGGCTGAATGACAAAAAACAGACAAAGTAAGCTTACCGCTGCGGTAGTCCTGATCAGGGCGCTGCAGCGGTTTTGAATTTGAAAGAGGAGACCACAGGATGCCCATACATGTAGTAAATGAAGCTCAGCGCTGCCTTCAGTGCAAGGTGCCCAGGTGCAGGACAGGCTGCCCCATAAATACCTCCATACCGGAGATGATCAGGCTGTTTCGCGAAAACAGGCTCAATGATGCAGGTAAGATGCTTTTTGAAAACAATCCCCTGTCAGTAGTCTGCTCCCTGGTATGCGACCATGAAAAGCAGTGCGAGGGACACTGCATACTGGGAGTAAAGGGAGCGCCCGTACACATATCCAGCATAGAAAACTATATCTCTGATACATATCTGGACAGGCTGTCCTGGTCTCCTGAGCCCAGGAAGGGACAGAAGGTCGGTATCATAGGCTCGGGCCCTGCGGGCATCACCATAGCGGTCATACTTCAGCAGAAGGGCTATGACGTGACCATATTTGAGAGCAAGGAGAAGATAGGCGGAGTGCTGCGCTACGGCATACCTGCCTTCAGGCTCCCCAAGGAGATACTGGACCGCTACAGGGATCAGATGAGGAAGCTGGGCATAAAGATCAGGCCGAACACTGCCATAGGCCGTTCGCTGACGGTGGATGACATGCAGAGGGACGGCTATGAGGCCATATTCATAGGTACGGGAGTATGGAAGGCAAACAAGCTCGGCATAAAGGGCGAAAGCCTTGGAAATGTACACTATGCCATAGATTATCTGGTGGATCCCGATGTATATGACCTGGGGGATGACGTGGTGGTCATAGGCGCAGGCAACTCTGCCATGGACGTGGCCCGCACTGCACTCAGGAAGGGAGCCAGACATGTGGCAGTATTCAGCCACAGCCACGATGCCTCCGCAAGCCCCAGGGAGCTTGAGTATGCCATAGCCGACGGAGTGGAGATCTACTATGGAGCCTGCACGGAGGAGATAAGCGATGAGGGAGTCATATACAGGCAGGCTGAGTTTGATGATCAGGGCAACAGGATATCCCTCGGAGAGCCGGTGCTCATGAAGGCTGACAGCGTCATAGTGGCCATAGGCCAGGGTGCACAGAACCGTATAGTCAGCACTACCACGGGCCTGGAGATGAGCTCAAGAGGACTCCTTGAGGCCGATGAGCATGGAAACACCACGAGGCCTGGCATATTTGCCAGTGGAGACGTGGTATCAGGTGCCAAGACCGTAGTGGAGGCGGTGAACTACTCAAAGAAGGTGGCGGACGAGATGGACGCCTATCTTACGAGCATAAGGAAATGATGTCTGCAGGAAAGGGCGCACCAGCCGGTGCGCTTTTTTTATTTGGTAAAAAACACAGAAATGTATATTTCTATGGATATCCTCAGTGGAAAGATCGGGGGATATGAGATATAATGAGCTTACCTTCCGGATCCTGTCAGGATCCGCAGATAAAAGAGGCAGCCTTGCTGCCCCGGATCATCAGTTCATATCAGGTACATGAAGGGCATCCGCCCCTCATCACAGCCATGTCGGCAGCATCACCATCTTGAAAGGCAGAAAAGCTATGATATATCTTAAGGCAGAACCCGCAGCAGGACGTATATTTGACTCTGACATATATTTTGCAGGGCTCAGGGACATGGAGCTCCTCCATATGGACAGGAGAGAAAAGGTACTGGGAGCCATACATCAGGACTATGGCAGCATCATGATCAGGCTTTATGGAGGAGCCTGGCGTCCGGGAGGCTATATGCCGGATCTTGGGGCCTATGAGGGCATAGACTCGGTACCCCATATATTTGAGAGCGGGCTGCTCCGCATGGGAGAGAGGATATGCTTCTACAGCATGGAGGAGAGGACGGGAGCCGTGCCTCTGTCAAAGAGCCTCAGGGAAGGCCATAGACTGGATGCCGACAGGGCAATGAGTCTGCTGAGGTCAGGGCTTCGGGCCGTAAGATCCCTGGAGGCGGCAGGCAGGGTCCATGGACATCTGACTTCCTTCAATATGCTCATGGACAGCGAAGGGATCGTGAGGCTGTCGGAGCCGGGCATAGGTCCGGTGCCTGACAGACATTTCAGAGCGGTCCCGGATATAAGTGCCCTGTCCAGGATCATCTATGAGAGCATGGACAGAGGGGTCAGGGACGCCCCGGACAGCGGAGGGCTGGTACGCATGCTGTCCTATCTCATGACGCTCGAGGAGGACTCAGGGCCTGGGGCAGGAGAGCTGCTCAGAAGACTTTAAGGTATTGTTTAAAGGACTGATGTGTTGTAAAATTGACCTCACATAAATCTGAAACAGAGGTCTTATATGTATCTTATAGCCGGACTTGGCAACCCCGATAAAAAATATCAGTATACCAGACACAATACTGGCTTCATGGCCCTTGATGCCCTGGCGGACAAGCTTTCCTGTGAGGTCCGTGAAAAGCGGTTCAAGGGGCTTTGCGGACAGGCCTTTTATAAGGGAGAGAAGCTGCTTCTGCTCAAGCCCATGACCTATATGAACCTGTCAGGAGAATCCATAGCCGCGGCGGCCTCCTTTTACAGGCTGGAGCCTTCACAGATCATAGTGCTTTATGATGATATCAACTTTGACTGCGGCAGGCTCAGGATCAGGGGCTCGGGCTCAGCAGGAGGACACAATGGCATGAAGAGCATCATAGGCTGCCTGGGCTCGGATGCGTTTCCCAGAGTCCGTATAGGAGTGGGAGGCCTGGGAGAGCATGAGGATCTGGTGACCCATGTGCTCGGTAGGTTTTCCTCCGATGATATGGAGATCATGAAAAAGGTATTTTCCGAGGCCGCAGATGCGGCCCTCTGCATAGTGGATGATGGCGTGGCGGAAGCCATGAACAGATATAACGGGAGCAGGATAGACTGATATGTTTGACCCATTGCCTTTGCTTAAGGAATATGGAGAGCTTCGGGAGGAGCTTTCAAAGGGCGCAGGCCCGGTGAGCGTCACCGGGTGCATGAGCTCACAGAAGATAGAGCTGGTGAGCGGGCTCATGAGGGACCGCGGCTGGGTGCTCTATATATGCAGGGATGAGAAGGCTCTCACCCCTGCCTTTAACGATTTCAAAAATTTTGAGGACAATGCCTTCATATATCCGGCCAAGGATCTGCTGTTTTACAGCTCTGACATAAGGGGAGGCTATATAACCAACGAGCGCATGGAGGCCCTGAAGCATCTGGTGGAGGATAAGAAGGGCGTGCTCGTGGCTACGGTGGACAGCCTTATGGATAAGATATCTCCCAGGGAGAGGCTGAGCGGTCAGCGCCTCAGGCTCTTTGAATCCATGGTCATAGACCCGGAGGAGCTTTCGAAGGTGCTGAGCTCCATGGCCTATAAGAGGGTGCCACAGGTGGAGATCAGGGGAGAGTATTCCGTAAGAGGCGGTATCATAGACATCTACCCCGTGACCGAGGAGCAGCCCTACAGGATAGAGTTCTTTGATCAGGAGATAGACACCATCAGGAGCTTCGATATCGAGAGCCAGCGCTCCACCGACAGGCAGCAGGAGATAAGCGTCTATCAGGCTGATGAGAAAAAGGGTGCTCTGGAGGAGGTCTCCCTGCTTGAGTATTTTGACCGGGAGGCCCTCATAGTGCTGGATGAGCCCCTGCGCATAAGGGAGAGGGCTGAGGCCGTGGAGGCCGAGTTTTCCGAGAGCGTGGAGAGGAGGCTTGAAAAGGGCATCGAGGCCGATGAGTCCATGGTGACGGACATTTTTTCCGCAGAGACTGTCATGGACATGCTGCTTGAGAGGTCACCGCTGCTCCTGAGCTCCCTGGACGAGAGCCTGGCGGGCTTTGGGGCAAAAAGACAGATAAGCCTGAGGACCGCGTCCGTGGGGACCTACAAGGACAGCTTTGAGCTGTTCATCGAGGCCCTGAGACATTATCAGGAGGAGGGCTATCGTATAAGCGTGCTGACCCCCTCTCGCACCAGGATGTCCAGACTGGCGGAAAACCTGAGAGAATACGGCATACATGCCTATTGCCCTGACATAAAGGACGGCGGAGAGCTGATGCCTGGATACACGGAGGTGGTCTGGGGAGACCTGCAGGAGGGCTTTGCTTATCCTGACATAAGGTATGTGCTCATCACGGAATCAGACATGTTCGGTGCCGTGAAGAAGAAAAAGAAGAAGCGAAGGGAAGCCGCTCAGAACGGTGTACGCATATCAGGCCTCAACGAGCTCAGCCCAGGAGACTATGTAGTCCACGAGAGCCACGGTATAGGCATATACAGGGGCATAGAGCATATAGAGAGGGACGGCGCCGGCAAGGACTACATCAAGATAGAGTATGCTGACGGTGGCAATCTGTACCTTCCGGCCACCAAGCTGGAGCTGGTGCAGAAGTATTCGGGCAGCGACGGCAGGAAGCCCAGGATAAACAAGCTGGGAGGCACTGAGTGGCAGAAGACCAGGACCAGGGTCAGCCATGCGGTGGGAGACATGGCAAAGGAGCTCATAGAGCTCTACGCAAAGCGCTTTTCCGAGACTGGCTTCCGGTACGGCAGGGATACGGTATGGCAGAAGGAGTTTGAGGAGCTGTTCCCCTATGACGAGACGGAGGATCAGCTGAGTGCCATAGATGCGGTCAAGGCAGACATGGAGAGCGGAAGGATCATGGACCGGCTCGTGTGCGGAGACGTGGGCTATGGAAAGACGGAGATAGCCCTGAGGGCTGCCTTCAAGGCGGTGCAGGACGGAAAGCAGGTGGCATTCCTGGTGCCCACCACCATACTTGCCCAGCAGCATTTCAATACCTTCAAGACCAGGATGCGCTCCTTCCCGGTAAATATCGAGATGATGTCCAGGTTCAGGACGGCGGCTGAAAACAAAAAGACAGCCCAGAAGCTGAAGAGCGGAGCCGTGGACATAGTCATAGGGACTCACAGGATACTGTCGAAGGATGTGGCCTTCAAGGATCTGGGGCTGCTGATCATAGACGAGGAGCAGCGCTTTGGCGTGGCCAACAAGGAAAAGATAAAGCAGCTCAAGTCAAACGTGGATGTGCTGACGCTGACGGCCACTCCCATACCCAGGACCCTGCATATGTCCCTGGCAGGCATCAGGGATCTGTCCATACTTGAGGAGCCTCCCATAGACAGGGTACCGGTCCAGACCTATGTCATGGAGTACAATGAGGAGCTTGTAAGAGAGGCAGTAAACAGGGAGATACAGAGAGGCGGCCAGGTATTTTACGTATATAACAAGGTCAAGGGCATAGATGAAAGGACCGACAGACTGCGCAAGCTGCTTCCGGACATAAGGATAGAGTTTGCCCATGGCAAGATGCATGAGCATGAGCTTGAGAAGATCATGATGGGCTTCATGACCGGGGAGATAGACATGCTGGTGTCCACCACCATCATCGAGACGGGACTGGACATACCAAATGCAAATACCCTCATCATAGAGGGGGCCGAGCGTATGGGACTGTCACAGCTTTATCAGATAAGGGGCAGGGTCGGGCGCTCCGACAGGACGGCCTATGCCTTCCTTATGTACAAAAAGGACAGGATACTTTCGGAGGAGGCGGAAAAGCGTCTCAAGACCATAAGGGAGTTTACGGAGCTTGGCTCAGGCATAAAGATAGCCATGAGGGACCTTGAGATCAGGGGTGCCGGCAATGTGCTGGGAGCCGAGCAGCACGGACAGATGGAGGCCGTAGGCTATGAGCTCTACTGCAAGCTGCTCCGCCAGGCCATAAGGCTGCTGAGGGGAGGAGAGCAGCAGGAGGCTGAGTTTGAGACCACGGTGGACTGCGACATAGATGCCTATATCCCGGACAGCTATATACCAAACGAGTACCAGAAGCTGGATATCTACAAGAGGATATCCGACATAAGCACCGAGGACGACTATATGGACACGGTGGACGAGCTTGCGGACCGCTTTGGAGACATACCGGAGCCGGTCATGAACCTGCTGTCCGTGGCCAGACTGAAGATGACGGGACATAGGGCCTATGCCACGGACATATCCGTGAGGAAGTCCGGTTATACCATAGAGATGTATCCGAAGGCAGACATAAATGTGGATGCGGTACCGGAGCTCATCACGGCAGAGAGAGGAAAGCTGAGATTCATGAGCGGCATGAAGCCCAGGTTCGTCTATGAGGAGCGGGGTACTGTCCACGGCGATGCCTTCTATATGCTGGGAAAGGCCCAGGAGCTCCTTGGAGCACTGCTTAAGGATCGGAGTCCGGACCCGGCAAAAAGCGCCTGAAAAGCCCATTTTAAGCCCGTTTTTCTTGACAAAAGATTTAAAAACCAGTATAACGATACTACAAAGCAGTAAGTAAATTCACTTCTGTATTGTCAATAATATTACGGAGGATCATTTGAAATGAACAAGAACGATATGGTTAGCGCTATCGCTGAGAGCAGCGAGATGTCCAAGAAGGATGTGGACAAGGTCCTTAAGGCTATGGTAGCTGTTATGAGCAAGGAGCTCAGCGAGGGCGGAAGGATACAGCTTCCCGATCTCGGATCTTTCAAGTGCAACGAGAGGAACGCAAGGACAGTTCGCAACCCCAGGACCGGAGAGCAGATGACTTCTCCTGCATGCAAGGTAGTTAAGTTCACTCCCGCAAAGTCTCTCAAGGAGTGCGTAAACAAGTAAATGAGGCTGGACAAGTATCTGAAGGTCTCAAGACTCATCAAGCGGCGTACGGTGGCCTGTGACGCATGCAATGCGGGCAGGGTCAGCGTAAACGGCAGGGTGCAGAAGGCATCCTATGACGTAAAGCCAGGTGACAGGATAGAGATAAGGTTCGGGGAGAAGTCCCAGACCGTGGAGGTCCTGTCGGTGGAAGAGGTCGTAAGGAAGGAAGAAGCCGCAGACATGTTCCGCTATATCTGATAAAGGAACCGTATGGATAAGGGAAGACGCAGAAAAAAGAAGACTTTTATGGACGGACTTATGTTTTCCATATGTCTGATCTTTATCATTGGCGCCATCGCCTGTCCCATATGGATTCGGAGCGTGGACCTTCGGGAACAGGAACAGACCTATATCAGGAAGGAAGCCGAGCTTCAGGAGCAGATCGAAGCCGAGGAAAGGCGTACTGAGGAGCTGGAGCAGCGCAAGAAGTACGTAGGCACCGATCAGTATATAGAGGAGATCGCCAGGGACCGCCTGGGGCTCATAGATCCTGACGAGGTGCTCATACAGGCAGACGATGACTGAGTGAGGCCCTTTGACCATAACGCATAAGACATATCCCCTTTGCACTGCTGCAGAGGGGATTTTTTTACAGCCTGAAAGCTTTTGGCATTTCGATACGTATAATGGATATAAAGCAGAGACAGTGCCAGGGGCCTGTCGGAAAGGAACAGGATATGAAGAAGACAGCATTATATGTGGCAGCAGCGGTCCTGTGTGCGGCGGCACTTGCAGGATGTACTGCGGGAGGAGCAGCTCAGGGCACCGTGGCAGCGACTCAGGCTCAGGCAGAGGCGACAAGGAGCATATCGGTAGAGGCCTATGAGACCATAAGCCTGACTCCTGACATGGCAGCCATAGGTGTGGGCGTGGTAAATGAAGCAGCAACGGTGGAGGAGGTCACAAGCCAGAACTCCGAGGCCGTAGAGAAGATCATAGGCTGCTTCAGAGAGCTTGGCTATGAGGATGCCTCCATGGATACGTCTGATATAGGACTGTACCCTCAGTATGATTACAGCGGAGGGGAGTCCGTGCTTACGGGCTACAGGATGGATACTACCATCAGTCTCACTGATGTGCCGACTGAGCAGGTAAGTGATGTGCTCAGCGCCGCGCTTGAGCAGGGTGCCAACACCATCAATTCCATCAGGTATTTTTCCAGTGAATATGATGAGGCCTATGAGGAAGCTCTTGGAAAGGCCATAGCAGCCGCAAAGGAAAAGGCTGAGGCCATGGCCGAGGCAGCAGGGGCCGAGCTTTCCGATACCCTCAGCATAACCGAGCATGCGTCAAACGATTATGCAAGATACAGCTCTACAAACGGATATCTGGACTACGGTGCCTCCAGTACGGCCATGAGGGCCGAGGAAGCAGCCATGGATGTAGCAGTCATGCCGGGTACCGTGGAAGCGAGGGCTGACGTGACCGTGGTATACGGGATGAAGTAAGAGCATCTGCCCGGCATTTCCAAAAGACCATAATTATGCTATAATGTCCGCAAATGCGGACATTTTTTTGTCCTGTGACCATGGACAGCTCCCGAAGGCCCTGGCCGGGAGGGAGACATTCCCAGAGGATTATGAACAAGGAAAAAAAGACAAGCTTATCCATATCGGTGTATCTCAGATGGCCCCTGATACTTGCAGGCTTCGTATTCATCATGAACCTGCTCCTTGTGGCCCTGAGTCCCGAGACAGCCATATTCATGGCTTTATTCACCATCATATTCATAGGCGTGGCCGTGTGGCTGTACTTCTATTCAAAGAGGGGACTTTTTGGAGGACTGGTGCGCTTTGCCCAGGGCTTTGACAATGTCCAGAAGCGTCTCATGAATGACATGGACCATCCCTATGTGATCTGTGACAGGCAGGGCTACATGATCTGGCAGAACAGGGCATTTTCAGAGATACTTGAGGAGGAGAGCGTGACTGCCTCCAACATCCAGGCCATCTTCCCTGACATAAGCCGGGACATACTGAGCGGCAGGGATGAGGACGCCCTGATCCACAGTGCCTTCGGAGAGAAGAGATACTGCATAGAGATGATGCGTACCAGACTTGCGGATGACGATGACCTTATGCCGGCCCTTCTTGAGGAGGCTGAAAAGGAGGTCGTGGTCCTCAGCATATTCGATGAGACGGAGCTGGTGGAGCTCAGGCAGCAGTACCAGGACAGCAAGCTCTGCGAGGGACTCATATACCTTGATAATTATGATGAGGCCCTGGATTCCGTGGAGGAGGTCCGCAGATCCCTGCTCACGGCTCTTGTGGACAGGAAGATAAGCAACTATATCAACTCCATGAACGGAGTGGTGAAGAAGCTTGAAAAGGACAAATATTTCTTTATCCTGAAGGATGTGGACATGC
>CALWHG010000017.1 GCA_944380315.1 uncultured Lachnospiraceae bacterium
CCTATGGACTCGGCTGCTATCCTGTTGTCCCTTATGGCCATTATGGCCCTGCCGTGCCTTGAGTTGATCAGATTGAGCACGATGAACAGAGATATGAGCAGCAGCACGATGCCAAGCGTAAAGGTGGCATTTCTCGGAAGCCTGGATATGCCCTGGGCACCCTTTATGATGGTCACGCCGTCAGGCTCAAGTCCCAGGCTCAGGCTGTCCTTGAAGGATATGTGGGGTCCTCTGGAATCTATGCCGAAGTAGACCACATTTATGACATTTTTGATGATCTCACCAAATGCCAGGGTCACTATGGCCAGATAGTCGCCCCGAAGCCTCAGCACCGGTATGCCTATAAGGAAGCCAAATACTGCCGATACGGCTGCTCCCAGCACTATGGCTATGAGAAGCTCCAGCCATCCGGGGAGCGTGGCTCCTATGGTCATGGCAAATATGGCTCCTGTAAATGCACCTATGCACATGAAGCCCGCATGTCCCAGGGACAGCTCTCCCGATATGCCTACCACAAGGTTCAGGGATACGGCCAGCATGGAATAATAGCAAAGGGATACAAGCATGCCCTTCATGAGCGAGGACATGTTGCCGGTATTCATCATGACCTCCCAGAGCACATAGAAAAAGATGACCATCCCATAGGTGATCAGATTATAGCGCAGAGCACGTTTTCTGTATTTTAATTTCATGTCCTACTGCCCTCCTCAGACCTTTTCCTGTATCTGCTTGCCCATGAGCCCTGAGGGCTTGAACAGGAGCACGATGATCAGTATGCCGAAAACTATGGGATCCGAAAGCTGTGACGATATATAGGCCTTTGAAAGGTTCTCTATGATGCCAAGCAGCAATCCGCCTATCATGGCTCCCGGGATGGAGCCTATACCTCCAAATACCGCCGCTGTAAATGCCTTGATGCCTGGCATGGAGCCTGTGGTGGAGGAAAGCACCGGATATGAGGAGCAAAGGAGCACTCCGGCTATGGCGGCCAGCCCTGAGCCTATGGCAAATGTCACCGCTATGGTCCTGTTGACATTTATACCCATAAGGGTGGCTGCTCCGCGGTCAGCTGATACGGCCAGCATGGCCTGTCCGGTCTTCGTCTTATTTATGAATGTAGTAAGCAGCACCATGACCAGTACGCAGACCACTATGGTGACCAGGGTCTCGTCAGAGATGGTTATGGCTCCATCCATGAGTTTGAGGGAAGGCAGGTTCACCACTGAGTTGAAGGACTTGGTATCTGCACCAAACAGTATGAGCGCCGCATTCTGAAGGAAGTAGCTCACGCCTATGGCCGTGATGAGCACGGACAGGGATGAGGCTCCTCTCAGCGGCTTATATGCTATACGCTCTATGGTGATGCCAAGCACCGTGCATACGGCCACTGACATCAGTATGGCTACCCAGGCAGGAAGTCCCAGGGTAGAGGTAGCTAAAAACACCACATAGCCTCCTACCATGATGACATCTCCATGGGCAAAATTGAGCATCTTGGCTATACCGTATACCATGGTATATCCAAGGGCTATGATCGCATAGACCGAGCCTAAGCTTATACCGTTTATCAGGAATGAGATAAAGCTTGACATAGGATTCCCCTTTTAGTGAAAAATTATGACTACGATACCATAGCATTGGAGGGCTGTCAACACAGCCCTCCATACCAGACTTATATTTTTTCGAAGTTTATCAGTCCATCATCACGTAAGCACCGTTCTCGATCCTTACGGCTCTGGGCTCCTTGTTAGGCTCGCCGTCCTCGGTGAAGCTGATGCCTGCACCTGTAAGTCCGTCATAGCTTACATTTACCATCTCTGCACATATGGCATCGCAGAGATCTGATACACTCATGTCGGGAGTAACGCCTGCTGCCTCCATGGCCTGCTTGAGCACGTATACACAGTCGTACGCGTCTGCTGCAAACTGGTTGGGAGTCTCACCGTACTTCTCCTCGTACTTGGTAACGAAGCTTACGGTCTGATCATCTGTAGCGTCAGCTGCGAAGGGTGTAAGGAGCATGAGTCCCTCTGCCAGGCTTACGTCGAAGTCAGGAAGGGTAAGTATGCCATCCATACCGTCACATCCGAAGAACAGGGGCTCATATCCCATCTCATTTGCCTGACGAAGCACGAGAGATGCCTCCGTATAATAGAAGGGAAGGAATACCAGCTCTGCGCCAGCGTCCTGGATGATCTGAAGCTGGGTCCTGAAGTCGGTGTTGCTCTCAGAGGTAAATGCCTCAGCAGCTACGATCTCAAGTCCCTGATTTGCTGCCTCTGCAGCGAAGTTCTCGTATATACCGCTTGAATATGTATCGGAGCTATCATAGATGACACCGATCTTGGTAGCCAGCTCATGTGTGGCTATGAACTCAGCGGACTTGGTTCCCTGAGCAGGGTCAGAGAAGCACATACGCCATACGTTTGCGGGAGCAGTGATGTCTGCAGTGGTTCCTGAGGGTGTGATCTGGAACATGTTGTCTGCCTCAGTCTCTGCTATGACTGCCATACAGGAGCCGGATGTGGTGGTTCCGATGAGCAGCTGCATGCCCTGATCCTTCAGTGCATTGTAAGCATTTACAGCGGTCTCGGTACCGGCCTCATCATCCTCAAAGAGCCAGTTGACCTGGTATCCGTTGATGCCGCCTGCCTCATTGACCTCGTCAACTGCTATCTGCGCACCGTTCATGACTGCCAGACCATAGATAGCCGTACTTCCGGTGATGGGACCAAGGCCTCCGAAGTTCCATACCGCTCCATCTGCGGGAGCCTCTGCTGCCTCTGTCTCAGTACCCTCGGCTGCTGCCTCAGCTTCTGTCTCCTCTGCTGCCTCGGTAGCTGCTGCGGTGGTCTCCTCTGCAGAGCTTCCGCAGGCTGCGAGCATCATGCTGGCCACTACTGCCGCTGCTGCCATCCTCCATTTTTTCATAATCTTTCCTCCTCAAGCTTACTTTAGAAATGATATGTGTCAGATTATATTTGCCCCTTACAGGCCTGTCAATTTTTCGGAGCGGATATATCAAAAAAGAGGGCTTGAGCCCTCTCTTTTATAACTGTCGGTTATGTTAGCCTGTCATCATTCCCACTTTATCTCTGCGTGCTCCACTCTCTTTTCCCTGCACATCAGGTCTCTGACCGCATCGGATGCAGACTTGCCCTCAAAGAGTATGCTGTTGACCTCCTCGACTATGGGCATGCTGACTCCATACTTTCTTGCCAGCTGAAGTCCTGCCTTTGCGCTGTAGACGCCCTCTACCACCATGTGTACCTCATCCATGGCCTCCTTTACGCCCATGCCCTTTCCTATGAGAACTCCGGCGCGCCTGTTGCGGCTGTGGCGTGAGCTGCAGGTGACTATCAGGTCTCCAAGCCCTGTCAGTCCAAAGAAGGTCTGAGGGTCGCAGTCCATGGCCTTGCCGAGACGGCTCATCTCCGCTATGCCCCTGGTTATGAGGGCAGCCATGGTATTGTCTCCATAGCCGAGGCCGTCAGACATGCCTGCTGCCAGGGCTATGACATTTTTAAGAGAGCCTCCTACCTCCATGCCCTTCATGTCAGATGAAGTATAGACCCTGAAGGCAGGACTCATGAAGATGTTCTGTACATATTCTGCCGTGGCCTTGTCATGAGCGCCCACGACTACTGCGGTAGGCAGGCCTCTGCTGACTTCCTCTGCGTGAGAGGGTCCTGAAAGCACACAGGCCCTTGCCTGAGGCAGCTCCTCCTGGCAGATATCCGTCTGTGTCTTGAGGCTGTCCTCCTCTATGCCCTTTGCCACACAGAGCACTATCTGGTCCTTGGCTATACAGGGCCTTAGCCTGGCGGCGGTGGATCTGGTATATATGGAGGGCACGGAAAGTATGACCACGTCAGCATCTGCACAAAGCTCCTGATCATCGGATATGCAGCTTATGCCTTCGGGGATATCCACCCCGGGAAGGTTGCGATGCTCCCTCTTCCTGCCTATCTCCTCTATCTCATCCTTAAGGGCCGACCAGAGCCTGACCTCATGTCCCATCTTTGAAAGATGTATGGCGAGCGCCGTGCCCCAGGTGCCTGAGCCTGCTATGCCTATCCTTGCCATGTCAGTGCTTACCTCCGAAAGAAAGCTTGTTTTCGTTGCCATGCATGAGCCTTACTATGTTTGATCTGTGCTGGAAGACTATCATGGCAGATACCACAAATACGAGCACATAAAACTCTGTATGATACATGGGAGCCAGGGGCTCGTTGCCTCCCCAGCCCATCTGATGACCGGTGGCTACCAGTCCTACATTTACCGCCAGATATACAGCGGCTACAAGGAGTGAGCCAACGGATACGAACCTGGTCACTGCTATGCCTCCGAAAAATGCTATGGCACAGCATATGAGCAGTATGGGATCAGAATATATGATCATGGCTCCGGTGCATGCCACTCCCTTGCCGCCGTGAAAGCCAAGGGTCACGGGAAAGTTGTGTCCCATGACGGCTCCAAAGCCCGTATACACGGTCAGCAGATATCTCATGTCCGGATGTCCGCGGAAAAGCCAGGAGGTGATGAACAGTGGTATGAAGGTCTTTAGGAAGTCCCCCAGCATGGTCAGAAGGCCTGCCCTGGGGCCCAGGTTGCGGAGCACATTCGTCGTGCCCACGTTTCCGCTGCCCTTCTTTGTTATATCCACCCCATAAAGCCTGCCGAGCATATAGCCCGTGGGAAAGTTGCCAAATACATAGCCTATGAAGAAGCAGATAAGTCTCTCCATTTATGCGTCCTTGTCCTTTCTCTCTCTTATGATCAGCTTGATGGGAGTGCCGGTAAAGGAAAATGCATCCCTGATCCTGTTCTCGATATAGCGCTGATAGGAGAAATGGAAAAGCTCCCTGTCATTTACAAATATGACGAAGGTGGGGGGCTCTATGCTGACCTGGGTGATGTAGTAAAGCCTGAGCCTCTTGCCCTTGTCTGAGGGCGGCTGCTTGAGCGCACAGGCCTCTGCCATGATCTCATTGAGCACTCCGGTCTGCACCCTGAGGGTCTGAGACTGGCGCACCTTGTCTATCTCCGTAAACAGGTTCTGGAGCCTCTGCCCCGTCACTGCCGATATGAAGAGTATGTCTGCATAGGGCATGAAGGAAAACTTCTGACGCAGCTCCTCAGTGAACCTGTATATGGTCTTGTCATTTTTCTCAGGGACTATGTCCCACTTATTGACCGCTATGATGACTCCCTTTCCTCTCTCATGGGCTATGCCGGCGATCTTGGTGTCCTGCTCGGTCACGCCCTGGGAGGCATCTATGACTACCACTGCTATGTTGCAGCGGTCTATGGCGGCCACAGTACGTATGATGCTGTAGCGCTCTATGTCCTCCTTGATCTTGGACTTCCTGCGAAGGCCCGCCGTATCTATGAAGACATATTCCTCGCCGTTGTGTACCACTGCTGCATCCACCGCATCCCTGGTGGTACCGGCTATGTCAGATACGATCATACGGTTCTGTCCCAGGAGCCTGTTGACTATGGATGACTTGCCCACGTTGGGGCGGCCTACTATGGCTATGCGGGGCCTGTCGTCCTCCTCATCGGCCACGTTTGCCTCAGGCAGCCTCTCGACTATCTCGTCCAGCAGCTCTCCAAGTCCCTGCTTGCCCTGGGCCGATACAGGCACAGGATCTCCAAGTCCCAGGTTGAAGAACTCATACACGTCGTTCTGCTGCTTCTGGTAGTTGTCTACCTTGTTTACACAGAGTATCAGGGGCTTGCGGCTCTTCCTGAGCATATTTGCCACATGATAATCAGCGTCTGTCACTCCGTCCCTCACATCCGTCAGGAATACTATGACATCCGCCGTGTCTATGGCTATCTCCGCCTGCTCCCTCATCTGCCTCAGTATGACATCATCGGAGTCGGGCTCTATGCCTCCCGTATCTATAAGAGTAAATACTCTGCCCTCCCAGTCACACTCTGCATATATCCTGTCCCTGGTCACGCCGGGGGTGTCCTCGACTATGCTCAGCTTCGTACCGGAAAGCGCGTTGAAAAGGGTGGACTTGCCCACGTTGGGGCGACCGACCACCGCTACTATAGGTCTGCTCATAATTACCTCTCTTTATTTGTCCTGTAAAGAGTATATAACATGACGGCTTCTTTTTCTACTTGTATTTTTTCAAGAAAAAGTTGAGAGATATTTACGTATTTGTTACAATAGGGCTAAAGAGATCTGTATTCCTTTGTTTCTCTTTAGAAAGGATCCCCCTCATGTCAAATCCTAATAAATACATCATAGAGGATATACCCATAGCTCCTCTTAAAATCGCTGCGCACATAAGCGCCAGGTCCATGGCAGAGCAGGTGGACAAGCACCTGGTCTCCTTCAGGAAAAATGATTATGATATCCTCAGCAGGAACTACAAGGACAGTCTCCTTTTAAAGGGCTTCGCTCCCGATACCTTCCTGCTCAAGCTTGACTGCCCCCGCTTCGGCTCCGGAGAGGGCAAGGGCGTCATTTACGAGTCCACCCGCGGTGTGGATGAGTTTGTGATCTGCGATGTGACGAACTACTCAAACACCTACACGGTCAACGGCTTCCTGAACCATATGTCTCCCGATGACAATTATCAGGACATGAAGCGTATCATAGGAGCCTCCGTAGCCAGGTGCCACAGGGTCAATGTCATCATGCCCTTCCTTTATTCCTCCAGGCAGCACAAGCGTACCAAGAGGGAGTCTCTGGACTGTGCCATGGCTCTCATGGAGCTGGTAAACATGGGCGTAAAGAACATTATCACCTTTGATGCCCACGATCCCAGGGTACAGAACGCCATACCCCTCTCCGGCTTTGACAACATCATGCCTACCTACTCCTTCGTAAAGGCCCTGCTCAAGTATGATCCAAACATACGCATAGACAGGGACAGCTTCATGGTCATCTCCCCCGATGAGGGAGCCATGAACAGGGCCGTATATCTGGCCAACAACCTGGGCGTCGACATGGGCATGTTCTATAAGCGCCGTGACTACTCAAAGGTCATAAACGGACGCAACCCCATAGTGGCTCATGAGTTCCTGGGCTCCTCAGTAGAGGGCAAGACAGTCCTCGTGGTGGATGACATGATCTCCTCCGGAGATTCCATGCTGGATACAGCCAGGGAGCTCAAGGACAAGAAGGCCAAGAGAGTCATAGTCTGCTGCACCTTCGGACTCTTCACCTCAGGCTTTGAGAAGTTTGACGAGTATTATGAAAAGGGCTATCTTGACTGCGTCATCACCACCAACCTCAACTACAGGCCTCAGTCCATATATGAGAAGCCCTGGTATGTAGAGGCAGACATGAGCAAGTACCTGGCCTCCATCATAAACTCCTTCAACTACGATATCAGCCTCAAGCACGCTATACAGTCCACCAAGAAGATACAGAATCTCCTCAAGGGACACAGAAGCGACGGCTATGAGTATGAGGGAAGCCTGTTCAACTAAGCTGCTGAGCAAGCTGCATTAAGACAAAATAAGGCTCCGGCCGTATACATCGGGCCCTTTGCCTCAAAGAGGCGGCAGACACCCGATCATATACGGCCGGAGCCATTTTTTTATCTCATATGTCCTGCTTTCAGTATGGCATTTTCAAGCTTCCCTATGGATATATATCCCTGAAGCACGGCCTCCAGATCGCTTCCAGGCTCTCCCTGAGTCCGCAGCTCACTGTAAAGCTCGAGCCTCTCTCCGCCCTCTGGCAGGGCTATCGGCCTGTACTGATTCTGATAGTACTGATATCCTGAGGGCATCCTGTCATAGAGTAAGCCCTTCACCTTCTCCGGGTCATCCGAAGGAAAATTGACATTCCACACTTCATATGGTGAGGTCTCCCTTGTGATGAGATCTCTGGTTATATCCTCCATGAAGCTGTCAGCCACTCTCAGGTCCTCACAGCTCCCCGCTGAAAAGGCTATGGCCGGTATGCCGTTTGCCATGGCCTCCATGGTCACTCCCACTGTCCCGGAATAGAGTATGTCCATACCCACATTATATCCGTGATTTATTCCGGAAAGGATGACATCCGGCTTCTTTGGCATGACTCTGCCAAGGGCTACCTTGACACAGTCGGCCGGGGTACCGCTAAGAGAAAATGCCTTTACACCATCGACTGGAAAATCACTGACTGTCTGAAGCTTCAGGCTTCCAAATACACTTATGCGTTGTGACATGGCACTGCACTGCTCAGAGGGTGCCACGACCCAGACCTCTCCAAGGCTCCTGGCCATACGGGCGAGATGTATCAGTCCCTCTGAGCTTATGCCATCGTCATTTGCCACCAATATGCGCATGCTTATCTCCTGTCTCCTTATAGTTCTATGGTCTGTCCCTCGTAGGGAAGTATGCGCTCAGCTATATGCTCTGAGTTTACCTGCTCAGGCCTCTTGCTGTGGAGCGGCACAAGTATCCTGGGGCTTATGACATCTATCATATGTCTGAGGAAATAGGGGTAGGCATGACCACCCAGGCTCAGATAATGATAAGGTATATCAAGCTCTGCCAGCTGAAGCTTCATCTTTGCAAATGAAGGATCATAGTCACCCAGAGGAGCTCCGTCCATATGTATATAAGCGCTTACTGCTCCCTGCAGATCAAAGAGCTCATACTGATCGCCATAGTCAAGCTGAAGCACATAGCTTTCCGGAGACTCCAGCAGCATGCTCCGGTCCACTATCCCTGCACCACCGGGAAGGCTCCTTCCATGGATGGTCTCGGCATACACATAGACTGTGTCGTCCGGATAGAAGCTCTTCACATAATCGGCCTGGGCTGCATCCAGCACGAGCCTCCTGCCGCAGGATGCGGCCTTGTCTATAAGCTCATGTACCCTCTCCACATTGCGGTTATAAGGGTTGATGACCACAAGCCCTCTGGAACTCCTCATTATGGCCTCGGTCTCAGAAAGGAGGTCCCTCTCTGTGCGCATGACCTCAGGCCTTTCACAGGCAAGCATGTCCACATCTGCGGAGCTGACCGTCACGCCTTCAGTTATGAGCATATCTGCTCCCCTGCAGGTCTCGGCAAAGGCCTCGGTGATCTCTGGATGATACCCATGAAAACGGTAATCACCTGTATAGCATATGCTCCCCTCCGGTGTATCTATAAGATATCCGCAGGCTCCTATGCAGTCATGATCTATCTGTACTGCCTTTATGCTTATATCACCCACACTGAAGCATTGTCCGTATCCTACTCCTATGCAGTTCCTGTGTTCCCTGTAGGTAAGCTCTCCCTGGGAAGCAAGCCTTCTGTAGAGCCTCAGGGAATCACTGCTCATATACACTGGTATATGAGGAGACAGCATGTCCAGCCCGCCCATATGATCTATATGCATATGGGAGATGATAAAGAAGTACTCCTTTCCTCCTCTTCTGTAAGGGCGAAGTCCAAGCTCCGATGCACAGCTCTCATCATATATGCCGTCCAGAGGAGGGAGCATGCCGGCCCTCACATAGTCCTGCGGTATATGGCCTTCGCGAAGGCTCACCTTACTGTCTGCCCTCTCCGTTACGGAAAAGCCGAAGTCAAACAGACATACGGCCTTTTCCGTCTCCACTGCCACTACAGTTCCCCCAATCTCACGGAGCCCTCTGTAAAATGTTACCTTAGTCATCTGTCACGCCTCCGACCGGATCAAAGGGCATCATTTACAGCCTCTACCACAGCCTTGAGAGCTTCAGTGCTGTCCTCCTTGTTGAGTATGACCTCTTCAAGGGTAGCATTTACCTCACTGGTCACATCTGCGCTTCCATCAAAGGCAGGTGATGAGAAAAAGGCCTCAGACTGTCCATAAGCCGCCCTGGCTGTAGGGTCATTTTCCATGAAGGTCTGGTACTCCTCTGACTCATAAGCCGAGGTACGTATGGGAAGGTATCCGGTATCTATGGCCCATTTTGTGGTAGCCTCAGCAGAGGTCAGGAACTTCATGTACTCCCAGGTTGCCTTCTTCTGGTTCGCATCCTTTGAGAACATGACTATATTTGTGCCTGCGGTATTGGCTGCATCCTGCTTGTGTCCGGGAAGGGAAGCTACCCCAAGCTCCCAGTCCTCATGTGTGATGAAGGATACTCCTGTGGAGGAGCCTATATAGGCAGGGATGAGCTGGTTGCTGAGAGGGCCTGAGAAATATCCGTCCTCACCCACGAGACGGGCATAGCCATTATTATACATATTCATGATATAGTCAAAGGCCTCCTGACCGATCTCATTGTCGAACAGCGCGCCCTCTTCACTTACAAACTCACCGCCGTTCTGACGTATGGCTGCCTCAAGGAAGCCTGCCATATCATCAGCGCCTAAGGAAACCATGTCCTTCTCAGCCTTAAATACCTCTCCTATGTGGATAAGGTCATCCCAGGTCTCGGGAGCCTCAAGGCCGAGCTCGTCAAACATGGTCTTGTTGTAGAAATACACATAGGTCGACTTATTGAAGGGCAGTCCGCTTATGAAGCCGAACTGACTGTTTTCCTCGCGATAGTTCTCAAGGATGTCCTCATAATCATCGAAGTCATTTGCGACCATGTCATCAAGGGGCACTACCTTGTCAAGGAAAGGGATGAGCCAGCTCGGATAGGTCTGGGCAAGGTCAGGAAGCGTGTCAGCCGCAGCATTTGCAGTAAGCTTGGTGCGCAGGTCATCATAGCCTCCCTGATTAAGGATCGTTACTGTTATGCCGTATTCATTTTCTGCATTGAACTGGTCTGTCAGCTCCTGAAGGGTGGTCTCCTGCTGCCCTGTCATGGAATGCCAGAAGGTGACCTCTGTAGGCTGGATGCCTGTATCTGCTGCCGTCTCGCTGGCTTCAGCCACGGTGGTCGCAGGAGCGGTCGTGGTCTCTGCACTCTCACTGCTTCCGCAGCCGGCAAGGACACCTGCCATGGCTGCAGCTGCAAAAACGGCTGTTATCGTCTTGTTGAATCTCTTCATGAATCTATCTCCTTTAAAATTTAAAAATATAAACATATCCACGGGCTCAGCCCTTGACTCCGCTGAAGCTGACTCCCTCAAGTACATACTTCCGAAGGAACAGGAAGACTATGATGATGGGGACCACCAGTATGCAGGAGGCCGCCATGATAAGCTCATAGGATGTGCCCGCCTCAGTCTGGAACCTTATAAGTCCCGTTGACAGCACTCTCATCTCCTGCTTGTTCGTCACCAGCAGCGGCCAGAGAAAGGAATTCCAGCAGCCTATGATATTAAGTATGCCTATGGTGGTGATGGCCGACTTGTTCATGGGCACCATGATCCTGGTCATGAATTTGAAATCGCTGCATTTATCTACCTTGGCTGCCAGATACAGGGAATCGGGCACCTGCATGAAGAACTGAGCAAGCAGATAGGTATAGAACACGCTGGACACCCATGGCACTATCATGGCCTTATAGGTATCTATCCAATGCAGCTTGGTGATGGTTATGAAATTTGTGATGATCAGCATCTCGCCAGGTATCATAAGAGTTGCCATAAAAAGCGCAAAGACTATGTTCTTGCCGGGAAGCTTCAGCTTGGAAAACGCAAAGGCTGAAAGGATCGAGGTGATGACCACGCATACGGTAGTAAGCACCGTTATGATGATGGTATTTATAAAATACCTTCCAAAGGGCGCCGCCGACCAAGCAGTGCTGAAGTTTTCAAACTGAGGCACCTCAGGTACCATGACCGGAGGCATCTTGATTATCTCTGCAGGAGTCTTCAGGGCAGAGCTTATCATCCACAGGAAGGGAAGCAGCGTAAAAAAAGCCCCAAGACATAAAAATGTATATTTAAGTACGCTGGCGATCACCGCCGAAGGTTTCTTCGATCTCATCCTATGCCTCCTTGTCTCTCGTCACATATCTCTGGATCATGGTAAGCACCATTATGATGATGAACAGGACTACTGCAGCCGAAGAGGCGACTCCATAATCCGCGCTGTTGTAGAACTTGTCATATATGTAATACACTACTGTGATCGCGCTGTCTGCAGGACCTGCCTTTCCCTGGAAAAGGGAAAATACCTCGTTGTACACCTTGAAGGCGTTTATGAAGCCCATCATGAATGCATAGACTATGATAGGCTTTAGCTGAGGCACCGTGATCCGGAAAAACACCCTTAGTCTCGGAGTCGAGTCTATCCTGGCGGCCTGATAGATATCCTGGGATATCATGGAAAGACCCGACAGGAATATGAGTATGTTGAAGGCCATGCTCTTCCATATGCTGAATATGATCAGAGCCGGAAGTGCATAATCAGGCTCGTTCAGCCATGGTATCGGATCTATGCCAAAGAAGCTCAGAAAATAATTCAGGAGACCGTAGTTGCTGTTAAAGATCCAGCTCCATACTATGCCTATGGCGATGACACTGGTGACATAAGGAAGGAAATAAAGGGTCTGGAATATGCCCTTGCTCCTTTTGCCGCAGTTATTTATGAGCACCGCCACCATCAGGGAAAGTACTATGGATATGGGCACCACAAAGACCACATATATGCTGGTGTTTGTAAGGGCCTTCAGAAAATCATCATCCTCAAACAGCTCCCTGTAGTTTTCCAGATTTATACCGTCATAGCTGCCGTTTATGATACTGTAGTCCTCCTGAAAGCTCATAAGGAAGGCCTTGAAAAGAGGATAAGCAGTAAATACCAGAAGTATGATGAGTGCAGGCATCAGGTAGAGATACCCCTTGAAGTCCCTGAGCCTGTAATGCCCGAAAAGCTTTTTCATGAAGCACCTCCTCATACCTTGGCCATGGTCCTGCCGTCACCGTCAAAGATCATGATCTGTCCGGGACGCACGCTTATGGAAAATTCATCGCCCTTCTTGAAGTTATGATCAGAATGGGCAAGGAGCCTGAGCTCCGTATCTCCTATATTGAAAAATACCAGCAGGTCTCTTCCTGTCATGCGCACATGAAGCGCCCTTTCCTTAAGCCCCTCAGGATCTATCTCAAAATTTTCAGGGCGTATGCCCATGCGATATCTGCCGTTTCTGAGATCATGGCCCTCAGACATGTCTTCTCTCCTCCTCAGGAGCTTATCTGCAAGGAAGATGCCCTCATCCCTGAGTTCGCCCTCAAACATATTTATCTGTGGCATGCCGAGGAAATTGGCCACGAATTCATTGACCGGGTTAAGATACATGTCCTGTGGTCTCTCATACTGCTGGAGCCTTCCTCTGTCCATGACAGCTATGCGATCGGAGATGCTCATGGCCTCCTCCTGATCATGGGTAACGAAGATGGTGGTTATCCTGACCTCCTGCTGTATGCGTCTGATCTCTTCTCTGGTGCTTATGCGCAGCTTGGCATCCAGATTTGAGAGCGGCTCATCGAGAAGCAGTACCTGGGGCTTCTTGACCAGGGCCCTGGCTATGGCCACACGCTGCTGCTGGCCTCCGGAAAGGGCCTTCGGCTTACGGTTAAGGAGTCCCTCAAGATGCACTATCTCAGCCATCTCCTCAGCCCTTTTTCTTGCCTCCTCCTTAGGTATCCTTCTATTGATCAGAGGAAACATGATATTGTCCAGCACCGTCATATGCGGATAAAGAGCATAGTTCTGAAAGACCAGCCCTATCTCCCTGTCCTCAGGGGGTATCTCAGTCACATCCCTGTCACCAAAATAGATCTTTCCTGAGCTCGGCTCAGTAAGTCCTGAAAGCATAAACAGGGTGGTCGACTTTCCGCATCCTGAGGGCCCCAGGAGTCCTACAAGCTCTCCGTCATTTACCTCCAGGCTGAGCTCATCCACCGCCCTGAAATCTCCATATTGCTTCGTCAGCTTATCGATCCTTATCTTCATTCGACATTTCCTTATAATTATCTGAATTAGCCACAATCATGACGATTAGTATGATATGAGCAGAAGGTATAAGATCCATCAAATAGATGCAAAAGATTTGTAAAAAGATGGTAACAAAAAAAGAAAGGCTCCGGCCGTATATGATCGGGTGTCTGCCGCCTCGAAGAGGCAAAGGGCCCGATGTATACGGCCGGAGCCATTATTATTTTACTTAGTTAGCCTTTTCAGCTATCTCCTTCTTTATGCGGTCCATGAACTCGCAGAGAGTCACTGCGCCCTCATCGCCCTGCTTTCTGGAGCGGACGGATACGGTCTTGTCATTCATATCCTTCTCTCCTACTACAAGCATGTAAGGCACCTTCTCCTGCTGAGCCTCCCTGATCTTCCAGCCAAGCTTCTCGGAGCGCTTATCTACCTCGACCCTTATGCCCTCTGCATCAAGCTTGTCGGCGACCTCCATGGCATAATCCATGAACTTGTCGGATACGGGGAGCACCTTTACCTGCACGGGAGCCACCCAGATAGGGAATGCTCCTGCAAAATGCTCAGTAAGTATGCCTATGAACCTCTCTATGGATCCAAAGAGCACTCTGTGGATCATGATGGGCCTGTGCTTCTCACCGTCGGCACCCATGTACTCCAGCTCAAAGCGCTGAGGAAGCTGGAAATCCAGCTGTATGGTACCGCACTGCCACTCACGGCCTATGGCATCTATCAGATGGAAGTCGATCTTGGGTCCGTAAAACGCTCCGTCGCCCTCATTGATCTTGTACTCCATGCCGGCCTTCTCAAGAGCCTTCTTGAGTCCGGACTCAGCCATCTCCCAGTCCTCATCAGAGCCCATGGAGTTTTCAGGCCTGGTGGAGAGCTCTACGAAATACTTGAAGCCGAACAGTGAATATACCTGATCTATGAGCCTTATGACTCCAAGGATCTCATCGGTGATCTGATCCGGAGTCATGAATATGTGTGCATCGTCCTGGGTAAAGCAGCGTACCCTGAAAAGTCCGTGGAGCTGTCCTGACTTCTCATGCCTGTGAACTATACCGAGCTCACCCACACGAAGGGGCAGATCACGGTAGGAACGGGGCTCTGACTGATATATGAGCACTCCGCCGGGGCAGTTCATGGGCTTGACAGCATAGTCCTCTCCGTCTATGAGAGTGGTATACATGTTCTCCTTATAATGATCCCAGTGTCCGGAGGTCTCCCAGAGCTTGCGGTTCAGTATGATGGGGGTGCTTACCTCCACATAGCCGTTTTTATGGTGAATGTCTCTCCAGTAGTCTATGAGAGTATTCTTGACGGTCATGCCGTTGGGGAGGAAGAAGGGGAATCCGGGGCCTGCCTCATTGAACATGAAGAGCTTGAGCTCCTTGCCTATCTTCCTGTGGTCCCTCTTCCTGGCCTCCTCCATCATGTGGAGATACTCCTCAAGGGCCTCCTTGGTATCAAATGCCGTGCCATATATACGGGTAAGCATCTTGTTCTTTTCTGAGCCTCTCCAGTATGCTCCTGCTATGCTCTGGAGCTTGAAGGCCTTGCCCACCTGCTTTGTATACTGAAGATGAGGTCCTGCACAGAGATCCGTGAACTCGCCCTGCTTAAAGAAGGATATGAGCTCGCCCTCGGGAAGGTCCTGTATGAGCTCCACCTTATAAGGCTCCTGCTTCTCCTCCATGAGCTTGAGGGCCTCCTCCCTGGGAAGGGAGAAATACTCTATCTTCTCATTTTCCTTGATGATCTTACGCATCTCAGTCTCGATCTTTTCAAAGTCAGACTCAGATATGGGCTCCGCAAAATCTATGTCATAATAAAATCCATCGGCTATGCTGGGGCCTATGGCCAGCTTGGCATCCGGATAAAGCCTCTTGATGGCCTGTGCAAGCACATGAGAGCAGCTGTGCCTGAGAGTACTGAGATACAGGGGATCGTCCTTTGCTATCTCGCTTACGCTCCCGTCATGCATCGTGATCTTAACCATGTCCATTTTTCTGTCCTCCATTTTCCTTCAGGGATCTTTCATGGCTCCTCTGCGGTCTGTCCTTGGTTGGTCTCGGGTCCAGCCTAAGATCCGCCTTTAATGAGCACAAAATAAAAGATCCCTTACTACACTTAAGTAGTAAGGGACGATATGATCGCGGTTCCACCCTTATTGCGAAGGCCAGGCCCTCGCCACTCATTTAATGATTGTAACGGAATCACCGTTCCCGATTAAGGGACGCTCCGAGGTGGTCTTCACTTCCGCTTCCGCTAAGATGCTTCCAGCCATGGCATCTCTCTCTGTCAGCTTCCACGGGGCTACTGTCCTCATCAACGCTTTATATGCTTCACATTATAGCAAATAAGCCTGTCTTGTCAAGCCGTAAGGCCTGCCATGAGCTCTCTCATGAGCTCATATATCTCCTCCCTGCCCTGCTTTGTCTCAGCGGAGAACTGGATGAGCCTGTCATCCTCCTCCATGGAAAGGGTCTCCCTTATAAGCTTTACGGCCTTGGGTATCTCATTTTTCTTGAGCTTGTCCCGTTTGGTGGCTATGACTATGGGATGGAAGCCATTTTCCAGTATCCAGCTGTACATGAGCACGTCGTCAGCCGTAGGCTTGTGACGCATGTCCACCAGAAGGAACACAGCCCTCAGCATGTGTGAGCTCTTGAGATATCTCTCCACCATCCTTCCCCACTTGGCCTTGACCGTCTCAGAGACCTTGGTGAAGCCATAGCCCGGCAGGTCCACCATGTAAAACTCGTCGTTTATATTGTAAAAATTGACCGTCTGGGTCTTGCCTGGGGTCTGGGACACACGGGCCAGGGACTTTCGCTGCATAAGAGCGTTTATGAGGGAGGATTTTCCCACGTTTGATTTTCCTGCAAATGCAAACTCCGGCCTCGTATTGACCGGAAAGACAGAGCTGATGCCGCATACGGTTTCAAGCTCCGCCTTTTTTATCTTAAGGCTGGGGGCCTCATTTGTTTCCTTTTTCGGCATGGCTCTCCTTTCTGTCTGTCTCCTGCATGGAGCTTCCTCAGGCTATCTCGGGCTTTATCTTCTCCACGTTGTCACGGATCTTCGGTGCGATGACATTGTCCCTGCACCTGATCTCCGGATCCGCCTTGCCCTCCACACAGTCCTTTGTGATGGTCACCTCTTCTATCTCAGGATGAGAGGGGATCTCGTACATGATGTCGTTCATGACGGACTCAAGTATGCTCCTCAGTCCCCTGGCTCCGGTCTTCCTGAGCACAGCCTGATGAGCTACCTCCCTGACAGCGTCCTCTGTGAAGCTGAGCTGTACCTCATCTATCTCAAAGAGCTTCTGGTACTGCTTTATGAGAGCATTTTTAGGCTCAGTAAGTATACGCACCAGAGAATCCTCATCTAGGGATCTGAGGGTCACGTTGATAGGCACACGTCCTATAAACTCAGGGATAAGGCCAAATTTGATTAGATCCTGGGGCTCCACAAGGCTGAGAAGCTCGTCTATGTCCTTGTCGTTCTTCTCCACCAGCTTGGCACCGAAGCCCATGCTGCCGTTTGAGATACGCTGGTCCACTATCTTCTCCAGGCCGTCAAAGGCTCCTCCGCAGATAAAGAGTATGTTCGTCGTGTCGATCTCCATCATCTCCTGATGAGGATGCTTCCTTCCGCCCTGGGGCGGCACGGAGGCCACGGTACCCTCCATGATCTTGAGGAGGGCCTGCTGTACTCCCTCACCGGATACATCCCTGGTTATGGAGACATTTTCAGACTTCTTGGTGATCTTATCGATCTCATCTATGTATATGATACCTACCTCAGCACGCTTTATATCCATGTCTGCAGCCTGGATGAGCTTGAGGAGTATGTTTTCCACGTCCTCTCCCACATAGCCTGCCTCAGTAAGTGAGGTGGCATCGGCTATGGCAAAGGGCACTCCCAGCATCTTGGCCAGGGACTGAGCCAGATAAGTCTTTCCTGAGCCAGTGGGGCCGATCATGAGTATATTTGACTTCTGGACCTCTATGTCCTGGACCTTGCCCATGATACGCTTGTAGTGGTTGTATACGGCCACGGAAAGCACCTTCTTGGCATCCTCCTGTCCTATGACATAGGTATCAAGGAATTCCTTTATATCCCTGGGCTTCGGAAGGGTCAGACTGTTGAGCTCCTCCATCTCATCCTGTCTGTCGGAGGCAAACTCCTCCTCCAGGATCTCCGTGCAGAGCTCCACGCATTCGTCACATATATAAGTATTGTTGGATCCAGCTATGAGCTTGCGGACCTGTCCCTGGGACTTTCCGCAGAAGCTGCACCTGATCTTACCTGGTACATTTGAAGGCATAAATCATCCTCTCAGACTTAATCATCAATGCTTGTCAAGTATCCTGTCAACGATGCCGTAGTCAAGAGCCTCCTGAGCCGTGAGCCAGTTGTCTCTTTCCGTATCGCGGCATATCTCTTCATAGCTGCGGCCCGTGTTTTCAGCAAGCATACGGTTCATCTTTTCACGGGTCTTGAGTATCTGCTCTGCCACTATCTGTATCTCCGTAGCCTGACCCTGAGCACCGCCGCTGGGCTGATGTATCATGATCTCGGCATTTGGCAGGGCTATACGCTTGCCCTTGGCTCCGCCTGCAAGCAGAAATGCACCCATGCTGGCTGCCATGCCGATGCAGATGGTGGATACGTCACACTTTATGTAGTGCATGGTGTCATATATGGCCATGCCGGCAGTCACTGAGCCGCCGGGGCTGTTGATATAGAGGTTGATGTCCTTTCCGGGATCCTCTGACTCAAGGAACAGGAGCTGAGCCACCACAAGTGATGCGGAGGCGTCGCTTACCTCCTCTCCCAAAAATATGATCCTCTCTTTCAGGAGCCTGGAAAATATGTCATAGGAACGCTCTCCCCTGGAGGTCTGTTCTATGACATAGGGTATGGTGAACGGCATATATATCTCCTTTCTTATAATCCAATAGGTGCTGCCCCGACAGAGGCAGCACCGACAGGAAATCCAGTCTTATTTTTCCTCAGAAGCTTCTGCAGCGGCCTCAGCCTTCTCAGCAGCCTTGTCTTCTGTCTTCTTCCTTGTAGCTCTCTTCTTCTTTTCGGGCTTCTCCTCCTTGGGAGCTGCCTCTGTAAGCTTGGCCTCGGCAACCAGGAAGTCTATGGCCTCCTGTACTGCCAGGTCCTTCTTGAGAGCATCCATCTGATCTCCGATGGCCTCCTTGAAGGCATCGGGCTCCATGCCGTACTGCTTTGCGGCACGCTCTATCTCAGCCTGCACTCTCTCCTCGGGAGCGGCTATGCCCTCCTTCTCTACTATAGCCTCGAGAGTCAGCCTGGTCCTGATGGTAGTCTCAGCCTGGGGCTTCATGCTGTCCTTTATGCTCTGGGCATCCATGCCTGTATACTTCATATACTGGTCAAAGTTCATGCCCTGGGACTCGATCCTTCTTCTGAAGTTCTGTACCAGCTGCTCAGCCTCAGTGTCTATCATGGCGTCAGGCACGTCTATCTTGGCGTTTGCAACTACAGCTGCCACTACCTTGTTCTCGTTTTCCTGAGCTGCCCACTTTTCCTTGCGCTCCTTGATCTCCTTCTTTACGGAATCCTTGTACTCCGCAAGAGTCTCGAACTCGGATACCTCGCTGGCGAAGTCGTCATCTATCTCAGGAAGCTGCTTCTCCTTGATGGTCTTGATGGTGACCTTGAAGAGAGCGGGCTTGCCCTTCAGCTCCTCTGCATGATAATCCTCGGGGAAGGTCACATTGACCTCTACCTCCTCGCCTGCCTTGTGGCCTACGAGCTGATCCTCGAAGTTGTCTATGAAGGAATGAGAGCCTATGGTCAGAGGATAATCCTCTCCCTTGCCGCCTGCAAACTCCTTGCCATCAACGAAGCCGTTGAAGTCTATGTTGACTATGTCTCCATCCTTTACCTCGCGGTCTGCATCATCGATGGAAACTATGCGGGCATTGCGCTCCTGAGTCCTCTTGATCTCAGCCTCTACCTCTTCATCGGTAACTACTGAATCAGCCTTCTCTACCTCTATGCCCTTGTACTCTCCGAGCTCTACCTCAGGCTTTACTGCTACGGTAGCAGTATATACCAGGTCGCTGCCCTTCTCTATCTTGTCCACTGATATCTCGGGACGGCTTGCTATCTCAAGTCCGGACTCCCTGCAGGCCTCGGGATATGTACGATCGAGTATGATGTCTACGGCTTCTTCATAAAAGATGCCTGCGCCATACATCTTCTCGATCATGGCCTTGGGAGCATGTCCCTTACGGAAACCAGGTATGCTTATCCTGTTCTTCTGTCTGTTATATGCCTCGACCGTAGCCTTCTCAAATTCCTCTGCGGGAACGGTGACGGTCATCTTAGCCATGTTCTTTTCAAGCTTCTCTACATTGACGTTCATTGAAATCGCTCCTAACCTTTATTATCAAAGTGTAGTCAAAATCAATCATAGATTTTAACACAAATAAATGGCTCTTGCAAGCTGATAAGCTCTATATTTGCCTTTATTTATGCCCTTTCGGGACCCTTATGCGTCAGACGCTGTCAGGATCCAGGGAAAACCGGGCATAAAGCTTCATGTCATTTGCCACCGTATCCGTATCAAAATCCCAGGGATAGCCGTTTTCCAGATACCAGCCCTCGAACCTGTAGCCGGGAAGCTCCGGATCCTCAGGCCTCTCGACCTTCTTGCCAAAGCCCACGTCCTGAGATTCTATCTCAAGACCGGGGACCTGTGTATCAAAGCTCACTTCATATCCTCCGTCTCTAGAAAAGAAGAACATGATGGCGGCTATGCATATGATGAGCAGCACTATGAAGCCGTCCAGCAGCCTCAGGCTTATACGCTTCTTGTCTCCGTAGATGCCAAGGCCGAAGCCTCTCTTGCTCTTCTGTATCTCCTCATCCGTCTCCGGGAGCCTGGCCTCGGTCTGATCCTTTATATCCTTGTTATCTTCTGTATTCAAATATCTTCCCTCATAAAACGATGGGAAGCTATGACACTTCCCATCGTATCAAGATCATATGGATCTTTAAAATGCTTACTTACGAACCAGATACTTACGCATATCTATGGAGCATGCTATAAGGATGATGCATCCCTTGATGATATACTGCATGTTCTGGTTGATAGCCAGGAACTGAAGTGCAACGAATATGATCCTCAGCAGGAATACTCCGAGCACTATACCTGATATCTTACCGGTACCACCTACGAAGGATACGCCTCCGATAACGCAGGCAGCTATGGCATCTGACTCATAGTTCTGACCTGTGGAAGCAGAGTTGGAGCCTATACGTGAGGACTCAATGAATCCTGTAAGTCCGTACATGGCACCTGCCAGTGTATGAACGCCGATGATGGTCTTCATGACATTGACACCGGATACGTTTGCTGCCTCAGGGTTTGAACCTACTGCAAACATGTTCTTACCAAAGGAGGTCTTGTTCCATACTACCCACATGATGACTGTTACTACCAGTGCAAATATGATGTAGTTAGGTATGGTAGCATTTCCGATCTTGGGGAATATGGTTCCCTTTACGAAATCGTTGAAGCCCTGATCAAGTCCGGAAAGAGGCTGTCCGTTGTTGCCGTTGATGGTAAGGAATATCAGCAGCAGTCCATAAACGATAAGCTGTGTAGCCAGGGTAACTATGAAGGGGTGCAGGCTGAACTTTGCTACGAAGAATCCGTTTACAAAGCCTACGACGCCGCCCACCAGGAGCACCAGAAGGATGACCAGGGGTACGGGCACGGGGCCTATGTTGGGGAACATCTTTGAAGCATAGTCAACTGACTGCTCCAGAGCACCTGTGATACATGCTGTAAGTCCCACTATACGGCCTGCAGAAAGGTCAGTACCTGTAAGAACTATACATCCGGCGATACCAAGCGCTATGGGAAGGTTGGCCGCCGACAGGCTTATGATATTTATGATGGAACCTGATGATATGAACATCGGGTTCTGTGTATAGGTGTAAATGACTGCTATGATAAGCAGAATGTAAAGCGCATTATTTATGAGTGAGTCCTTGATATATGCCTTCTTTTCCTTATCATCAAGCGACTGATAATGAGCTATCTTTGACTGTAGTCCTTTCATTTCGAGTCCCCCTTAAACATATTTAGCTGCAAGCGTCATGATCTCTTCCTGAGTAGTGGTCTTTGCGTCCACCTCTCCTGCGAGCCGTCCGCCCGACATAACGAGTATCCTGTCACATACGCCGAGAAGCTCCGGCATCTCTGAGGATACCATGATCACGACCTTATCCTGCTTGGCAAGATCGATGATAAGCTGATATATCTCATACTTCGCTCCTACGTCTATACCTCTGGTAGGCTCATCAAGGAGCAGCACCTCAGGCTCGGTAAGGAGCCATCTGGCAAGTATGACCTTCTGCTGGTTACCTCCTGACAGTGACCTGATCTGAGTCTCCTGAGTAGGGGTCTTGGTACGCAGTCTGTCGATATAGTCCTGAGTATCCTTAGCCATCTCCTTGTTTACAAGCAGATGGAGCTTGTTTTTATACTTGTTGAGGTTTGAGATGACGGTGTTCTCACGGATATTCAGTATGCTGAATATACCTGTAGCACGTCTCTCCTCGGTAAGCAGGGCAAATCCGTTCTTTATGGACTCACCGGAGTTGCGGTTCTTGCACTCCTTGCCGTTGAGCTTGATGGTGCCAGACTTCCTTGTGGCTACGCCAAATATGTTCTCCAGGGTCTCGGTCCTTCCGGAGCCGTCCAGTCCGGCTATGCCAAGTATCTCACCCTTCCTTGCTGTAAATGACACATCATTGAGGAGCGAATACTGAGCCGTAAGGTTGTTGACCTCGAGGGCCACCTCACCGGGCTTGTTGTCCTTGGGAGGGAACTGATTACCAAGCTCACGTCCAACCATGAGCTTGATGATACGCTCCATAGTCATCTCTTTTGCAGGCTCCGTAGCTACCCATGTACCATCACGCATGACCGTGATCTCATCGGATATACGAAGTATCTCTGCCATCTTATGTGAAATGTATATGATGCCGCAGCCCTGATCCCTGAGCATGTTGATGATCTCGAACAGATGATCTACCTCTTTCTCGGTAAGGGAAGAGGTGGGCTCATCAAATACGATGACCTTAGAGTTGTAGGATACCGCCTTGGCGATCTCGAGCATCTGCCTCTGTGATACGGGCAGTGTGCTCATGGTCCTGAGCGGATCCACGTCTATGCCCAGCTTCTCGAACAAAGCCTTGGTGTCGACATACATCTTATGTTCGTCGATCAGTCCGCCTTTTTTTGGAAAGCGTCCCAGCCATAGATTATCCATGACATTGCGCTTAAGAGCCTGATTCAGCTCCTGATGCACCATCGCAACTCCATTTTCCAGCGCTTCTTTGGAAGTCTTGAAGTCTACTTCCTTTCCTTCCAGAAAAATATGGCCGCTGTCTTTTTTATAGACACCGAAAAGGCACTTCATGAGGGTGGATTTTCCGGCTCCGTTCTCTCCCATGAGAGCATGAACAGTTCCTCTCTTTACTTCGAGATGTACCTTATCGAGGGCCTTAACGCCGGGAAATTCTTTTGTGATGTCGACCATTTTTAATAAAACATCATCCTGTGCCATACGTTTCCCCCTTAAAACTACTTAAAAATATAGCTGCTGCTTTCGCAGCAGCTATATACTTTGCATTGATCTTACTTATCAGCCGTTGTACTCGCCGTAAGGGATGTAGATCTTGTTAGCTACGTTCTCAGAGATAACGAAGCTGTCAGTTCCATCCATAAGGGCCTTGCCTGCGCCAACATTCTCGGTAAGGAATGCGATGCAATCAGCCATACCCTGAGCATCCTGCATGATGGTACCAACCATCTTGCCGTCTGCGATGAGCTGCTTAGCTGCGTCTGTAGCATCAACTCCGAATACGGGGATCATGGTGCTGTCCTCTGTGCCGAGGTTGTAGCCCTGGTCGTTAAGAGCGGAGATAGCGCCCTCTGCCATACCGTCGTTGTTGCAGATAACGAGCTCGATCATGTTGCCGTTTGCCTCATTGTACTGAGAAAGGTTGGTGGTCATGTACTCGTTTGCAGCCTGTGCTGACCAGTTACCGTTGGCATCGACCTGATACTTGTCAGTGTTGGACTCATCGAAGTAAACGAGCTCAGGAAGTCCAGCCTCGGTAAGAACTGCGTTGGCATCCTCTACTGCGTACTGTGTACGATAGATAGCCTCTGCGTTACCAAGCTGTCCCATGAACATAGCATAGGAGATCTGACCGTCGCCGTTGAGATCTACGGTATCGAAGTTCTCAACAAGGTAGTTACCGATCATCTGGCCCTGCATGTGACCTGCCTCGGGAGCATCGGTTCCTACAAATGCGCACTTGTCATAGCTTCCAAGTACAACGCCCTCGTTCTCGTCGTCCTCAACTGCTCTGTTGAAGAAGATAACGGGGATGTCTGCTGTCCTTGCCATCTCAACTACTGCGTTGGAAGCATCAACTGATCCGGAAGTAACGATGTTAACTATAAGAAGGTTAGCTCCGGTGGTGATAGCAGTGTTGATCTGCTCGTTCTGAGTGGTCTGGCTTGAGTTGGAGTCATAGTCCTGATACTTGATACCAGCCTCATCGAATGCTGCATCAAGTGCAGTACGTACGGATGAGATATAGGTATCAGCATAGGTATAGTAGAATACTGCTACATTGAGATCTACTGCCTCTCCTGCTGCTTCCTCAACAGCCTCAGTAACGGCCTCAGCCTCTGCCTCTGCAGCCTCCTCAGCTGCCTCTGTTGCTGCCTCGGTAGCTGCTGCGGTGGTCTCCTCAGCGGAGCTTCCGCATGCTGCCATTGAAAGTACCATAGCTGAAGCGAGAGCTACAGCCAATACTTTTTTGAACAGTCTCATTGTAAATGTTCCTCCCATTAAAAAATTAGTCAGTTTATACAACTGATATGGTCATTATATACTCTTTCAATGAAAATTTCCATAATAAAATGGATATATTTTGAAAAATAGTTAGAAAAATCACAAAAGCTCCACACTTTGCGTGACATGATACATGACTTCAATAACATAGGTTATATTTACAGGAAATTATGGCAGAATATCCAGGGTATCATCCATGGCCAGGGCTGAGTTTTTGTACTCCGGCCGAAGGCTGACATCCTCAGAAAACCAATCCGGTGCTTCAAAGCCCATGGCCTCCGCCTCAGAGGGAAATTCGATCTCAGCAGTCATGAGCCCTGAAAGCTCACCTTTGTATACGTCCAGCTCGATGGTCAGCCCCTTTTGGTCTGAAAGAGGGATAAAGTACCTGGTCTTATGTATCAGCCTGCCGTCACACTTCGTAATAAGATGTCTGAAGGATACTTCCGTGAGCGGAAGGTTATACTCCTCTCTTTTCAGCAGTCCAGCGCCCTTATAGGTCAGTACATACTCATCACCCTCCTGCCTGACCCTGACCGTCGGCTCAGTGCAGAGATATCCCTGTACATATTCCTTATGGGGAAAGCCTCCGATCCCTTCAGGCAGCTCCTTTATCAGCCACTTTCTCTCTATCTCAAATCCCATGTATTGCCTCCGTCTCATTTCCCTGCCCTGCCTCAGGACAAAAAAACCGCCTTCCATGGCCGTGACCACGGAAAGCGGCATGATTCATAAAAAAGATCACTCGTTGTCTGAGGATGTCTCTGCAGCCTCAGCTGCTTCAGCTACCTCCTCAACTACCTCAGCTGCCTCAGCAAGCTCCTCTGCAGCCTCCTCGATCTCCTCATCCTCGGTATCGGTGTAAACTGATACTACATCCTCCTCCTTGGGCTCCTCTCTGCGCTCGGGAGCATTGAGAGCCTTGATGGAAAGAGATATCTTCTTGTCAGCAGCATTGAGTTCTGTAACCTTGGCAACGATCTCATCGCCTACCTTGAGTACATCTGAAGGCTTCTCCACTCTCTCATTTGATATCTGAGATACATGAAGGAGTGCATCGATGCCGGGCTCAAGATTGATGAAGGCACCGAAATCAGCAAGACGTGCTACACGGCCTCTGATGATGTTGCCTACGGCATACTTTGTAAGAGCGAGCACCCAAGGGTTCTCATCGGGGAACTTGCGGGTAAGTGCTATCTTGTCCCCGTTTATCTCCTTGACCATGACTCTGAGAGTCTGGCCGGGCTTGTAAACCTTCTTGGGGTTCTCGGTCCTGCCCCAGCTCATCTCTGAGATATGGAGAAGTCCGTCAGCTCCTCCAAGGTCTACGAATGCACCGAAATCGGTTATGTTCTTGACTGTACCGTCTATGACATCGCCTTCCTTGATGGTGGCAAGGAGTGCCTCCTTGGCAGCCGCCTTACGCTCAAGGATGAGATGCTTGCGGTCACCGATGATCCTGTGCTTCTGAGGATTGAACTCGGTGATCACGAACTCTATGTCTGTTCCTGCATACTTGGAAAGATCTCTCTCATAAAGATCTGAAACAAGGCTTGCGGGGATGAATATTCTCACGCCCTCATAGATAACGGAAAGTCCGCCGTTGACTACCTTGTCTACCTTGCCTGTGATGAGCTCCTTGTTCTCGAAGGCTTCCTTGATCCTCTGGTTGCTCTTCTCTGAGATCACGTCTCTGTGGCTGAGAGAAACGAGTCCCTCGCCATCGTTGACCTTTCTTACCTTTGCCTCGATCTCATCTCCGGGCTTGACCTCAGCGGTAAGATCCACTGAGCTGTCTGCAGAATAGTCGTTCTTGGTTATGATGCCATCTGACTTGTAGCCGATATTGACTATGATATACTCGGGCTTAACGTCGATGACCTTGCCGGTAACTACCTCTCCTGTACGTATTGTTTTGAAAGATTCATTGAGCATATCTTCAAAACTCATCTCTGACATATTTAAAAACCTCCTCAATAATGGTTCTCGGGGTGGATGCCCCAGCCGTTATACCAACGCAACGCACAGAATGATCAATAGTTCCCTTAATATCTGTTATGGACTGAATAAGATACGTCCTCTTACACTGGGAAAGACAAATGTCATAAAGCTTCCTGGTGTTGGAGGAATTCCTCCCTCCTATGACCAGCATGGCATCACAACTCGCTGCCAGCTCCCTGGCCTCGGCCTGCCTTCTCTGTGTAGCATTGCAAATCGTGTCTATAACATTTGTATAATAGCGCTTTTTATGCAAAATATCAACCATATCTTGAAATTTTGTAACGCTCTGTGTGGTCTGTGAAACAAGGGTCAGTCTTTCATTTTCCGGAAGCTCCAGAGCCCTGCAGGAATCCAGGTCCGGAAGCACGAAAGCATCCCCCTCTATCTGGCCCAGTATGCCTATGACCTCAGGGTGAGTCGGATCTCCTGACACGGCTATGCTATCACCCTCAGCGTGCCTCTCCCTGACTATGTCATGGATGCGCTTTACATGGGGACAGGTAGCATCCAGTATCCTGATGTCCTGATCGCTTCCCTCTATGAGCTCATATATCTCTCTGGGGGCTCCGTGAGCCCTTATGACTATGGTACAGCCCTCAAGCTCTCTCTTATCCAGCATGGCTCTGAGCATGGCTTCATCCTCTATGATGCCCACGCCCCTGGCGGATAGCTCTGCCACTACGGTCTCGTTATGGACTATGGGCCCATAGGTATATATCCTGCCGCATCCGCCCGCAAGGAATTCCTCCGCCGCGCCGGCTGTCATGTCCACGGCGCGCTGTACTCCGTAGCAGAAGCCTGCCGTCTTTGCAAGCCTTACTTCCATCAGATCAGTTTCCTTTCCCTGAGGAGCTCAAGGATCCTGTCCTCGGCCTCAGCCTCGCTTATGTCGGAATTGTCAAGGAGCACAGCGTCCTCAGCCTCCATGAGAGGAGCATTTTCCCTGTGGGAGTCCCTGTAGTCCCTTTCCTCCATATCCTTGAGTATATCCTCAAGCGTAGCGTCTCCAAGCCTTCCCTGCTCCTTAAGCTGAAGGTAGCGGCGTCTCGCCCTGACCTCAGGTCTGGCAGTGACGAAGAGCTTGAGCTGAGCATCCGGGAGCACTACAGTACCTATGTCCCGGCCGTCCATGATCACGTCCTGCCTTCTGGCCATATCCTGCTGCATGTAAAGCAGCTTCCTGCGTACTTCTCCGTACTGCGAGGTGACGGAGGCGACCTTTGACACCTCCTCTGTCCTTATGAGTCCGGTCACATCCTCACCGTTGAGATACATGTGCTGCTGTCCGTCCTCATAGCGTATGTCCACATCGCACTCCGGAAGCAGCGCGCACACTGCGGCCTCATCACCGGAGTCCACGTCCTTACGAAGGAAATACACCGCCAGCGTGCGGAACATGGCTCCCGTATCGATATAGGTAAATCCTAGCCTTGCGGCCAGGCTCTTTGCTATGGTAGACTTTCCGACCCCGGAGGGCCCGTCTATGGCTATGTTTACAGGTTTCATCAAACTATACCATCCTGATATACTCAATTTTTTATTTGTTATTTATGGCGCTCACAAGGGCTCTTATACCTGCCATGATTATATCCGTATGGGTGCCGCAGCCCCAGGTCTCCGTACCGTCAGACCACCTGAGTCCCACATAGCTGCAGGCACGGCTGTCCGTATCGGAATCAAGGGCGTGCTCGCTGTAGTGCGTCAGCACGAAGCTGAGCCCCATCCGCTGCTCTATGGCCGTGGCCACCGCGTCCAGACGTCCGTTTCCGGCGGCCCTGCCGCTCATGCTCCTGCCCTCATGATCCAGCATGATATCAGCCGTTATGCTTCCATCATCATTCTGTATGAAGTGTGCCCCAGTGACATTGAGTGGACTGGTATGATTGACATAGGAGCTTTCATAGAGCTCAAGGAGCTCATCCACACTAAGCTCCTTATGATCATGGTCGCTCAGGCTCTTGACCTTGGCACCAAGCTCCTGACACATACGTGACGGAGGATAATAGCCGAACCTGCGATGAAGCAGGAACCTGATGCCGCCCTTGCCGCTCTGACTGTTGAGACGTATGACATCCGTATCATAGGTACGTCCTATGTCCTCCGGATCTATGGGTATGTAGGGGCAGCTCCACCTGTGCAGTCCATGCTCTGCCCTGTAATCAAGGGATTTTGCTATGGCATCCTGGTGCCCTCCGGAAAATGCTGCAAACACCAGGCTTCCTGCATAGGGCGTCCTCTCGTATATATGCATGCCCGTCAGTCTCTCGTACTCCTCACATATGCCTGGTATGTCTGAGAGATCAAGTCCCGGATCTACGCCCTGGCTGTACATGTTGAGAGCCAGAGTGATGGCGTCAGCATTGCCCGTACGCTCTCCGTTTCCAAACAGACAGCATTCTATCCTCTGGGCTCCTGCAAGGAGGGCAAGCTCCGCATCAGCCACTCCGCAGCCTCTGTCGTTGTGAGGATGTGCAGAGAGTATGACGCTGTCCCTTCTATGCAGGTTCTTTGACATATATTCCACCTGATTTGCGTATATATGGGGCATACTGAGCTCCACGGTGGCAGGCAGGGTTATGACCATAGGCCTTTCCGATACAGGCTCTAGTATGTCTATGACTGCGTTGCAGACCTCCAGGGCATACTCAGGCTCCGTGCCCGTAAAGCTCTCAGGTATGTATTCATACCTGAGGCTGCCTCTGTGTCTGCTGCCGAGCTCCTTTATGAGCCTGGCGCTGTCCGTGGCTATCTCAAGTATCTCCTGCCTGGACTTGCGGAAGACCTGCTCCCGCTGTACGGCACTTGTGGAATTATAGAAATTGACTATGGCTCTGGGAGCTCCCTCTATGGCCTCGAAGGTCCTCCTGATTATATGCTCCCTGCACTGGGTCATGACCTGTATGGTCACGTCATCCGGGATCCTGTCCTCCTCTATGAGCCTTCTGACAAACTCAAATTCCGTATCGCTGGCTGCCGGAAAGGCCACCTCTATCTCCTTGAAGCCTATCCTGACAAGCAGCTCAAAAAACTCCAGCTTCTGCTCAAGATCCATGGGCACCATAAGGCTCTGATTGCCGTCCCTGAGGTCCACGCTGCACCATATGGGAGCCTGCTCTATGTGATCCCTCTGGGGCCAGTCATAATGATGTCCCTTCTCAGCCGGAGGAGCAAAATATCCTATGCCATATTTAGTTGAATCCATCATATCCTGCACCTCCTACCATCATACCTGCTGCACGCCATAAGGCCTCAGTTCTTGAAGCTGTGTATGGGAGCAGGTATCCTGCCCTTCCTGTTTATGAAGCCCTCACAGGAGAAGCTGTTTACCGGCATGACGGGAGCATATCCGAAAAGTCCTCCGAACTCGACCCGGTCTCCCACCTTCTTGCCCACAGCGGGAATGAGCCTTACGGCCGTGGTCTTCTGATTTATCATGCCTATGGCCGCCTCATCGGCTATGATGCCTGATATTGTGGAGGCAGGTGTATCTCCTGGTATGGCTATCATATCAAGTCCCACTGAGCATACACAGGTCATGGCCTCCAGCTTCTCAAGGCTCAGGGAGCCCCTCTGTACCGCATCTATCATGCCCTGATCCTCACTGACAGGGATAAAGGCTCCGCTGAGCCCTCCCACATAAGAGGATGCCATGATACCGCCCTTCTTTACCTGATCGTTCAGGAGGGCCAGTGCCGCAGTGGTACCCGGAGCACCTGTGGACTCAAGTCCCATGAGCTCAAGGATGTCTGCCACGCTGTCACCTATGGCAGGTGTGGGGGCCAGTGAAAGGTCTATGATACCGAAAGGCACCCCAAGTCTTTCCGATGCCTCCTTCGCCACCAGCTGGCCCACACGGGTTATCTTGAAGGCTGTCTTCTTGACTGTCTCGCAGAGGACCTCAAAGCTCTCTCCCCTGCAGGACTCAAGGGCCGTCTTGACTACACCCGGACCGCTTACTCCTACGTTTATGACCGCATCCGGCTCGCTTACTCCGTGAAATGCACCTGCCATGAAAGGATTGTCGTCAGGCGCATTGCAGAATACTACCAGCTTGGCACAGTGAGGGAAGTCTCCATCCTTTGTGTTCCTTGCGGTCTCAACTATGATCTCTCCCATGAGCCTGACCGCATCCATATTGATGCCTGTCTTTGTGGAGCCCACATTTACTGAGGAGCACATGCAGTTAGTAGCAGGCAATGCATAGGGAAGTGAGCGCATGAGGAGCTCATCTGCCTCTGTCATGCCCTTTGATACTATGGCGGAAAAGCCGCCTATGTAGTTGACACCCACGGCCTCAGCCGCCCGATCGAGGGTCTTTGCTATCCTTACATAGTCCTCTATGCTCCTTGCACAGGAGCCGGCTATAAGGGATATGGGAGTCACGGATATACGCTTATTGACTATGGGCACTCCATAG
The DNA here is from genome assembly GCA_944380315.1 of uncultured Lachnospiraceae bacterium. GTDB lineage: Bacteria > Bacillota > Clostridia > Lachnospirales > Lachnospiraceae > Avilachnospira. The sequence goes on from CALWHG010000017.1 coordinate 31,133, forward strand.
TCCTTCTCTATCTGCTCTCCCACACTGACCAGATCCCTGGCCTGAGTGGTTATCCTGTCATATATGCTGTCACAGAGCCTTCCAAGATCCTGATCCGCGCAGCCAAGCAGGCTTATACCCATGGTAATGGTACGCACGTCCAGATTTTCCTGCTCTATCATCTGATTGGTCTCATTGACCTCGTAGATATTTATCATATGCTCTCTCCTGTCAGATCCTGTGCATGGAGGTAAATATCTCCTCCCTCTGGCACTTGATGGTAACGGACTTTTCCGTGCCCACGGTCTCAAGGCCGTCGGAAAGCGTATCGAAGCTTATGTCTGCACCAGATATATCCACGATCATCATCATGTTGAAGATGCCCTGGAGTATGGTCTGGGAAATGTCAAGGATGTTTATGTTGTGCTCTGCAAGATAGGTGCAGATGCCGGCTATGATGCCGACCGTATCCTTTCCGACTACTGTAATTATGACTCTGTTCATATGTTCCTCCGTTTTTCTTTCCTGACCATGAAGTCAGTCCTGTATTCATCAATGATGCTGATGGCTGTACATTTAAGGATATCATAGATATCATGCAGCTCCCTTATGATCAGACTGTCATAAAATGCTGCAAGCTCTTCCTTCCTCCATCTGCCGGTCAAAAGCCTCAGGAGCCTTGACCTTCCCATAAGATACCACAAGAGCAGGGAAACTGCCACTGTTATAAATGTCACCGCCAGCAGCTCAGGCATATAATATATGTCCGGAGGCAGCAGAAGGCTCAGCTGATCCCAGCTCATCCTGCCCACGGCTATGAGCATCAGATATACTGCCTTAAAGCTCAGGAAATGAAGGCACATGAGCCCCATAGTGTTCCTTCCCGCATAAAGAAGTGGCTTCCTCACCCCTCCTGAGACAGCCAGGATCTGAGATATGCAGATCAGCATCCCTATGCCAAAAAATGGTATGATCATGTCCCAGAGTCCGTTGAACTTGAAGGTGGGCCAGTTTATGGTCTCACAGAGGCCAAGGTGCATACATATGCCCCACAAGAGAGCTATAATAAATGCCTTGCCCGTTGTCCTCAGGACAGGGCCCTCCTTCAGTCTGTTTTTAAGCATCCATCCTACAGCCATGAAATACTGAGCCTTGAGCATCAGCTTCCATATGGAATCATCGATGGCAAGTGACTGCAGGAACAGGAGTACACTCATGGACATCAGTATGTTCATTTTTCGACCGGAAAGTCTGACCTCTGCTTCAAACAGACAGGATGCCCAGAACATCACCTTCAAAAACCATGTGGCTCCGAACCATTCGCAGTTCATCCCCTCGAGCCTGAGCACCTCAAGCACCTTCAGCTGAAGAGTCGGCGGGTATGTCTCACTGGAAAGCAGCCAGGCCACATGGGCCCGCTCCAGGAGCTCTATCAGTATCACTCCGGAAAGATTGAAGAAATAATATGGGACCAGAAGTGTGAGCACCCGTTTTATTACTGTCTCAAACATACTCCCCCGGCTCCCGCTGGTATATCCGGATATGAAGAAAAATGCGGTCACATGGAACTGATATACACAGTCATTGAACCTGCCGCATACATGAGCCATGACTATGAGCAGCATGGACAGGGCCTTGAATATATCGACCCAATCTATACGTTTTGTATCCACATTTACCATGAGATCCTAAGCTTCCTCTGTATCAGCGGTCATGACTCTGAGCCTTCATATATCTGTCTATGTATTTTATGGCTCCACGGCCTGCAGCTTCAACGTATGTGTGAAACATCCAGGCCACTGCAGCTATCAGTATACTTGTCAGGGCCAGATCTATCAATACCATGTGCCTATGTCCGAGCCCCATGGAAAAGAGCCTGATATAAAGCCAGGATGAAAAGCTTTCGATCACCGGCCAGTGAAGCACATAGACCGGATACGCCAGTGCCCCTCCAAGGAGCATCAGTCTGTTGCCTAGGAGCTTTTCTGCCCAGGAGCTGCCGATCATAGTCATAAGCAGGAGCAAGAGCCCTGCCCCGAAAAGTATCCTTACCGTTTTATTTGTATCGTCTATGTCCAACATGCTGACTATAAACAGGGAGATAAAGAACAGGACAAGGTCGGTCAGCCGCCTGGAATCAAGCCATTTGATAGCAGATCCTTCTGCACATAGCTCGCTCACTATCATCCCAAGGATAAAGTAGTTATAGTAGGAGCTGAACACGGAAAGTATGATGAGATATACGATAAAGCGCAGTGTCCTGTTTCCTCTGCACAGCCCTATGATGGCCAGCACCAGCAAGCCTCCCAGAAATTCATATGTCATGACCCAGAGCGGCCCTATATAGCTGCTCTCTCCCATAAGGAAACAGGAAAATGCTGCCTCTCTCAGACACTGAAAAAGCTTTGGCACAAAATCATTGAATACATCCAGAAAGCCCAGAGAGCCGCTCAGCTGTGCCGCCTCCGCATTGTATAGCAATCCGCAGGTCATGAGTATATATACTATAAGGTGAGCCGCTAAGACATTTGGAGCAAGCCTGAAATAACGTTTAAGGATGTCCGCAGGAGCCTCTTCATATGATCGGCCGCAAAAATAGTCATAGCTTATGAGAGCACCGCTTACAGCAAACATGATCCTTATGGCAGTATCTCCAGAGGAGGTCAGGAGCCTCAGCGGGGTACTGTCTATCCACAGCATCTTATCAGGGGCAAAGGCAAGCCTGAAATGGCAAAAGAACACAGCTATACATGCCAGTATGCCTATGCCCTTAAGACTGTTCAGCCGTTTTTCCATGTCCATGATCTTCCGCTCCTTCGGGCAGCTCAGCTTCTGCCTGTCCATATTTTTCCTTAAGCTTAAAGCACCTTCGCCATAAAGACGAAGGTGCCATAAAACTCATATCCCCGATATTACTTTCTGATACCAAGTCTCTGGATCAGGTTCCTGTATCCCTCAAGATCCTTCTTAGCATAGTAATCAAGAAGTCCTCTTCTGCGACCTACCATCATCAGAAGTCCTCTTCTGGAGTGGTGATCCTTGGGGTTCTGCTTAAGGTGCTCGGTGAGCTCGTTGATCCTCTGTGTAAGTACTGCGATCTGTACCTCAGGTGATCCTGTGTCGTGCTCGTTACGTCCGAACTCCTTCATGAGCTGCTGCTTCTTTTCCTTTGATATCATGTCTTTTCCTCCTTAACTGGGCCTTAGGCCTTACTTACCTCCAACAGAGCATACGCAGGAGTCGCGCCATGCCGCGCCGGGGCGTCTTATCAAAACATGAGCATTTTACCATCTGAGGATGGAAAAAGCAAGCGATAATTTCCGTAAATGGCCAAGATGATTTCCCACAGATGCCTAGGATAGATACATGTAAAATTTATTTCTCAGCATCCATGCTCCAATATATCTCTCATACTTTTCCCACCATGATCGATATCAAATTCCCTGAGGAATATGAGTATGAGCTCCTTTACCTCCTCAGTTATGCTGAGGCTGTCACTAAGCACTATGCAGAGCGTATAGTATGCCTCCGGCCTGATGGGGATATGGACAAACTCGTCGCTCTTCTCTATAAAGCTTTCAGGCAGTATGCCATAGGCAAACTGACGATTCAGGAGCTCCTTAAGATGTCTGTAGGAGGTGGTATAGCAGAGCGTATCCGGCTCAAGTCCCGCACATCTCAGATAATACATGTCTGCGCCTCTTAATCCGGTAAAAGGCGCGGATATATAGCCCATGTACCTGAGCTTTCTTATTATCTCCTCATAGTCCACATCTGAGGCCCCTTCTTCTGTTACCCAAGTTGGAAAAGCCAGGTGCAGGGCGTCCTTCTGTATGGGTATGCTGTCAAGTGATGAAGCCTTTATGCCGGAGGCTATGATGAAGGCCATGTCTGCATTGCCATGAAGCACCTCGTCCTTGGCTGAGGTCTCATCGACCACCACGGGCTCCAACTTCATGTATGGAAATCTTGCCTCAAATGCATGCTTTATGCTGGCATTGAAAAATGAAAGAAAATCCCTGTTGAGAGCAAGTCTTATGGTCATCCTTTCGCTCTCTTCCGACCCCATGGCTCTGATCCTGCTCACGGCATCCTGCTTTAGCTTCAGCATCTGTCTGGCACCTGATAGATATATATTTCCGTCTGTAGTGGGGATCATGCCTCCACCGGAGCGTCTGAAGAGTCTGGTCCCCAGCTCAAACTCCAGCTGCTTTATCTGCTGGCTGAGAGCCGAGGGAGATATATAGAGCTCCTCTGCCGCCCTTGATATGCTCCTGTGCTTTTCCACACACAGCATGTATTCGAGCTGTCTGGTATCCATATCAGACCTCCTTCCCTGACTCAAGTATGCTCCTTGATGCTTCATTGAGGTAAATGGACTCATCACCTGTCCTGAGTGCTTCCCGAAGGAGGGACATGATCAGAAGGCTCTCGACCTCATCGGGCTCCTTCTGTTCCCGAAGGCGTATCCTGTAATATACGCATGGGTGTGATTCCATCAGGAATATACGGCACCTCGAGATATCAGCGGCTGCTGCAGCATTGAGAGTAACGAAGGCAGTCCCAAAGCCCTGTGCCGCAAGCTCCATGGCAACGAAGGGATTGTCAGAAAGATAGCTTACATGCGGTACATAGCCGGCATCCTCAAAGACCTGATCCACCAGCTCCTTCAGCACGTTCCTGCCCTCAGGCAGTACAAAGGGTTGATTCCTGAGCTCCTCCAATGGCAGCAGCTTATGCTCCCTTTCATTTTCAAGCACAGGGAAGGTAAGGTTAAACACCCTGGGCACAAGCATGCATACCTCGCATCTCATGAATACATAGTCAGATCCGGGACTGTCCGGAGGATCAGATGAACCGACTATGGCCATATCAAGCTCTCCACCTTCAAGCTTGCTTTTCAGATCGAAGCTTATCGCATCTCTGATCTCTATGTCCAGATTTTTGATCCTTCCATAGATAGATGGCACTACTCTGGCAGCAAGTATGTCGAAGAATTGATTTGGAACACCAAGTTTTATCTTTCTTATATCATCCTGTTCTGGCCTCATGATCCTGTTATAGGTCTGATCCCTTATCTTCAACATCCTTGAGGCTGCACTTATATATACATTTCCTGCCGGTGTAGGTATAAGCTTGTTTCCATAGGAAATGAAAAGTCTGGTTCCAAGCCCCTGTTCTTCATTTGCCAGGAACTGACTGAGAGCAGGCTGAGATATGCCCAGATGTCTTGCAGCAGCCGACAAACTTCCCTGCCTTCCTATCTCAACTATATATCTCAACTGTTTGTCCTGCATATATCTCCTCCATGAAGCGCCTCGTCCTATATCTTGTGACAGGCATGAATCTGAAAAACACGACTATAAGTAATACTTAAACTATATATAACTTATAACAGCTTGTCTATATAACTTTTATGGTATACAATAAAATTTACTAAATATGTTATCTTGATAAAGGAGGATCTTAACATGAGATATTATATCGATCCGGGTCGCAAGAGACCCAGCGTCAATTTTATCGACAGCGTAGTTTATTCACACAGGCCTGACCTTGATGGCAACATGCTGGACCTTGAAATGTCCATCATGCTTCAGAACGGAAACAGTGAGATGCGCATAGCAGCAGGCACCGAGGGTGAGGACCGCAAGAAGCTCCTTAAGCCCGCCATACTCTGGATCCCCGGCGGCGGCTACAGGGGCTGTGACAAAAACCTTATGGTAGCAGAATGCGAGTACCTGGTAGAAGCAGGCTACGTGGTAGCATCCATGTATTACAGGAGCAGTGCTCAGGCAAAGTACCCCGAGCAGCTGAAGGACGTCAAGACCGCTCTCCGCTTCCTCAGGGCAAATGCCGAGAAGTATGAGATCGACCCTGACCGTATAGGCGTCATGGGACGTTCCGCAGGCGGACATCTTGCAGCTATGGCGGGCATGAATACCGAGGGCTATGATACTGAAGAGTGGGCTGACTACTCCTCCGAGGTGCAGGCTACCTACGATATGTTCGGACCCGTAGACTTCATTAAGCTCATGGAGGCCGACGAGATAGCCATGAGGGAAAACCCCAACCACAGATGGAAGACCGTGGAGGACACCCATGCAGGAGCTCTCATAGGCGGCGATCCTGCTACTATGAAGGAAAGAGCCAAGGAGGCCTGCACTCAGTATTTCATCAGCGACAAGATGGCTCCCATCCTGATCATGCACGGCGATGCAGATCCACTTGTGCCCCTTGAGATAAGCGAGGAATTCTATCAGCAGATCTGCGATGCAGGTCTTGAGGACAGAGCTGATCTCTATGTACTGAAGAACGGAGGCCACGGTACTCCCGAGTTCTTCCAGCCTGAGGTCAAGGAGATCGTAGTCAAGTTTTTTGACAAGTATCTTAAATAATATCTTAAATAAGCGGACGGCAGCAGTGCTTCACAGCCTGCCCGACCGGTCCAACAAAAAAGCTGAAGGATATCATCCCTCAGCTTTTTTTATCCCTTCAAAATAAGCCTTTGCCTCTGCCACATCCCTTGAAAGCAGCTGCTCTCTAAGCTCCTCCAGGGATCCAAACTTTCTTTCTGGCCTTATGAAATGCAGAAGGCTGACTCTTATGTCACGGCCATAGGCATCTCCCTCATAATCAAATGCAAAGGTCTCAAGCCATACCTTGTCCTTGTAGACATCCTCAGCATCGACAGTGGGCTTACGACCCAGATTGGCTATGCCCTCATAGGTCTCAAGTATCTCTCCCTTCCTGCCCATGAAGCTGAGCCTTACGGCGTACACTCCAAAGGGAGGCAGCACAAGCTCCGGAGGCATCTCCAGATTCATGGTCGGAAAGCCCAGCACGGAGCTTCCCAGATGCCTTCCATGCACTACCCTTCCGCCTATGGAGATATCCCTGCCAAGGAGAGCGGCTGCCCTGCCTATGTTTCCTTCCACTATAAGGTTCCTGATCAGAGTAGAGCTGATCACGGACCCGTCTGCCGTCCTCAGCTTGTCTACAGTCTCAAAGCTGTAGCCAAGCTCATCCGTGCGATCTCTCAGGTAGTCCGCATCGCCCTCCTTCATGTATCCAAAGCTCACATCCTCTCCGGATACAAGGGCACGCATGGAAAGCCTACTCATGAGTATCTCTCTCAGGAACACATCAGCCTTGATATGTTTAAAGCTGCTCGGGGTACTTTGCCTGAGCACTGCTCCTGTAATACA
>CALWHG010000018.1 GCA_944380315.1 uncultured Lachnospiraceae bacterium
TCCTGGATGTACTTTATGATGACGTCCCTCATGCTGACACCGTCAAGCACTTTCCTTCTTTCCTTATATACTATGTCTCTCTGCTCGTTGTTGACCTCGTCATATTTGAGGAGCTGCTCACGGACACCGAAGTTGTTGCTCTCTATCTTCTTCTGAGCTCCCTCTATGGCCTTGGTGAGCATCTTGTGATGGATCTCCTCACCCTCCTCGACTCCGAGACGGTTGAACATGGTCATCAGGTTGTCCGCGCCGAAGAGACGGAGCAGATCATCCTCGAGAGAAAGGTAGAACTTTGATTCTCCGGGATCTCCCTGTCTTCCTGAACGACCTCTGAGCTGATTATCTATACGTCTTGACTCATGGCGCTCAGTACCTATGATCCTGAGTCCACCGGCAGCCCTTGCCTCCTCATCCAGCTTTATATCCGTACCACGTCCGGCCATGTTGGTGGCTATGGTCACGGCTCCGTGGCGTCCGGCCTCGGCAACTATCTCTGCCTCCAGCTCGTGGAATTTTGCATTGAGCACCTTATGTGCTATGCCCCTGCGGTTGAGCATGCGGGACAGGAGCTCTGAGGTCTCTATGGTTATGGTGCCGACCAGCACAGGCTGGCCCTTGGCGTGAGCCTCCTCGACCGAATCACATACGGCCTTGAATTTCTCCGCCTTTGTCTTATATACCGAGTCCTCGTGATCGATCCTGATGACGGGAACATTTGTAGGTATGACTATGACATCCATGCCGTAGATGCTGCGGAACTCGTTTTCCTCAGTCTGTGCCGTACCGGTCATGCCCGCCTTCTTCTCAAACTTGTTGAAGAAGTTCTGGAAGGTGATGGTGGCCAGGGTGCGGCTCTCACGCTTGACATTTACATGCTCCTTGGCCTCTATGGCCTGGTGGAGTCCGTCAGAGTAGCGTCTGCCGGGCATGATACGTCCGGTGAACTCATCGACTATGAGGACCTCATCGTCCTTTACCACATAGTCCTTGTCCCTGTGCATCAGGTTGTTTGCCCTGAGGGCAAGTATGATGTTGTGCTGGATCTCCAGGTTTTCGGGATCAGCCAGGTTCTGTATGTTGAAGAACCTTTCCACCTTGCCGACTCCCTGCTCGGTAAGGCTGACGGTCTTTTCCTTCTCATCGACTATGAAGTCTCCGGTCTCCTCTATCTCCTCGCCCATGATCGCATTGAACTTGGAGAACTCGGCAGAGGCCTCGCCTCTCTCCATCTGCTTGGCCAGCACGTCGCACATCTCATAAAGCTTGGTGCTCTTTCCTGACTGTCCCGATATGATCAGAGGTGTACGTGCCTCATCAATGAGCACGGAGTCCACCTCGTCTATGATGCAGTAGGCCAGATCCCTGAGCACCAGCTGCTCCTTATATATGGCCATGTTGTCCCTGAGGTAATCGAAGCCCAGCTCATTGTTGGTCACATAGGTTATGTCCTTTGCATACTGTGCCTTACGCTCAGCATTGTCCATGGAGTTGAGCACCACGCCGACTGAAAGGCCCAGGAACTCGTGCACCTTGCCCATCCACTCCGCGTCACGCTTGGCCAGATAATCATTTACCGTGACTATATGTACTCCCCTGCCGGTAAGAGCGTTGAGATATGCAGGACAGGTAGACACCAGGGTCTTTCCCTCTCCTGTCTTCATCTCCGCTATGCGTCCCTGATGGAGCACCACTCCACCTATGAGCTGCACACGGAAATGTCTCATGCCAAGGACCCTGGAAGCAGCCTCCCTGACCGTAGCAAAGGCCTCCGGAAGTATGTCGTCCAGTGTCTCTCCCTTTGCAAGCCTGTCCCTGAACATAGGGGTCTGGGCCCTGAGCTCATCATCGCTCATGGCCGCCATCTTATCGGAAAGAGCCTCTATCCTGTCCACTATGGGATAGATATGCTTAAGCTCACGCTCACTGTGAGTACCAAATACCTTTTCTATTAGATTTGCCATTTATTAGCTCCTGATATGCAAAGATTGCTGCTCTGTACACCTAAATGCATACGATAACTAAAATATCTTATCACCATGCAGGCTTTTAAGCAAGTTTACCGACCGAATTTACGGATTTTTTAGTATTATATATGTCGTCCTCTGTTAAGCTGCACAAATATCCGCAGGCTTTCTCATGATTTTTGTATAAACAGTCGAAAAATCTCCAGATCTATGCTATACTGTCCTCAGAACAGCAGGAGCTGTTCCTATCCTAAAGGGAAGGGGAGTGATTTGATGAAATTTACGATCACCGGACGCAACATAGCAGTAACAGAACGACTGAGGGCCCAGGTGGAAAAGAAACTGGGCAAGCTTTCCAAATTTTTCTCTCCCGATACCACAGCCATGGTCACGCTGTCGGTACAGAAGGATCTGCAGACCATAGAGGTGACCATACCCGTAAAGGGTTCCATCATAAGAGCTGAGGAAAGCTCCACGGACATGTATGTATCCATCGATCTTGTAGAGGAGATCATAGAGAGACAGATCCACCGTCATCGCAAAAAGCTCATAGACAAGACCCAGCACGCTGAAGCATTTTCCACTCTGTTTGCCGAGGAGGAGATGCCTGAGGAAGAGGCCGAGATCCGTATAGTAAAGATCAAGAAATTTGACTTCAAGCCCATGGATCCTGAGGAGGCCTGCCTCCAGATGGAGCTCCTTGGCCACAGCTTCTTCGTCTTCAAGAATGCTGAGACCGATGAGACCTGCGTCGTATATAAGCGTAAGGGCGATACCTACGGACTCATAGAGCCCGAATGATCATAAAGCTTCATATGATACACAAACGCCGGCGTCTGCCGGCGTTTTAATTTTATAAAAAGGTGCCAAGCTTCATGGGAGCACGGTAGTACATGCTGCTCACCTTTATGCCCGTCCTTTCATTTGAGGCATGGACTATGAGCCCGTCACCGATGTAGATCCCCACATGGTTGACCCTTCCTCCTGAGCCGTAAAACACCAGATCTCCGGGCCTTAGCTGTGATGCATCTATGGTCCTGCTCCTCTGAGCCTGAGTCCTTGAGTCTCTTCCCGTATCTATGCCAAAGTTCTGAAATATCTTCATGACATAGCCTGAGCAGTCCACTCCGCTGGTGAGGGAAGTGCCTCCGTATCTGTATCTTCCTCCCACGAACTGCATGGCATAGGATACTATCTGGTCTCTCAGACTCTCCTCCCTGTACTCATCATATATCGCCTGGGAAAGGCCTGTGCCGTCTTCATCTCCTCCATTCATGATATCTGCCACTGCTCCCGCGCTGTCCACGGCCGCCTCTGCAGTCTCCGCTATCTGCTCGGCAAGCTCCATGCCCTTAAGCTCGTCTGCATGGGCCGTGCCTGCCATGAGGCCCGATGCCGCCATGAGGATGAGTATGAATCTGGATAGTCTTCTTTCCTTCGTTATCAATAATATTTTCCTCCCAAAAAAAGATCACGCGGCGCCAAAAGCGCTGCGTGGTCTATGTTAGCACAGGAAATTATAAACTTTTTTTCTTTTTAACTACGGATTATCTTACAAAAAACTGAATCGGTTCAGATCCAGGCACCGTCAAGTCTTATGATCTGACCGGTCAGATATGGGCTGCACTGGCAAAGCTCTGCACATATCCTGGCAGCCTCTTTGGGGTCCCCAAACCGGCCTGCGGGTATGTCCTCTGCTATCGCCTGCTTTTCCTCTGGACTGAAGCAGTCATTCATGCTGGTGTCCATGGCCCCAAGGCTCAGGGCATTGACACATATGCCGCTGGGAGCCAGCTCCTTTGCAAGGGCCCTGGTAAAGGCATCCACCCCTCCCTTGGAGGCCGAATAGGCTGCCTCCATGGAGGCTCCCACCTGTCCCCATACAGAGGAGATATTTACTATATGTCCGGACTTCCGGGATAGCATCAGAGGCACCGCCTTCCTGACCGTATAGAACATGCCTCCCAGATTTACGCCCATGAGCCGCTGCCACTGCTCCACGCTCATATCCTGTATGAGCCCCACATGGGATATGCCTGCATTGTTTATGAGCACAAGCTCTGCTCCGTCTCCAAGCTCCGAAAGCCTCTTTTCCACCAGGGAAAATATACGCTCAGAGGTCTCGGGAAAGCTTATGTCTCCGGGCACTGCCCTGACCCAGGCACCCAGGCTCTCAAGCTCCAGGACCTTCCTTCCAAGCGCCGCCTCATCCCTGGCATTTATAACGAGTCCATATCCCCGTCCTGCAAGCTCCAGGGCTATAGCTGAGCCTATGCCCCGGCTTGCACCGGTGATGACTCCTATCCTCTGGATGTCCATATCCATCTCCATCTGCTCCATCACCCCTGGAGCAGGAAGCTGATCAGAGGGAAGTTGATTATGCCGCCCTTGTTGACCTTGGTCTCAGTGTCCATGGAAAGCACCATCTTGAAATAATTGTCCCTGATCTTGACAAGGGGATTGAACTCTCTCTTTATGGCCTCATTGCTGCTCAGGTATTCGCAGCAGTTAAGATAGGTACGGTCCTCGGACTTCACCGCCATGAAATCCACCTGGTACCTTCCCTGCTTGCCCACATAGGTCTTGAAGCCACGGGTCATGAGCTCCATATGGAGCACATTTTCCATGGCCACGCTCCTTGCTGCCTCGTCTCCTCCCATGACCTGGTTACGCATGGCCACGTCACAGACATAGTACTTTTCCTGGGTCTCCAGCTCCTTGTCATTTTTAATGTCATAGCGGGGCACCCTGTATATGAGTCCTGAGCCGCAGAGAGCATCCAGCACTGAGTATACCGTATCCACCGATATGGTCACTCCCTGTGCCTTTATATAATCCCTCAGAGCCTTGGGAGAATACACCTCGCCGAGATTTGACATGACATAGCCCGCTATCTTGTCTATATGGTTTATGTCCCTGAGGCCGTTGCATCTTACCACGTCCTTAAGGATGGCTGCACTGTAGGTGTCCTTGAGCCAGGCCTCCGCTGCCTCCTCATCCATGGAATATACTGCGGGAAATGCTCCCCGGCGGAGATATACCTCAAAAAGCTCCTCGTCACTGAGCCCGGACAGCTTTTCATCCGTCGAAGCCAGCTCCACGAATTCACTGAATATGAGAGGATATACGTCTATCCTGACATAGCGATAGGAAAGATCCTTCTGGAAGCCATCATAAAACAGAGAGGCATTTGAAGAGGATACATATACATCGCAGTCAAAGAGATTCAGCAGCTCTGAGCAGACCTTTGCCCAGCCTCTTATATCCTCAACTTCATCAAGGAACACATAGCAGTGTCCTGCTGCGGCTCCGAGGAATTCTAGCAGCATCTCCCTGAGGGCAGCCTCCGAGGTGAAGTAGTTGTAAATGAGCTTTTCAAAGTCAAGATAGATGATGTTTTCATCAGGCACTCCGTTCTCTCTCAGCTCATCCATGAACTGCTTCATGATGACAGTCTTTCCGCAGCGCCTTACACCGGTCATGATCTTCACCACGTCACGTCCGGTATACATCTCAAGCCTCTTCAGATACATTTCTCTCTTAAGCATCACATACCCCCTGCTCTGAGCCTTCTTGCCACCTCAGCCACGGGCAGTCCCATGACCGTATAATAATCCCCCTTTATCTCCTTTACGAGAAGAGCGCCTTCCTCCTGTATACCATAGGCTCCCGCCTTGTCCATGGGCTCTCCCGTAGCCACATAGGCCTTTATCTCCTCATCACTGAGCTCATAAAAGGTGACCTCAGTGGAGGAGGTGAAGCTTTCCCTTCCCTTTGGCGATATGATGGTCACTCCTGTCCGTACCTCGTGGGTCCTGCCTGAGAGCTCCCTGAGCATGCGCTCCGCATCCGCCTCATCCTGAGGCTTGCCGTATATCCTTCCGTCCATGATCACCACCGTATCGGAGCCTATGACGGTCACCGGCCTGTGTCCATATCTTTCGTGGACCTCCGAAGCCTTTATGCCTGACAGATATTCAGCTGCCTGACTTACGTCCATGCCCTCAGGCAGGCTCTCATCTCCCTTTGAGGGATCCACAAAGAAGGGTATGCCCAGCTTCTTCATAAGCTCACGCCTCCTGGGAGAGTTGGAGGCCAGTATAAGGTCCGCCTCTCTCTGATAGGCTATCCTGGGAGTACCGTCAGATACCGTATGGATGATGCCACACCTTGTAAATCCACTCTTTTCTATAAGATGCTGCATGGGTATGTTGTCTGCATGGGTGTCTATCCTCAGATTGCCGTACCAGCCAAAGCACTGCTCAAGACAGTAAGCTGCGGCACCTCTTCCCTTGGCCCACTGGGCAGTAGCCACCCTGTGTATGACTCCATACTCCGCATCATTGAGCCAGGCACCATCCTCTATGCTCAGGTACGAGGGATCAAGTCCCACAAAAAATGCAAAGACGCAGGCTATGTTCCTGGATCCGGACCTGGGCCTTGCCACATAGAGCTGTGAGAGCTCTATATCATTCATGATCTCCTCGTCCGTAGGATAGCCTCCCACCCACTGGGTAGGATTTCCGTTGTCAGACATGAAGGACCTGGCATAGGCATATATGTCCCTGATCTCCGGCAGATCCCTGCCTCTCGCCCTTTCGATCATAAATTCCATCTCTCATTCCTCCTCTGTATGTGTCATATCCCCAGCAGAAGCTTGAGGCCTATAAGTATGAGTATGATACCCCCGAAAAGCTCAGCCTTATCCTTGTATCTGGCTCCGAACACGGTCCCTATGCGTACCGCAAACAATGATATGCAGAATGTAGTAGCTGCTATGAGCAGCGCACTCGCAACTATATTCATGTCATAGGCTGAAAATGTCACTCCCACCGACAGTGCATCTATGCTGGTGGCAACTGCAGCAGCAAGCATGACCGAAAATCCCACGTCAGCATCGCAGCTGCCTTCCTCATCCTCTTTTTTCAGGGCCTCCCTTATCATGCCTGCACCTATGATGGTCAGCAATATGAATGCCACTATGCCCGAATATCTGCTTATGATACCGCTCACCACGCTTCCCAGCAGATACCCAAGCACCGGCATGATGCCCTGGAATGCTCCGAACCACAGAGCTATGATAAATGCCTTCTTTATGTCAAAGCGTCCTATGGCCAGGCTCTTGCATACGGCCACTGCAAAGGCATCCATGGAGAGGCCTATGCCTATCAGAAATATATCTGTATATGTCATAAGCTCCTGACTGCGTTACTCGTCATATCCTTCCATAAGTCTTATATTGACGGAAAGAGTATGTATGCTCTCTCCGGGTCCGGGGCAGAGCTCACGAAGCTCTGATCTTGCCGGCAGCTCGAAGTCATCCTCCGAAAGCTCCAGCTCTATCCAGCCCCGTTCCGCCTCCTTTGCATTTTCCAGAGCCTCCTCAAGGTCTCTGCCAGTCGCCTCGCACATCTCCAGATCCGGAAAATACACTCTGAAGCTTCCATCCTCTTTCTGCCCTGCTATACAGGGATAACTGAATTTCATATATGATCTACCTCATGCTCCTATATATTTGTGTCAGCCTGCAGGGGAAATATCAGGCTCACGGTCCTCAGGTCAGGCCTGACCATAAGGCTCCCTCCATGAGCCAGCATGATCCTCTTGGCTATGCGCATGCCCATGATATGAGGCTGGCCTGCACCCACAGTGCCCTGCTCCTCCTCATCCATGGTATGCTGGAGCTCCTCCTCATTCCAGAGCTCGCTTCCATAAGAATTGACGCAGGAGGCTATAAGCTCCGGTATGCCCCGTCCGTCATCGCTTATGTCTATAAATGCCCTGTCCTCAGACTTATGGGCAAAGACCAGTATGCTGCACCCTCCCGGATTATGCTTCATACTGTTTCCTATGATGTTCCTGAGTACTCTCCTTATGAGTCCCTGATCCATGGGAAGACTGAGTCTTTCAAACTCGGGGAGCAGTATGAGCTCCAGCCCGAATCTGTCCATGGGCACCGGCTCGCCGCCTCCTCCGGGGACGAAATATTCCCTGTCCATGAATTCTGCAGCCACATTGCGGATCAGTCCCGCAAGGACCGTATCAGTAAGCCTCAGTGGCTGACTGTTATACTCCAGCTTTGAAAGCAGGTTAAGGTCTCCGATAAGCTCTCTGATCTTGAGAGCCTGCTCCTTCATGACCGAAGCTACGGACTTCTGGTCATCGGAAAGCTCCTCGTCCTCCTCCATGTCCTCTGCATGCCCGAGTATGACTGACAGCGGGGTCCTTATGTCATGGGATACGCCCCTGATCCATTCTATACGCTGGTCATCTCTCTTCTCCAGCATCTGCCTCTGTCTCTGCTGGAGCTCTGAGGCCTTGTTCAGGCTCTCTGCAAGCTCAGAGGTCAGTCCCTCCTCATATGCGTGTACCGGTTCTCCGGAGGCAAGCTCATTTATGCCCCTTGCAAGGTCGGAAAGCCTGGATATGACCTTCAGGGCAAACAGGGTGAATCCGGCCCACATCACAAGATATACCAGCAGTATGAGCAGCATGGAAGCTGCAGGAGAAAGGCTCCCTCCCATGGTGCATAAAAGTATGCCTGCACACAAAAGCGCCGGTATCATGAAGATGAGTGCGGATACGCCCATGAACCTCTTCAGCATCCTGCGGTCAGGCGTGTATTTACTGTCTGTTTTCATCTATCCTCTGGACCGTCTCCTCAGAATTGAGCTTGTAGCCTATGCCTCGCTGGGTAACTATCCACCTGGGGGCGGACGGATCCTCCTCCACCTTTTCCCTGAGCCTCCTCATATGGACCATGACAGTATTTTCATAGGTATAATACTGGGCATCCCACACGGCCTTACAGAGATCATCAAAGGTCACTATCCTGCCTCTGTCCTTATAGAGTGTCTCTAGTATCCTGAGCTCCTTTACGGTCAGGCTCTCGACTCCCTTTTCAGAGGTGATGGTGGCTGCATCCAGATCCACGGTCCTGGTCCCCAGTCTGAATACCCGGTTCTGCTTTTTGTCATCTCCCTTTCCGTAGGAATAGCTTCTTTTCAGGATGGCGTGCATCCTGAGCAGCAGCTCCTTTTTCAGGAAGGGCTTGACTATATAATCGTCGGCTCCCAGTCCAAGTCCAAAAAGCCTGTCCGCATCCTTGTCCCTGGCACTCAGGAAGAGCACCGGTATATCCTCTGCATCGTTCCTCTCCCTGATCCTTTTCATCAGGGTAAAGCCATCTCCGTCAGGAAGGTTAATGTCAAGTATGATAAGGTCCGGCCTCTCCTTTGAAAGAAGGCTTAGGGTCTCCTCGCAGCATCCTGCGGTCAGTACCCTCCTGTAGCCTTCCTTTTCCATGGTCTTTCTGAGCATGCTCCTGAGCTCAGCATTGTCATCCACCAGCAGTATGCAGTTGTCGTAAACGCTTTCCTTATTCATGGATCATCCAAATAAGGCGGGGCCTTGGCCCCGCCATAAAAGCATCAGCAAACTCCCTGGGCGATCATGGCCTCTGCCACCTTCTCGAAGCCTGCAATATTTGCACCCACCACGAAGTCTCCCTCATGGCCGTATTTCTTTGCAGCCTCGCTGGTCATGGCATAGATATTGATCATGATATCCTTAAGCATCCCGTCTACCTGCTCAAAGCTCCAGGAAAGACGCTCGGAATTCTGGCTCATCTCCAGTGCGGATACTGCCACTCCTCCGGCATTTGCAGCCTTTGCAGGCATATAGTTGAGCTTGTTCTCAAGGAAGCAGGCAGCTGCCTCAAGGGTAGAAGGCATGTTGGCTCCCTCTGCCACTGTCCTGCAGCCATTCTCCACAAGCTTTCTGGCGCTCTCAAGATCTATCTCATTCTGGGTAGCGCAGGGAAGGGCTATGTCACACTTTACTCCCCATACTCCCTTTGAGCCCTCATGATATACGGAGCCAGGAACTCTGTCAGCGTATTCCTTTATACGTCCTCTCTTCACTTCCTTGATGTCCTTTATGACATCCAGGTCTATGCCGTTCTCGTCCACTATATATCCATTGGAGTCGGACATGGTGACTACCTTCGCTCCAAGCTCCTGGGCCTTCTTGACCGCATATATGGCCACGTTTCCTGAGCCGGATACTACCACTCTCTTGCCCTCAAGCTTCTCGCCCACATGCTTCAGCATCTCCTCGACTATGTAAACGAGTCCAAAGCCTGTAGCCTCCGTACGGGCCAGGGATCCGCCATAGGTCAGGCCCTTGCCTGTAAGCACGCCCTCATAGCGCCCTGTGATCCTCTTATACTGGCCATAGAGATAGCCTATCTCTCTTCCGCCAACTCCCATATCACCTGCAGGTACGTCAGTATCAGGTCCTATATGGCGATAGAGCTCTGTCATGAAGCTCTGACAGAAGGCCATGACCTCACGGTCAGACTTGCCCTTGGGATCAAAATCGGATCCGCCCTTTCCTCCTCCTATGGGAAGTCCCGTAAGAGAGTTCTTGAAGGTCTGCTCAAATCCGAGGAACTTGAGTATGCCCTGATTTACGGTGGGATGGAACCTGAGTCCTCCCTTGTAGGGCCCTATGGCAGAGTTGAACTCTATCCTGTAGCCTCTGTTGACCTGTACCTTACCATTATCGTCTGTCCAGGGCACTCTGAAGGTGATTATCCTCTCGGGCTCCACTATCCTTTCGAGTATACCATATTTTCTATATTTTTCTTCATTTGCTTCGACCACAGCCCGAAGTGATTC
Source organism: uncultured Lachnospiraceae bacterium (assembly GCA_944380315.1). GTDB lineage: Bacteria > Bacillota > Clostridia > Lachnospirales > Lachnospiraceae > Avilachnospira. The sequence goes on from CALWHG010000018.1 coordinate 10,646, forward strand.
CAGAACTTCACTGACTGCCTGAAGGAATTCGGGCTCTGCCGCATACTTCCTTCTTACCGATTCCATGACCTCGTCTACATAAGACATATGTTCGTCCTCCTGTGATATATGATTTATCAAAGCTATATGCTCCGTATTTCCAGACCTCCTGAAGCGGCTGCTTACGCAAGTGCGGCAAGCCTTTCCTCAACGGTCCTGAGCATGTCCTCATATTTCTGCTTTTTCTGCTTTTCCTCTTCCACCTTCTTCTCGGGAGCTCCCTTAAGGAACCTTTCATTTGAAAGCATGGAGGCAGATCTCTTCAGCTCAGCAAGGAGCCTGTCCTTTTCTGCGCTGAGCCTTGCTCTTTCCTTCTCCACATCCACCAGATCTGAAAGCGGTATGTATATGACCGCACCCTCTATGACTGATGATACTGAGTCTGCGGGTATGCTTCCCTCATCCTGTACCACGGAAAGCCCTGATGCTCCGCAGAGCAGTCCGAAGATGTCCTCTGTCTCTGAAAATGTCTCCTGAAGCTCAGGTCTCTGAGTCAGGATATAGACCTGTGCCTTCCTGCGTACGGGCACATTCATATCCTTGCGTATGGCCCTGACTGCCCTTACTGCAGCCTTTATGCTCTCCACGCTCTCCTCTTCCTTCCTGAAGCAGAAGCTCTCTCTCCTTACGGGATAGTCGGATATCATGATGGACTCCTCATCCGTAAGGTTATCAAAGATCTCCTCGGTTATGAAGGGCATGAAGGGATGGAGCAGCTTGAGGGAGCTTACAAGCACCGTCTTAAGTGTCCAGAGCGCAGCTCTCTTGGAATCCGCATCATCGCCATAAAGCCTGGGCTTTACCATCTCGATGTACCAGTCGCAGTACTCATTCCAGATAAAGTCAGTTACATTGTCAAGGGCTATGCCCAGCTCAAAGGCATCCATGTTGGATGCGATCCTGTCATTGAGATCATTCTGCTTTGAGAGTATCCATTTATCTGAAAGCTCGAGCTTCAGTCCTTCGGGTATCTCTCCGGCTTCCCCTGACTTTCCTGCGTTTCCAAGGAGCTCAGCCATGCCTCCCGAAAGCTCAGCCTCAGCCTTTTCAAGATTCATCATGATGAACCTGGCCGCATTCCATACCTTGTTGGCGAAGTTGCGCTCGTTCTCCACCTTCTCCCAGTAGAAGCGCATGTCATTGCCGGGAGCATTGCCTGTGAGCAGCGAAGCCCTCAATGCATCTGCACCGTATCTGTCTATGACCTCTATGGGATCTATACCGTTGCCCAGGGACTTGGACATCTTCCTTCCCTGGGAATCTCTTACCAGTCCATGGATGAGCACAGTGTGGAAGGGGCTCTTTCCCGTATGCTCCACTCCTGAAAACACCATCCTGATGACCCAGAAGAATATGATGTCATAGCCTGTGACCAGCACATCCGTAGGATAGAACTTTGAAAGCTCAGGGGTCTCCTCGGGCCATCCCATGGTCGAGAAGGGCCACAGCGCTGAGGAGAACCAGGTATCCAGGGTATCCTCATCCTGATGAAGCTCCCTGCAGCCGCACTTGGGGCAGGCCTCCGGCTTTTCTGCAGCCACGACTATCTCTCCGCAGCTGTCACAATAATACGCGGGTATCCTGTGTCCCCACCAGAGCTGTCTGGATATGCACCAGTCACGCATGTTGTTTACCCAGTTGAGATAGGTCTTTGAATAGTTTTCAGGCACGAACCTGAGCTCCCCGGTCTCAAGCACACGTCTGCAGTCCTCTGCAAACTTGTCCATCTTCACGAACCACTGAGGCTTGATCATGGGCTCTATGGTGGTCTTGCATCTGTCATGTGTACCTACGCTGTGAGTATGAGGCACCACCTTCACGAGCAGTCCCTGCTCCTTAAGGTCCTCCACCATGGCCTTCCTGGCCTCATAGCGGTCCATGCCGTCATATTTTGAGCCGGGGCAGTCTATGGTGGCATCATCATGCATGATGCATATCTCCGGAAGACCATGTCTCCTGCCCACCTCAAAGTCGTTGGGGTCATGAGCAGGGGTGATCTTCACGCAGCCGGTACCGAATTCCTTGTCCACATACTCATCGGCTATGATGGGTATCTCCCTGTCAGTGAGCGGGAGCCTGAGCATCTTGCCTATGAGATCCCTGTATCTTTCGTCGGTGGGGTTTACCGCCACTGCAGTATCTCCGAGCATGGTCTCAGGGCGGGTGGTAGCTATCTCCACAAAGCGTCCCTCTTCACCTACTATGGGGTAATTGATATGCCAGAAAAAGCCCTCCTGATCCTCATGAAGCACCTCTGCATCAGATATGGAGGTCTGACAAACGGGACACCAGTTGATTATCCTGCTGCCCTTATATATATAGCCCTTTTCATAGAGCTTTATGAATACCTCTGTAACTGCCCTGGAGCAGCCCTCATCCATGGTGAAGCGAAGTCTGTCCCAGTCTGCTGAGGCTCCAAGCTTCTCCAGCTGCCCCAGTATCCTGCTCTCGTACTCCTCCTTCCAGGCCCAGGCCTCCTTAAGGAAGCCCTCCCTGCCAAGGTCCTGCTTTTCTATGCCTTCCTTCTTGAGCTTCTCTATGACCTTTACCTCTGTGGCTATGGCCGCATGATCCGTACCGGGCTGCCAGAGCACCTCATAGCCCTGCATCCTCTTGTAGCGGCAGAGGGCATCCTGAAGCGTGTTGTCAAGGGCATGCCCCATGTGAAGCTGTCCGGTAACATTGGGCGGGGGCATGACGATGGAAAAGGCCTTCTTTGCAGATCCTGCATCTGCATGGAAATAGCCCATCTTTTTCCATCTCTCATATATCCTTTTTTCCATTTCCTGTGGTTCGTAAGTCTTTGAAAGCTCTGTCATATGCTCTCCTCCGATGATCTCAGGTCTCTTTATGATGATCAGGTCACAGCATGTGCCTGTAGGATTTTTTAAGGCGTCCCAAAAGCTCTGAGGCCTCTGAAAGGGCGCTTACCGAATCCTTGCGGAACATCTGGTCAAGCTCCTTCATGCCATGTCCGGATAATATCTTAAGTTTAGTTTCTTCTTTCCTGCTGTCAAGGCTTTTTTTATCCTCGTCAGATATGTCTGCCTCTCCCGTAAGGAGATACTTCATCTCCCTGGCCCTGGCAGTCTTCACGAAAAGCTCGGACTGGAGTATGAGCTCCAGTGCCTTCCGGTCCTCAAACAGCAGTATCTTCACCACTGCCATATCAAGATAACAGTCCGCCTTCATGCGCAGCAGCTTTTCCCTGACAGCCGGATCCTGGGATCTGCGCATCCTGTCATCGGCTGCCTGGGCGGCCTCCTCAAACTTGTCATATGCCGGCCCAAGCCTGTCTGCCCTGAAATATCCTGCTCCTACCGCATGAAGATACTCCTCCTGCTCATAGCGGCTTATCTCCACCAGCCTGTCCATGTAGACATTTATCTCAGGTCTCGTATAATATCCAAGACTTCCGAGTATCATGAGGAGCATGTTGTCCTCTGTCTCCCCTTCAGCCTCAGCCTGTCTCAGCCGTGAGGAAAGCTCCTTTTCCATGAGCTCCTTTCCTATCCACTCTATCAGATCCTCAGACAGGAGACCGTCAGTCACCATGAGGGGATAGTTATAGATAAGATAGCAGAGCTCCTGAGAGGACCAGAGCCTGATATTCAGTTTTTCAAAATAATAGGGTACAGCAGCCTGCTGCTTACATAATATGAGTGCCATCAGAAATCTATCTCCGTTACTGTCTCGGCCTCCGTAGCCGGGAAGAAATCACCAAAGCCCATGTCCTTAAAGCAGATCTCCATCTGATCCGGTCCCTTGAGGCTCAGATCCATGGAGAGCCTTGTGCATCTATCAGGCCTTTCAGGCAGCTCTCCGAAGCCTGCGGATCTGGTGACTCTGCTTCTGTGCCTGTCCACCGGTACTATGTCTATGTCTGCATGGTCCTGTCTGTCAGGTATGAACTCGGCATGTGCCTTGTAGCCATACCAGCAGATGCCTGCGGGAGCAAGTATCAGACGGCTCTGGCGTCCCTCTGCGCTCACCTCCATGCCTATCTCGGCAGATAGCCTTGTATCGCAGATCACCAGCCTGTCTTCCTGTACTCCCCGAAGCAGCTCATCCATATAGATGGCCGCTCCCCTGGCAAATATGCCCTCCTCAAATATGACCCTCCTGCGCTTGCAGATGAACTCCTTGAATTCCTCGGCCCATTCCGTATCGGAAAAGCCCTTGCCCGTCAGGAATACTGAGGAGTATATCTTCCTGTCCATCAGCTTCCTTGCGCATTCGGCTATGATGTGATCTGCCAGCTTCCTTCCGGAATCAGTCTTCAGCACATCTATGTGGAAGGCCTCCTCCAGGTCAGTGCCGCTGCACATGACTGTCTGACGTCCCACGCCTCTTATGACCCTGAATTCATAATATGAAAATACCTCTTCGGAAAGATCGAACACAGCCACAAGGTTGTTATAAAGCTCCTTTTCCTTCGGAAGTATATAATGTATGAGCGCTTCCTCATGGCTCGATATCCTGAAGCTCCCTTCAGGGAGTCCCAGGGCTGCCACGGCCTCCGAGGCCCTGTCCATGAGCTCAGGATCAGCCTTGTGAAGTACAAGGCAAAGTCCCTCTATGTCCTGCAGCTCCCGGTCTCCCAGTGCCTCTTTGAGCGCAAAGCGCAGGAACTCCGTGCACAGCTCGACTGAGCTGTAGGTCCGGTCTCCGACCGTGGATCTGCCATCCTTTTTAAGCAGTGAGACCAGCTTGTCAGTAAGCACGCCCTTGCCTGAGAGAGCCATGCGATAGGCCTCTTCACCTATATGCCAGTATTCCTTTTTCTTGTCCCTGCAGATGACCGTGGGCATGGAGGTGACCTCATCCTCACCGGCCACGCTTATCACCGTATAGTCATCGCACAGATCTACGCCAATCCTTAGTGCCATAATCAATCCTTAATATCAAACATGCTCCTGCGCTCACCATCCATGAGCAGATATTCCTTAAGTCCCTCGGAAAGCTCATCTATCCTGGCCTCCTTAAGGTCCCGGGTCATGCTGTCAAGCATGGAATATCTGTCCTTTTCCCGGCCGTGCAGCTTCTTTACACTGATGGTGCCCTCCTGTACAGTGGAATCCGACACGCTGTCATCATATATCATATAATGCAGCTCATCCTCCACGAACAGTATGGTGCTCATGACATAGATGCCGCCGTACACCCGCACCATCTCTTCCCTGTGGAAATCCTCATCCTCCGGAGATATCCTGACATAGAGCCTGGGCGGGGTCTCCCTGTCTCCATGATATTCAATATAATATCTCTCGCAGATCTCCTTTGGTATGGATATCTTCTTTTTCAGAGCCTTGGTATACCTAAAGACCAGTCCGTGGCTGATAAGTATGTCCACCAGCCTCTGGCAGAGGTCGGCCTCGTTCTGGAGCAGGCTCTCCTTCTCCTGATAATGCTTTGTAAGCGCCAGCAGATATATGTCCGGCAGCTTTTCATAGTCCTCAGCAGAGCTAACATAGGAGTACAGTATCTCAAAAAAGCTGTCAGGAAGGCTGTCGTCCTCCTTTTCAAAATACCTGTCGCACCTGACGGTGAGATAGGCACATATGATATTTTCCTTCTGCTCACAGCGCCTCAGATATATGTCAAAGCTTTCGTCCAAATGCTCATCCGAGGACGTGAACAGCTTGGCTGTCACCACCTTCTCCGGGAGCTCATATACCTCACAGGAAAGGCTGTCAGCCCTCTCAAGCAGCTCATACATGTCCTCTGAGGAGCCTTCATAGGATCTGGTCAGAAATTCCAGGATCTCCCTGCACTCGCTGCCCTCATGGAATGCCCTGAGGCACAGAGACATGAAGAAACCGTCCGTCTCTCCCTTGACGGTGGGTATGCTGCCCGTGCGTATGAGGGAAGCTGCAAGGAGCTCCGCATCGCCTTCACCCAGCAGATCCTCCCCGTATCTCCTCAGGCGGAGATAGGCATCCTCAAAATATCCCTCCTTAAGGAGGCCCCGGAACACAAGGCTCCGTATGTCCTCGCCATAGCCATCAAGATCCGTGTCCCTGAAGGCGGATACGCCGCCCTTATAGCTGCACAGTGCTTTTATGATGGAGCTCTGGAAGGGTATGGAGAGTCTCAGCTTCTGGAACGCATCCGAAAGTATGGCCGCCTCCGTATCATTTTCCAGACCCTTTTTGAGCACGTTTTTCGCTGCCGCAAGCTTGAGCATGGGATGCTCCGGACATATCTCAAAGCAGCGCTTGAGAAGATCCGGCCTCTTGAGCAGCGGCCTGTCAGCATATACTATATCCTCAAGCACACTTCCTGAGGCATCCACGAACAGTATGTCCGTATCCTCAAAATATATGGGCACATAGGCAGAGCCTGAGACCAGAGGATATCTTTCCTCATAGCTCAGCTCAGGAGATCTGAGCCTTACCGACTTTGCCCGCCTGTCTCCCGTGGTCATGTGGTGGCTCTTAAGTATGTCCGGCAATATGGCAGCCGATCTCCGGTCTATCATATTGGGGAAAAGCATCCTGTCATATATCACCGCCAGCTTTTCATCTATCTTCCCTTCAAACAGGCAGTCCATGGCATAGTCCCTGATCCTGGGCTCGTATGAGGCGTAAAGCTCTGAATCCGGCTCCTGATAAAGGAGTATGTTCCGATAAAGGCAGGCCTTCCTCTCAGGATCGAGGTCGTTGTCGTAGGAAAAATATATGAGCACGCTCCTGGGCATCTCCTCATCCAGATCCTCAGGATAGGCATAGATATAATACTCATAAAGCCTTGTAAGCTCCAGATCCCTGCGCACAGCCTCACTGTATATGCTGAAGGCAAAGCCATCAGTCACATCGTTTGTTATGAGGATGCCGCATACCTCTGAAAGCAGCTCATCATCCTCCGGGATATGCTCTCCGAGGAATGAGAGGGCCTCAAGCCTTAAGGTCTCCTCTGCCCCGGTCTCAGAAGCCTGATCAGGCTGTCCCTCGGTAAGGTCCTCAGCCCCTTTGCTATCAGCCTCTGTAGCCTGCTCCTCAGCTTCCGCATCTTCCTGTCCGTCATATGTCAGATCCAGCTCCTTCTCCTCCTCAGGAAGGGCGGTCACCTCAAATCTGTAGGGAAGCTCCAGCTCTCCTGCATTGGTCGTAAGAGAGAGGCTCCCCTCCAGGACCGAGCCCGGAGCCATGAAAGAGGTATCCACATAAAATACCACATGACAGCGTCTCCCCATGAAGGCTCTGGTCTCAGGCACTACCCTGGGATCATCGCAGTGGCAAAGCCCCTTCATGCGGAACACATCGTCTGAATCTATGATCAGGTCATATTTCCTTTTGGCATCCGGGGGCAGCACATCGTCAAAGCGCTCCGGATAGAAACGGAGCCTGGGTATGTCTCTGTCTATGATGCCTCTTGCAAGCCTGTTGATCTTTTCTTTCATCCTTATCCTCTGTTCTTCCTTCAGAAAAATAAACAAAGATACTATATTTTATCATACTTTAATCCGTATATCTATCGATATGTCAGATAAAACTTCAGATATTCTGCATTAGTGAGACCATAGCAGAAAAAAGGACGCTTTAAAAGCGTCCTGCAAATATCTGTATATGCCGATGAGCTCCGGTCCATCCGGCTCTCATCCCTCTATGATATATCTCTCCACATCCCTGGGATCCTTGGCCAGATGATCTGCGCCTGCAGATATGAGCTCTTCTCCACTGCCGTAGCCGTAAAGCACACCGACTGTCTGAAGTCCGAACTTCTTTGCCGAGGTCATGTCATAGGCGCGGTCGCCTACCATGACTGCATTTTCCGGATCCTTTATGTCATTTGTCTCAAGGATGTATCTGATCACATCCTCCTTGCTGGTACGTATGCCCTGGGTCATCTGATCAGGCACCAGGTCAGAGTTGGTACCCGCGATGAAGCACATGTACTTTGACAGTCCAAAGTGATCAGCCACCCTTACCGCGATATGTTCAGGCTTTGCCGTAGCTATCATCAGCTTCTTGTCATGGGCGTAAAGGGTGTGCAGCATGTCCTCTACTCCATCATAGGGGCTGCATTCATAAAGGCCCTTCTCATCATAATACTCATGATAATAGGCAAGAGCCTTTTCTATCTCGTCTCTCGACATGCCGTAGGTGTCCTGGAACGTATGTCTCAAAGGAGGGCCTATGACCTCGTTGAACCTGTCTGCCTTCGGCTCGATGCCCAGCCTGTTGAGCGAGTAGACAAATGCATTTATGATACCTTCGTACGAGGCGGTAAGAGTCCCGTCCAGATCGAAGAGTATGTATCTTTTATCCATGTCTCCTCCAGTGATCAGAAAAATATCCTTCTCGGACTCATTACAGTATACCGCTAAATATCAGTCTTTTCAACATTTTTACTCATTTTCAGGCCTTTTGAGCGATGATTTTGCCGTTTTTTCAAAGAAAACCGGCCGTTTGTCCCCACTTTTCACTTCAGAAAGACAGATTTTCATCATAAAGCTCAAAAAAATCATCAACTGAAGTGCCCAGGGCCTCCGAAAGATCCAGGTCATTCCAGAACCTTTCCCCGAACCTGACAGGGTGCTCCTCCCTGTAGCTGTCATATACCTCTGAAAATGCCTTTGTATTGATGGCCGCCTCAAGCATGGCCTTGCGGTCCGCCGTAGCCTCCTGATCATAGCCGTTGGTACACTTGATGATATAGTAGAGTCCGTCGCACTCTATGATATTTGATATGTCTCCCTCATCGAGTGAAAATGCCGTCTCCTCATAGAGCCCGCCTATGCTGCCTCTCCTGAGCTCCCTGGTCACCTCATCCGACTCCGTATATCTGCTTGCCATGGTGGCAAAATCCGATCCGTCTATCTTGCAGAGCTTAAGTATGGCCAGAGCCTTCTTCAGATCTGAGGTCACTATCTGCTGCACCTCTATGACCTTTGCCTCCGAATCGCTGATATCGCTCTGGGCATCCTCGGTAAGCCTCCTTATAAGCTTATCCGCCTGGAAGATGTCCTCATATACGGTCTGGACATCCTCTATACTGCAGCCGATAAGCTCCAGATCCTCAGCGCTGAGGCCGCTGTAATAGAGCTCACTCACATCCCTTATGCTGTCCCTTTCCTGGCTCGTCACCGTCACTCCCTGCTCCTCGGCCAGCATGCAGAGGAGCTTTATCTGCTCCAGATATTCCTTGACATTGTCCGTAAGCACCTCCTCAAAGGGCTTATCCTCTCCCTCTACCGTCACATCGAGCACCGCATCCGTATAGGCGGATCTGTATCGGTTGAGCTCATTTACCAGGACTATCATGGCCTGGCTCTCAGTATAACCTGCTATCTGCTCAGTCTTGTTCTCCAGCTCAAGGCCCCTGCATGCAGATACGGAAAATGACGATACTAAAAGTATCGCCATAAGAAGCAGTTTGCTGTATCCTTTTTTAAATGATCTTGTAAACAGACTCAAATAAGCTTACCCCGTATATAAAATTACTTCCTCAGGTGTACCTGATCAGATGTATACCAGGTTCCAGAGCAGCAGGGCTATGATCACGCCCAGCACCGCACCTGCAACCACCTGCAGAGGAGTATGGCCCACCAGCTCCTTCAGTCTCTGATCCAGCACCTCGTTTTTCCAGGGAAAGGGGGTCTCCCTGAGTATGGCATTGAGCACCACCGCCTGCTTTCCCGTCTCTCTCCTGACTCCCGCTGCATCATACATGACGACCATGGCAAGGATGAAAGTGACTGAAAACTGGAACGAAGCCGCACCGTATTCCAGGAGTGCCATGGTGCACAGAGCACAGACCGTGGAGGAATGTGAGCTCGGCATGCCGCCGGAGCCCACAAGCCTTTCAGGATTGAAGGATCTGTAAAGGACCAGATCCACCACAGTCTTTATGAGCTGTGCTGCCAGCCAGGAGATACAGGCAGCAACCAGAGTCTTGTTTGAGATTATGTCAGAAATAATGTCCATATATCAAAGTCATCAGCCTATGAGCCAGTCATACAGCTCCTGATACTTGAGAGCCGATGAGGTCCAGGAGAAGTCCCTGGCCATGCCCCTGTCTATAAGCTTGTTCCACTCACGCTTCCTTCCATAGTATACGCTCTTGGCGTAATTGACTATGGACAGCATCTCGTGTGCATTGTAGTTTGCAAAGGAGAAGCCCGTGCCCTGAGAGGTGTACTCGTTGTAGGGCTCTACCGTATCCTTGAGGCCTCCGGTCTCCCTTACTATGGGCACCGTACCGTATCTGAGGGCTATGAGCTGTGAAAGCCCACAGGGCTCAAAGAGGGAGGGCATCAGGTACGCATCACAGGAGGAATATATCCTGTGTGCCATGTCATCAGAATAATAGATCTGAGCGGACACCCTGTCTCCATACTTCCAGGCATAGTGCCTGAACATGTTTTCGTATCTGTCATCGCCCGTGCCCAGTACCACGAACTGGGTATCCTCTGCACAGAGCTCATCCATGACGTACTGTATAAGATCCAGGCCCTTCTGATCCGTAAGCCTTGATACCATGCCTATCATGAATTTTCCGCTGTCTGCGGTCAGTCCCAGATCCCTCTGGAGCTGGAGCTTGTTGGCCGGCTTTTCCTTGCGGAAGTTGCGGGCATTGTAGTTCCTGGTTATCTTGCGGTCGGTCTCGGGATCCCATTCGTTATAGTCTATGCCGTTCACTATGCCCCGGAGCGCATTTGACCGGGCTCTCAGAAGTCCGTCCAGGCCCTCACCGTAAAACTCAGTCTTTATCTCCTCGGCGTAGGTATTTGATACCGTGGTGATGGCATCGGCGTATACCACTCCGCCCTTCAGCATGTTGCCGTTTTTGTAGGACTCCAGCTTATCTGGAGTGAAATAATAGTCAGAAAGCTCTGAAAGGTCTCTCACTGTCTTCACGTCCCATACGCCCTGGAACTTGAGATTGTGTATGGTAAATACTGACTTTATGCCCCGATAGAAATCTCCGCCTGCGTAGGAATCATGAAGATATACCGGCACCAGTCCGGTCTGCCAGTCATGACAGTGGATCACATCAGGACGGAAGCCTATGAGCGGCAGGCTGTTGAGTGCAGCCTTCTGGAAAAAGCAGAACTTCTGTATGTCCCAGAGCCAGTCTCCATAGGGTGAAAAGCCCGAAAAATAATACTCGTTATCGATGAAATAATACTGTATCCCGTCTACCTCGGCCCTCAGTATGCCCACATACCTGTCCTGTCCAAGATAGCTCATATAGAAATGGGTGACATACTCCATCCTGTTCTTGAGCTCTTCCTTCATGCACTGGTACTTGGGTATCATGACACGACAGTCAAAATACCTCTTGTCCATGTACTTGGGAAGAGAACCGGCAACGTCTGCAAGCCCTCCGGTCTTGATAAAAGGAACGGCCTCACTGGCAAGCATCAATATGTTTTTCATAACACACCCCTGATCCCCGATCCCCAATGATCGGTAAAATTGATATGCCTAACTCCCCAAAGCCTAAGGCTTTCTTTTAGTATATCATATACTTATGCTTTTGTGGCGTTTAGTTTTCTTTACGCATGCTTAAGAAGCCTCATGCCCTGCCCCTGAGCTTCCCCTTCAGCTCCTCTGCAAGGGCCTTCATCTCTCTGGCATTTTCATAAACTGATTCTGTAAGCTCTGCACCCGAAAGCAGCCTTGCCAGCTCCCTGACTGACTCCTCATGATTCAGCCTTTCTATGGTGGTGACATTCCGGCTCTCACTTTCAGACTTGCTTATGGCAAAATGATCATCGGCCATGGCTGCTATCTGAGGCAGGTGAGTGATACAGATGACCTGATGGCCCGCAGATATGAGGCTCAGCTTCTCCGATACCTTCTGGGCGGTACGTCCGCTTATGCCCGTATCTATCTCATCGAAAATAAGCGTAGGTATGTCGTCTGTCTGTGCCAGCACAGTCTTTATGGCCAGCATGGTCCTGGACAGCTCTCCTCCCGAAGCTACCTCCGCAAGGGGCTTCAGCTCCTCCCCGGGATTGAGGGCAGCCATGAAGGCAGCAGTATCAAAGCCCTCCGGCCCCGGCTCCCTGCGACCCATGTCCATGCCGAACCTGACATCGGAGAAATTGAGGTCCTTCATCTCCTTTTCCACCAGCTTGCAGAGGCGCTCAGCCCCCTTCTTTCTTTTATCACTGAGCCTCTGGCAGGCAGAATCAAGCTCTTCCCTGGCCTTTTTTACCTCCTCGGCTGCAAGCCTCCTGCTCTCCTCATAGTCCCTCAGCATGGATAGCCTTTCCTGTCTTTTCTCCAGATAGGCCTGTATGGCAGCCGCGTCTCTTCCATATTTCTGCTGCAGCCTCCGTACCAGCTCCAGCCTCTCCTCGGTCTCTGAAAGGCTTCGCTCATCAAGCTCAGTTCCCTCCAGATAATCGTCCATCTCCCTCAGGGCTCCCGCCAGTATGCCGTCAGCATCAGACAGCTCATCATATATCTGCTTCAGGTCCTCGTCATAGTGCATGGCGCTGCGTATCTCCTCCATGGCCTCCCCTGTCTGGCAGCGGCGAAGGAGCTCTGCAGCTCTGCCCATGGACCCCATGACCTCTCTCATGCCTGAAAGCTTCCGATATCTCTTTTTTAGCTCCTCCTCTTCGCCATCCCTTACGTCGGCCTCGAGGATCTCATTTATCTCATATTCGCAGAGCTCCGCCTCCCTTAGTCTCTCCGACTCATCCATGGAAAAGGAGCTCTCCCTTTCCAGAGCTTCCCTGTATGCCCTGTAGGCAGCTCCTGTCTCCTGAAGGAGCTCCCTTATCTCATCTGCTATGAATCCGTCAAGTATCCTAAGATGCTCCCTTTCGGAAAGCAGGCTCTGATGCTCGTTCTGCCCATATATATCTATGAGCTCTGAGCTGATTGCCCTGAGCCTCTGAAGCGTCACGGTCTCTCCGTTTATCCTGCTTATGCTCCTCTGGGGAGTGATCTTCCTGCTTATGACCAGCGGATCCCCCTCTGATAGCTCTATGCCGAGCTCAGAAAGACGTCTTCGCTTCTCTAGCTCAGTCACATCGAAGACCATCTCCACATATCCCTCCGATGCTCCCTTGCGTATGAGGTCTGCCCTGATCTTTCCTCCCAGGGCAAGCATGGCAGAGCCTATGATCACGGATTTTCCCGTACCGGTCTCACCCGTAAGTATGTTGAGTCCCTCACCGAAGCTTACGGATATCTCCTTTATCAATGCTATGTCTCTGACATTAAGTTCTGCTAACATCTCAGCTCTCTTCCACCAGCCTGCGAAGCTTTTTCATGACCTCCAGGCATTCGTCCGTAGTCCTGGTTATGACAAGTATGGTATCATCTCCTGCTATGCATCCCATTATCTCCCTTATGTTCAGGGCATCTATTGATGCAGCCACCGCCATGGCAAGCCCTACCGCAGTCTTGACCACCAGCAGGTTCTGGGCCATGTCACAGGATATGAAGCCGTCTCTGAGTATGTTCAGCTGTTTCTGAGTAAGGTCCTGAGTATCCGCTATGAAGCGATAGCACTGCCTGCCCTCAGGAGTCACCACCTTTGTGAGCTTGAGAGCCCTTATGTCCCTTGACACCGTGGCCTGGGTCACCTCATAGCCCTCCTTGTTCAGCATGTCGCAGAGCTCCTCCTGAGTCTCTATGTCATATCTCCCTATAAGCTCTACTATCTTGGCCTGTCTTCCGATCTTCATACAGTTGCTCCTTATACATATGTCATCTTCTGTCTGAGGCTCTCCAGGAATGATTCCTGCTTCAGTCTTATGAATCTTGCCACATTGTCCGACCTGCGCACCCTGATCTCATCTCCCTTTTTCAGCTGAAGCTGTGATACACCGTCACAGGCAGCGATCTGTCCGTCGCTGCCGGCCACTATGGTGAAGCGATCATGGGCAGAAAAGATGATGGATCTTGAATTCATGGCATGGGAGCATATGGGCGTAAGTATGATCAGCCTAGCCTTTGGATCGGCTATGGGGCCGCCTGCGGAAAGAGAGTATGCCGTGGATCCGGTGGGAGTGGCCACCAGTATGCCGTCAGCAAAGTATTCGTTCAGCATGGTATCATTTACATATACCTCGAAGCGAAGGCTGCCTATGGTATTGTACCTTGCGAGCATGACCTCATTGAGGGCCACATCCTGCCATATCCTCTCTCCGTCTCTGTAGGCCTCTGCACAGAGCAGCATACGCTCCTCTATGAAATAGTCCTCCTCCATGAGCCTTTTCATGGCAGGCACTATGGCCTCCTCATCCGTAAGCTGAGTCAGATATCCCATGTGTCCCCGGTTTATGCCTATGAGCGGCACTCCGGAGCCCACCGTACCCCTGGCGGCCTGTATGAGAGTACCGTCCCCGCCTATGGTTATGATACAGTCGCAGCCCTCAGGAAGCTCATAGCGATCCTGTCTGCTGCCTCTCCATATGGTATAGCTGACCCGATCCCCCTGGGAGCGCAGGAAGCTCTCTATGGTGCTCCCTGACTTCTCAGCCAGCTTCTTATCCGAATTTATGATTATAAAGAAATTGTTCATGCAAGCTCTCTGTGCGCTGCCTCCACGGCAGCACTTATGATCCCTTCCCTGTCAGTCAGCACAGGCCTCTCACCGAAGCCCTCACTGTCATTTGTAAAATATATCAGGTATTCTATATTGCCCTCAGGGCCCTTTATGGGACTGTGGTCAAAGCCTATGACGCTCATGCCCAGCTCCCCGACAAATGTCCATATATCGTTGCAGACCCGCTCATGTACCCGGCTGTCCCTGACCACTCCGTGCTTTCCGACCTCCTCCCTGCCGGCCTCGAACTGAGGCTTGATGAGGCATACCATGGAGGCCGTATCCGCAAACAGGGGGATGACTGCAGGAAGCACCTTCTTAAGGGATATGAAGGAAACATCGCAGGAGGCAAAATCCAGTCTGACTCCTTCTATATCCTCAGGCTTTATATAGCGTATGTTCGTCTTTTCCATGCATACTACCCTGGGATCATTTCTCAGCTTCCAGTCCAGCTGTCCATAGCCTACGTCCACTGAAAACACCCTGGAAGCCCCGTTCTGAAGCATGCAGTCCGTGAAGCCTCCCGTAGAAGCTCCCACATCCATGCAGCAAAGTCCGGTCAGCCTGATGTTAAAAGCCTCTATGGCCCTTTCAAGCTTGAGGCCTCCTCTGGACACATAGGGCAGGGCCCTTCCCCGCACCTCTATGGCCGTGGTATCAGCATCGGGAAATGCGGAGCCCGCCTTGTCCTCCCGCTGTCCGTTTACATATATGAGGCCGCTCATGATCGCTGCTCTGGCCTTTTCCCTGCTGGGAAAAAGCCCTCTGTCCACAAGCAGCAGATCCAGTCGTTTCTTTTCAGCCTTCTGTCCTTTTTCCATATATCCATGTCCGCCTGAGTGTGCTCAGACGATCCCTTCCTTTTCAAGTCGGCTTATGATGCTGTCAGAATCTATGCCCAGCATGGCCCTCAGTGCAGTTACATCTCCATGCTCTATATAGGCATCCGGAAGTCCTATGTTTATGACCCTGCAATCAGCACCCAGGGACTCCGCCCGGCAGCTCACCACCTGTCCGAAGCCTCCCCTTTCCACATTTTCCTCCAGTGTCACAAGGTACCTGTGGGTGGCCATGAGCCTGTCTGCCATGTCAAGGTCCACCGGCTTTGCAAACCTGGCATTTACAAGAGTGGGGTCCATGCCCCTGCCCTCCCTGAGCTTGCTGCAGATATGCTCCGCAGTGCTGACCATGGAGCCCAAAGCCATAAAGGCTATGTCATGTCCCTCATGAAGCAGCTCGGCCTGCCCGGTCTCTATGGGGCTCTGAAGGCCCGAAAGGCCCTGGTAGGCCACTCCCCTTGGATATCTTATGGCGCAGGGGCCTCCCTGCTCAAAGGCATACTCAAGCATGGACTCAAGCTCGGCTGCATTTTTGGGAGCAAGGACCTTCATGTTGGGTATCTGACACAGATAGGAAATGTCAAATATGCCCTGGTGGGTCTCTCCGTCAGAGCCCACGAGCCCCGCCCGGTCCACTGCAAATACCACCGGCAGATTCTGCAGACATACATCATGGACTATCTGGTCAAAGCCTCTCTGTAAAAATGAGGAATACACTGCTACCACCGGCCTAAGCCCTGCCGCAGCCATGCCAGCAGCGCTGGTCACCGCATGAGCCTCCGCTATGCCCACGTCAAAGAATCTGTCCGGGAACCTTTTGGCAAACTCCGAAAGTCCCGTCCCATCAGGCATGGCAGCCGTAACAGCCACTATGTCCTTATGCTTCTCTGCAAGCTCGCAGATCTTTCCTGAAAATATGTCCGTATAGGAAGGGCCTGTCTTTGATGTCAGGGGCCTTCCGGTCTTTACGTCAAAGGGATCCACTCCATGGAATCTCTCAGGAGCATTTTCCGCAGGCTCATAGCCCTTTCCCTTTTTCGTGATCACATGGATCAGCACCGCATGCTCAACCTTTTCCGCATCCCTTATGGCCCTTTCAAGAGCCCTTATGTCATGCCCGTCCACAGGCCCCAGATAGGTTATGCCCATATCCTCAAAGAGCATGCCCGGTATGACCATCTGCTTAAGGCTGTCCTTGGTCCTTTTGAGCCTCACGGCCAGTCTGTCTCCCACATTTGGTATGGACCTCAGCCAGCTCTCCACATCCTGCTTGAGCTTATTGTAGCCCTTGTCCGTACGCAGTCCGTTGAGATAATTTGACATGCCGCCCACATTCCTCGATATGGACATATCGTTGTCGTTGAGGATGATGATAAAGTTCTTCCTGATGTGGGAGGCATTGTTGAGGGCCTCATATGCCATGCCTCCGGTCAGGGCACCGTCGCCTATGACGGAGACCACCCTGTAGTCCTCCCCCCTTATATCCCTGCCCTGGGCCATGCCAAGCCCTGCGGATATGGAGGTCGAGCTGTGTCCGGTATCGAAGGCATCGAAGGGGCTCTCATTCCTTTTTGGAAAGCCGGAAAGGCCGCCCATCTTGCGAAGGCTGTCAAACTCGTCTCTCCTTCCGGAAAGGATCTTATGAGTATAGGACTGGTGTCCCACATCCCATATGATCTTGTCCTTTGGCATGTCAAGCACCCTGAAAAGAGCGATGGTAAGCTCCACCACTCCAAGATTGGAGGCCAGATGGCCTCCTGTATGAGAAGTTTTTTCGATTATAAAGCTCCTGATCTCTCCGGCAAGCCTGTCAAGCTGCTTATATGACAGCTTCCTCAGATCAGAAGGATCCTTTATATGTTCAAGGAGCATGATGCACCTTTCCTTCGATTCAATATTTTCTGTCTATGAGCCTCCTGAGCAGCTCCTCAAGGAACCAGCCCTCCTCATAGTCCGATATCAGGCCCAGGGCCTGATCCGTATACCTGACCACATCCTTTTCTGACTGATCAAGCCCGTAAAAGCTTACCCAGGTCATCTTGGCATTGCGGTCATCGGCATGGGCCGTCTTGCCCAGCTCCTCACTGGTGGAGGTCACATCAAGTATGTCGTCCCTTATCTGGAATGCCATACCCACCGCAAGTCCGGCCTCCTCAAAGGCTCTCTCAGTCTCTGCATCAGCTCCGGCAGCTATGGCTCCCATCCTGAAGGCGGCCTCTATGAGAGCACCTGTCTTTTTCTCATAGATGAAGCGCAGGGTATCCGGATCCGGTATGTTGCCCGTAAGCTCCACATCCACGGTCTGTCCGCCCACCATGCCAAATATACCTGATTTTTCTGCCAGGACCTGCATGGCCCTGAGCTTTATGTCATCGGGAAAGCCCGACTTCAGCATGGTCTCAAAGGCATATATCATGAGCCCGTCTCCCGCGAGGGTACCCATGTCCACTCCGAACTGAGCCCAGGTGGATGGCTTGCCTCTCCTGAGACGGTCGTTGTCCATACAGGGAAGGTCATCGTGGACCAGTGAGGATGAATGCATCATCTCAAGTCCTGCCATGAAGGGCCAGAGCTTCTCCTCCTCACTTCCTCCCAGGAGCCTGTATACAGACTGCATGAACAGGGGCCTCATCCTCTTTCCTCCATTCCTCACGGAATAGCCGCAGGCCCTGAGTATGGTAGACTGGGGGCCCTCCTCCGAAGGGAGCAGTTCCTCTATGGCTCTGTTTATGATATCTGTCCTAAGTGCAAGTTCAGCCTCAAAATCCTTATTCATCATCTGTATCCTCCTGGTCCTCTTCTCCCAGCAGACTCAGCTTCTGCTCTATGCGGTCTATCTGGGCGCCGGCATTTTTAATGAGACCAAGGCCCTGTTCATAAAGACTGAAGGCCTCCTCAAGGGGAGTTTCCTCATCCTCCATCCTCTCAAGCAGCTCATCGAGCCTTCTGAAGCTCTCCTCTATGCCCGGAGCCTCTTCCTTTTTTTTCTTTCCTTCTCCGGTCTCAGCCTTCCTGACCATAGCTCTCCTCCTTGTCCACAGAGGCCACCCGGGACAGGATGCTTCCGTCCCTCAGCCTTGTGTGTATCATGTCTCCTTCTTTCACCGAGGATACGGATCTTACTGCCCTTCCGTCCTCATCGCATATATATCCAAAGCCCCCTGATATCCTCCTCAGTGGAGAAAGCCCTTCAAGCCTTGCAGCCCTGAGCCTCAGTCCATGCTTCCTGTCCTTGAGATCTGCAGTCATAAGGCCATAAAGATCGAATCTGGAGGCCTCCAGTCTGGCCCTGGCATCCTTGAGCCTGAGCCTGAGCTGTCTGTCCATATCACTGTGAAGCTCCTTGAGCCTCCTTTTCCTCTCAGAAAGCAGAGTGCCCGGATCATGACGTCTGATCCTGAGCTCCCTGGTAGTCAGTGCGTCCCTGGTCCGCCTGAGCTTCCTCTGCATGGAGGCATCCAGCTCATCCCTGCATTTTGAAAGCTCCTCCAAAAACACCTCGTACTCGAAGGTACAGAGCTCTGCTGCTGCAGATGGCGTGGCCGCCCTTTTGTCCGCCACGAAGTCCGCTATGGTAAAATCCGTCTCATGCCCTACGGCAGAAACTATGGGAGTCTCCGCATCAAATATGGCCCTGGCCACCTCTGGCTCGTTGAAGGCCCACAGATCCTCTATGGAGCCTCCTCCCCGTCCCACTATGATAACATCGGGCCTCAGGGCATCCAGTCTCCTGATGCCCTCCACTATACTGTCCTTTGCGCCCTCTCCCTGCACTAGTGCCGGGCAGAGTATGAGCCTGGTATATGGATTCCTCCTGTGGGCTATGCTGCATATGTCCCTGATGGCAGCTCCCGTGGGGGATGTGACTATGCCTATGGTCCTTACGTAAGCAGGGATGGGCTTTTTGTACATGTCGTCGAACATGCCCATGTCCCGAAGCTCCTCCTTGAGGCGCAGGAAGCGCTCATAAAGCTCTCCCTGGCCGGACAGTCTCAGACTGTTTGCATAGAGCTGATAGGTCCCTGACCTCTCATAGACCGATATCCTGCCCCTGGCCTCTATCTGCTGTCCATCAGCCAGCCTGAAGGAAAGCCCGTTCCTCTGGGAAGCGAACATGACGCAGGCTATGGAGGCATTTTCATCCTTAAGGGTAAAATAAATATGACCGGCAGTATGATACTTACAGTTGCTCACCTCTCCGGCTATGCAGATATTGGAAAGAGCAAAGTCCTTCACAAACATATTTTTGATGTATGTATTGATCTGGGAAACTGTGTATACTCCGGTCATGATCTTATATGCAGTCCTTATGAACAGAAATCAAGGTACGGCTTTCCTGACATGGAAAAGCAGCCCTCAGTCTCCGGCTTCCTTTGCCAGTCCGGCAAGGACTCCGTTTATGAAGGCAGGGGCCTCATCGGAGCAGTATTCCTTGGCAAGCTCCACGGCCTCATTTATGGCCACGCCCACAGGCACCATGTCATCGTATCTGATCTCATAAAGGGCCAGCCTCAGTATGCTGAGCTCAGCACGTCCCATACGCCTTACGCTCCATCCGGAGGAGGCCATGTCTATGGCCTGATCAAGCTCAGGCTCCCTTGACACTATGCTCAGCACCTTGTCCCTTATCTCGGACCTTTCCTCATCGGTAAGCTCATATTCACAGGTCTCGTCCAGATAGTTCTGAAGTGAGGCCTCTCTCTCCTCTGCCTGCCTGTGAAATTCCATGCCAAATAATATCCTGAATGTCTGCTCCCGAAGCTCGTGTCTTGTCATCTTATCTCCAAAATCTTATCTTCCGGTATCCGTATTTACACCGGCTATGCTTATGCCTACCCTGACCACATGAAGTCCGGTCATGTTTTCCAGAGTGGTCTTGACCCTGTCCTGAACAGCGGCAGACACCTCGGGTATGCTGTAGCCGTATTTGACATTGAGAGTAAGATCAAGACTGAGCTCCTCTCCGTCTATGTCAAGCCTTACGCCCTTTGAAAGGCCCTTGGCCCCCAGCATGGACAGTATGTCCTTTGTGATGTTGCCGGCCATGCTGTCGACTCCGTCGACCTCAGTAGCCGCAAGACCAGCTATGCATGCGATCACGTCATCAGCTATCTTTACGCTGCCAAGGCTCTCGCTCTCATATACCACGTGAGTGGCACGATCTTTATTGTCAGCCATAACGCCCTCCATCAAAAAAACTACTGCATATTATACCCTAAGTATACTCATTAAGCAAGTAAAGAGCCCCCTGCCTGAGCAGGGAGCTCCATTTCTGATCATACCATGACAGCCAGGGTTTACTCCTGTGCTGCCTTCCTTATCCTCTTAAGGGCTGAGCTTACAGCAGGTATACTTATGATGATGACCGTGATCACCACCTCAGCACCTATGTATATGATGTTGTAGACCATGGAATAGGGTACGGGGGACCAGCCCTCCCATATCACGCTTCCGAGAGCCACCCACACGAGTCCTGCTATGGTAGCCATGAGCCATCTGCCTGCTGCTGCTACCAGATAGCCTATGAGGAGACCATGCTTCATCTTGTAGAAGAAACCCGCAACTCCCATGATCATGAATGCAAATATATAATCAAAAAGGAACTGAGGGACCGTCAGGAAATAGGGCCCAAGAAGGAACTGTATGAGTCCGTATACGAGTCCGCAGAGTATGCCGGTAGAGGGGCCGTAGAACCATGCAGGAAGCACGGCAAAAAGCATGCTGCAGAGAGTGACCGATCCACCATAGGTAAACTCAAACACCTTGATCATACTGGTCACTGCTGCAAGGGCTATGCACATGCTGCAGAAGGTCAGCCTTTTGGCAGCTGATACCCCGCTGTGATCAGATCCCCTGAGTACCGCAAATATGCACACAAGAAGCAGCAGTATGAGGGCGACCGAAGCTGTGTAGCCCGCACCTGTGAGCCCACCGTCGGCATTGATGAACATTGACATAAAAAAACCTCCTTTTGCACTTAAAGGAGGGGCATGAAGGGTCCTGACAAGCAGAACCATAAGCTTTCCTACGCAGGCATTATCCTGTTCAGGTATGAGGGACCGAGACGATAGATCGTCTCCATCTCAGCTAAACGCGCCCCTAGCCTTTTATTTTATTGACAAGTTTATTATATTTACAAAGCTGCTTTTGTCAAGTCAAAGCTTTATCCTTTATTTGTTCATGGCGCAGCCGAAGCAGGCTCCGGTCGGTGTGGCCGCACAGCCTCCAAGAGCGGTCTCCCTAAGCTCTGAGGGAAGCTTCCTTCCCACCTGATACATGGCCTGGAGCATCTCATCAAAGGGTATAAAGCTTTTTACCCCGCTCAGCACCATCTCTGCTGCCGTAAGTGCCAGTGAGGCACCGGAGGCGTTGCGCTGCTGGCAGGGACATTCTACCAGTCCTCCTATGGGATCACAGACGAGGCCCAGCATGTCCATGAGTGTGATGGCCGCAGCATCCAGACACTGGGAGGGCTTTCCTCCCATGAGCTCCACTGCAGCCGAGGCAGCCATGGCTGAGGCCACTCCCACCTCTGCCTGACAGCCTCCCACTGCGCCTGCCACGGTGGCATTTCGCATGGCAAGGCAGCCTATGGCTGAAGCATTGAAAAGACTATCAGTCAGCTGCTCCTCTGAAAGTCCGTACTCATCCTGGAGGGACAGAAGCACTCCAGGCACCACTCCCGATGAGCCTGCCGTAGGTGCAGCCACTATGAGACCCATGGAGGCATTTACCTCAAGGACGGCACAGGCATAGGCCATGGCCCTTGAGACCACCGGCCCCAGCATGCTCTTTCCTTCACTGTGCCTGGTCCATATGGACCTTGCCTCGCCTCCTATGAGCCCTCCTATGGACTTTTTTGGCTCTTTTATGGGAGTCTCGGCTGCCTCACGCATGATGCAAAGAGCCTTCCTCATCCTGTCCATGATCTCCTCAAGGGGCTTTTCGGAAAGCTCCTGCTCACGGTCTATCATGACCTTCGATATGCTCGATCCCGTTTTTTCACATAGCTCAAGGAGCTCTGCTCCGTTTTTAAAATCCATGATCCGCTCCTCTCTATGCCTGTACCAGCATGACATCCTTTACATACTTGTTTTCCCTGATCTCCAAGGCTATGTCCTCGGGAAGTCTGTCATCTGACTCGACTATACTGTATGCCGTCTCTCCCTTGGCCTCACGGAAAAGCTTCATAAAGGCTATATTTATGCCCCGGTCACTCAGGCAGCGGGTGATGTGGGCCAATACTCCAGGCTTGTCCTTCTGCACGACTATGAGGGTGCTGTATTCTCCTGAAAAGTCTACCTCCGCTCCGTTTATGCGGCTTATGCGCACCTTTCCTCCTCCCAGGGACTCGCCCCTGACGGTCATGGAAAAGCCCTTTTCTCCCTTCATGCGGATATCGACCGTGTTGGGATATATGTCCTCCTCAGCAGTATCGAAGCTGAAGCTGTAGCTGAGCCCGTCCCTGTCCGCTATGGCATAGGAATCCGGTATCCTTCGGTCATCGGTCTCAAAGCCCATGATACCTCCAAGCAGCGCCCTGTCAGTTCCATGTCCCCTGCCTGTCTTTGCAAAGGAGCCGTAAAGCGTGAAGCTGACGCTCTCTATGGGCTCAGGCATCATCTTCCTGGCCAGCAGGGCTATGGAGCAGGCCCCTGCCGTATGCGAGCTGGAGGGTCCTATCATGTTGGGCCCTATGACATCAAATGCACTTATGAAAGCCATGATACACCTCTATCTGTTTGATGAGCATATTATAACAAAAATCTGAAAATCATGGTATAATCAAGTCAATGATTCACATTCGAAGTGACAGGTCACCGATCTGCTGCTTCATCCATGAAAGGAGCATTGGTATGAACAGGATCATAACTATCAGCCGTGAATTCGGCAGCGGAGGAAGGGAGCTTGGCAGACGTCTCGCTGAAGAGCTCAAGATAGCCTATTATGATCAGGAGATCGTGACGGAGCTTATAGAGCGTACTGGCTTTGCTCTCGAATATGTGCGTCAGGCAGAGGAAAGGATACCCATGCCGCTGCTTCCCATCACCACGGCTCACACCTTCGGCATAGGCCAGAACAGCGCCGTTGAGCAGCAGCTTTCCATCTACAACCACGAGAGCGAGATCATAAAGGAGCTGGCTGAAAAGTCAGACTGCATCATAGTCGGCCGCTGCGGCGACTATGTACTGAGAGACATGGATCCCTACAGGATATTCGTTTATGCCGACATGGAGTCCAAGATGAAGCGCTGCCGTGAAAGAGGCGACGATGCAAAGGGCATGTCTGATAAGGAGCTGAAGCAGAAGATCAACTCTGTAGACAAAAAGAGGGCCCGCTACTATCAGTTCTACACTGACAACACCTGGGGAGACAGGATCAACTACGATCTCTGTGTCAACACAGGCTCCAGGGACATAAAGGTGCTGGCAAAGAAGCTGGCAGCATTTGTTTCCTGATATAAGACTTCAGCCATCACAGGGTCCGGTGCCGCAGCGCCCGGACCTCTGTTTTTAATGTCAATGTCATAAAATGTTTATATGCTGTTAATTGATTTGAGGTCGAAACTTTGCTATAATGCAGATGCTTTAAGAAGCAACTGCTTCGGCACATGGGCTTGTACCGGTTTCGACGGGGATCATGCAGTCGGAGAAGCTATCCGCAGGGCGATGCGTCAAATCCCAAACCTAAATATAAACGCTGAAGATTACGATTTAGCACTTGCTGCCTGAGTGCAGCTTTGTCTCCCTTAGAGTACCTGTCCTTTAAGACCGAGGCATCGACCTGACAGGAAACGACATATGCAAAGCTTTGAGCATATGGCCGTAGCATGAAGCTCAGCTCCCCTGTAGCGGTGTCTGTCACACAGCAGGGAAGCGAAATAATTCCGGCAGACTATGATAGTAGAAGTACGAGGAATTGGTTTTCGGACAGGGGTTCGACTCCCCTCAGGTCCACTGAAAAGCAAAGATCCCGGCGCGATAGCGTCAGGATCTTTTTGTATATGTAAGGCACTTCTACCCCATCACACCTTATACTGAAGCACTCCGCCCTGGAAGGTCATGGCCAGGGTATCCACTCTCTCCACATCCTCTGTGGGATCACCCTCAAACAGGGCAAGGTCAGCTCTCTTGCCTGCAGCTATGGATCCTGTCACATCATCTATGCGAAGGGCTCTTGCCGCATCATAGGTGGCGGCCCTTAAGGCCTCCTCTGAGGACAGTCCAAACTCCTGATATATCTTAAGCTCTGTCCACAGGCTTGGTCCTATGAGCACCATATCGCTGGGGCCTGCATCCGTGCCTGCTATGACAGGTATGCCATGCTCACGACATAGCATGAGAGCCTTCTTTTTCCTGTCCAGATCACCGGGATCCGCCTTCTGTCTCATGTACTGGTAGCGGGGATCCTCAGTATGCAGTATGTTGTATCTGGTCACTATGGTAGGGCAATAATAGGCTCCTGCCTCCTCCATCATCTCAGCGGTCTCCTCATCCATCTGCACATGATCTATGATCCTTACTCCTGCTCTTATGGCACGTTTTGCCCCCTCAAGTCCGGTAGCATGAGCACGGGTGAATTTTCCCACCTCGTTTGCAGCCTCTGAAGCAGCTCTCATCTGACCTTCCGTAAGCTGAGGCACGTTTGGTATGGAGTTTTTCGTACCCATGCCTCCAGTGGCCATAAGCTTTACAAAGTCAGCGTTGAGCCTGATCTGCTCTCTCGCAGCCTTAAGGGTCTCAAACTCGCTGTCGCAGGCTACGCTCATGGACCATCCATGTCCTCCGGTTATGCTCAGCACCCTGCCGCAGGCTATGATGGTAGGACCTTCTATGATGCCTTCTCTTATGAGCTCGCTCACATATATGTCCGCATCTGAGGCCGTGCCGCAGTTGCACAGTGTCGTGATGCCGTATCTCCAGGCCGTCCTAGCCTGATCGGCTATGATGGCGCCGCATTTTATCTTATCTCCTTCGTCCCTGTTGGGTGACATGGATAAGGATGCTCCCATATGCACATGCCCATCGATCAATCCGGGAGTAAGCGTCCTTCCCTTTCCGTCTATCACAAGTTCGGCGGTATAATGACCTTCCCCCACCTCAAGTATGCCCATCTCGTCAAACAATACGGACCATCTTCCCTCAAGGGTCTTTGTTCCATCAAAGATCTTTACATCATTTATGGCAGTCTTCATGCTTTCCTCCTTTTTACTGCTTCTGCTACCTTACCTCCACATCCCTGGACAGCTCTTCGAGCGCAGCCCGATCAAGGATGACATAGCTCTTTTTTTCCTTCCGAAGATACCCTCTCTCCACCAGCTCTGCAAATACATAGAGCAGATGCCTGTAGGAAACTCCAAAATACTCTGCCACCTGGGCATACTCCTTCCTGATGACTCCCTGATCCTCTGTCATGAGTATGAAGGCAGCCAGCCGGTTGATGAGTGGAAAGGTCTGATTTCTGATGAAGGTCACCGTATTGCGGTAGTTTTTGACCCCCAGCAGCCTGCACAGACTCCGGAGAAAGCAGGCATCATTGAGGAGCCTGTCTCTGTAGCGTCTCAGCGGCAGTGCCAGCAGGTAGCTGTCCTCTATGGCCTGTACAGCTCTTACCTCCCGGTCATCGCTTATGAGCTCCATCTCTCCTATGAAGCAGGGCGCGGAAAAGAAATCTATAAGGGCCACATCTCCGTTTGAAAGAGTCATGAACAGTCTGGCCCTGCCCCTGCATAGATAAAACAGGTACTCCGGCCTTACTCCCTCTTTGATTATATACTCCCCTGCAGGTACCATAAAAAGCTCTGCATCAGACCCTACATCAAAGGAAAACTGATCCAGATATGCCGAGCTCTCCATAAGCTCCTGTCTAAGGCTCTCATCCCTTACCCTCTTCATCAGACCTCCTTTTCTGAGCTCAGATCCATGGGCAGAAACATTTTCATATTTTGTGAGATATCTCATATAAAGTATAAGCCCGGCTCACTTATAATTCAATCATCACTGTTAGCTATGATGCTTAAATGCATTGACGGAGGAGGTAATCATGGAAAAAAGAAAGATCATACTTGACTGCGATCCCGGACATGATGACGCCATAGCCATGCTCATGGCGGCGAGACACCCGGCCATAGAGCTGCTTGGCATCACCGTGGTGGCAGGCAATCAGACCCTTAAGAAAAATATCGTAAATGCGCTCAATGTATGCCAGCTCCTTGGCATAGAAGCGCCTGTATATGCCGGCATGAAACGGCCCATCATGCGTGAGCAGATAGTGGCTGCGGACGTCCATGGAGAGAGCGGACTCGATGGTCCCGTATTTGGGCCTCTGCACCTCAAGGCTCAGCCTGAGCATGCGGTAAGATTCATCATCGACACTCTCATGCAGAGCGACGGAGACATCACTCTGGTGCCCGTAGGCCCCTTAAGCAACATAGCAGTAGCCATGCGCATGGAGCCTGCCATACTGCCCAAGATCAGAGAGATAGTACTTATGGGAGGTGCCGTGGGTGCCGGCAACAGCACTCCCTCGGCAGAATTCAATCTTTATGCTGATCCTGAAGCAGCCAGAGTGGTGTTCAGCTCCGGAGTACCAATAGTCATGATGGGACTGGATCTTACGAACCAGACCGTATGCACTCCCGATATCATAGATCGCATGCAGTCAGTCGGGAACAAGGCAGGCCGGCTCTTTGCCGATGTCATGAACTTTACCCTCAAGACCCAGTATGAGGTCAACGGTCTTGCTGCCGGCCCCATACACGATGCCACCTGCATAGGCTACCTGGTGGATCCCGGCTGCATCGAGCTTCATGACATGCATGTGGTCATAGATACAAATGAAGGCCCCTGCTACGGACGTACCGTATGCGATGAGGTAGGTGTCATGAAGGGAAGGGTCAGGGCAAATGCCAAAGTGGGCATGGCCATAGACACGGCCCGCTTCTTTGACCTTGTGGAGGAATGCATAAGGATGTATGACTGAGACTCTCAGTCCCAGAGCTCCTTCATGAGCTCGGCCACTGACATCATC
>CALWHG010000019.1 GCA_944380315.1 uncultured Lachnospiraceae bacterium
CAATCCTGAAGTGAGCGTGATATAGGCTGTCCCTGCGGTGAAAGGCTCCCTGCGCATATCCGGGGGGCTCCTTATATATGCCTTCCGTGTCCATCATCCTGTTGAAGGACCCACAGTGGTTAAAGACTCCGTCAACTATGACCCTGATGCCTTCCTTATGGCAGCATTTTATAAACTCGGCAAAATACGCATCGGAGGCCTCAAGGTTGTCCGGATCAGCCGTCCTTACCGCATAGTCTCCGTCCTTTTTTATGACCGTATAGTGGGGATCCACATGCTCATAGTCCTGACAGTCATATTTATGATTTGAAGGACTTACGAACACCGGATTGAGATATATGGCTTCTACCCCAAGCTCCTTAAGATAAGGGAGCTTTTCCTTTACACCCACCAGATCGCCGCCATAAAAGCGGCCAACATCCAGTGGCTCTATGGGAGAGCTCCAGTCCTTCACATCCTCCGACTGTTCGTCCAGATACCGATACTCTCCGTTTTTTACGTCATTGTCCCTGGAGCCGTTGAAGAATCTGTCCACAAAGATCTGGTACATGACACAGCCCTTTGACCATCGGGGCACATGAAAGCCCGGCACGAGCCGGAAATAAAATCTGCTTCCTATGGCTCCGCCTGCTCCGAGCCTGGTATAAAGACATTTTTCTTCATTTTTGAAAACTTCAAAATAATACTGTACAGGCTCCTTTCCGACCTTGATGGATGTCTCATAATAATCAAAAAGCTCGTCCTGATCAGCCTTATGCATGGCAGTCTCAGTATCCTCCTCATCACTTACGGTTATGAAAAGGACCCCGTCCACATCATCCCGAAGCGTGCGGAACCTTATGCGGACCGTATCTCCCTCGTCACACTCAGGCGGGATGACATAGTTTTCAGTGCCATCTGAAAATAATGCATTTTTATTTATACTGCCGTCTTCCATGCTGATATTATACCATAAAGGCATAAAAGTAGAAAGCACCGACGGGGTAGTCGGTGCTTTCAGGAGAAGGTATTTCGTTTTTCTTATGGGGTGTAGCAAAACTATATAATGTATTGGGGGTTACGTCTATTATAATAGCAAAGACCATTTTTTCTGTCATCTTACAAACTTAACAGAATTTAAAAACCACCCATTTTATCCATTATGCATTTCACACAAACTGCGCAGCTCTATGCAAAAGCCCCATATATAAAGGCCTTCAGGCCTCACTGGCCGGGAACAGGGCATCAAATTCCTCTCCCGTGATCTTTTCCTTTTCCATCAGGAGCTCACAGCTCTTATCAAGCACGTCCCTGTGCTTTTCGATGATGGCCCTGGCCTCCTGATAGCACTGGTCCACCAGACGCCTTACCTCCTCATCTATGTCGCTGAGCATCCTGTCGCTGTAGGTCTTGTTGTGGGCTATGTCATAGCCGAGGAAGACATCATCTCCATTTTCATCATAGTTGATCATGCCTACCTTGTCACTCATGCCGTACTGCATGACCATGGCCCTGGCTATCTTAGTCACCTGCTTTATGTCCTGAGAGGCGCCTGTGGTTATGTCCGAAAGCACGAGCTCCTCGGCTATCCTTCCGCCCATGGCCGCCATCATCATGTGCATGAGCTGGGTCCTGGTCACATGCATGTCATCCTTTTCAGGCACAGGCATGGTATAGCCCGCAGCCCCCTCCCCGGTGGGGATGATGCTTATCATATGTACTGGGCCCACGTCCTCCAGCTCATGGAAGAGTATGGCATGTCCCGACTCATGATATGCGGTTATGCGCTTGTCCCTCTCGGTGATGACCCTGGACTTCTTCTCAGTGCCTATGCCGGTCTTTATGAAGGCCTCCTCGATATCCATCCTGCTTATGGCATCCCTGCCCTCTATGGCAGCCTCTATGGCAGCCTCATTGAGGATATTTTCCAGATCCGCTCCCGTGGAGCCTGCAGTGGTCCTGGCCAGCCTGTCAAGATCCACGTCATCATCGAGCCTCTTGTTGCGGCAATGGAGCTCAAGTATCTGCTTCCTGGCCTTGACATCGGGCTTGCTGACAGCTACCTTGCGGTCAAAACGCCCGGGCCTCATGATGGCAGGGTCGAGTATGTCCACCCTGTTGGTGGCAGCCATGACTATGATGCCCTGGTTCTGGGCAAAGCCATCCATCTCCACCAGGAGCTGGTTGAGGGTCTGCTCCCTTTCATCGTGAGAGCCTCCGAGTCCCGTGCCTCGTCTCCTCGCTACCGCATCTATCTCGTCTATGAATACTATACAGGGACTTGATCTTTTGGCTTCCTCAAACAGGTCTCTCACCCTGGCGGCACCTACGCCCACATACATCTCCACGAAATCAGAGCCGGAAATGCTGTAGAAGGGAACTCCCGCTTCACCGGCCACTGCCTTGGCAAGCAGAGTCTTGCCGGTACCCGGGGAGCCTACAAGTATGATGCCCTTGGGTATCCTGGCGCCCATGGTGCTAAACTTGAGGGGGTGTCTGAGGAACTCGACCACCTCCCGAAGCTCCTTCTTTTCCTCCTCCATGCCAGCCACGTCAGAAAACTTGACATTTACATCCGAGGACAGTCTGGCCCTGCTCTTGCCAAAATTTGCAAGGCGCTGGTTCATGCCTCCGGCTCCTCCTCTTGCTCCCATGAGCATGAAGAAAAGGAAAAATGCCAGTATGATCGAGACCAGCGTGGGCAGATCGTCTATGAAGGAGCTTTCGGCTATACCGCTAATGGTATAGTCAACTCCCTTTTCATCCAGCTCCGCTATGATCTCGGAGGAATCTGCCACTGTGGCCTTTACGGACCTGCCGTCCTGAAGCTCCAGCACCACGTCTGCAGCCTGACTCTGTCCGTTGAGCTCGAGAGTCACCTCATATATCTGCTCAGGAGCATCCAGTACGCTCCTGAGGCCCTCTGCCGTCAGTCTTTCAGAAAAGACCCTGAAGGGCACGAGCGAAAGGATGATGACTCCCGCCAGAAGTATGAGCAGGAAGCTGGGCATCCTTACGCCGCGCTGTTTCCTATCATTCATCAAACACCACTGCTCCTATATAATTGAGATTTCTGTATTTCTGGTCATAATCCAGGCCATAGCCTACCACAAATACGTCCTCCACCGTAAAGGCCAGGTAATCAGGCTTGATATCGTTGACCCTGCGGCTGGGCTTGTCAAGCATGGCACAGAGCTTGACTGAGTTGGGCTTGCGGTCCTCGAGGAGCTGCATCAGATACTTCATGGTATTGCCTGTGTCTATGATGTCCTCTACTATGATGACATCCCTGCCCTCGATGGGATCGTCCAGATCCTTTATGATCTTTACTATGCCTGAGGAGACCGTGCCTGATCCATAGCTGGAGACTGACATGAAGTCCATGGTCACATCCATGTTCAGATGCTTGGAGAGCTCGGTCATGAAGAATACTCCACCCTTGATGATGCAGATCAGATGTACGGATCTGCCCTTGTAGTCTCTGTTGATCTCATCCGCTACCCTAAGTATGCCTTTTTTCAGTTCTTCCTCAGATATGAGCGTCTCGATTTTGTACGACATTTCAGTCCTCCCTTAAATAAATGCAGGTCTCCCTGTGATCATTTTTAACGCAAACCCCTCCCGGGAGGTCCACATGATATCCGTTCCCGGCAAAAAATGCCGCATCCACGGACTCAAAATGGAGCCTGGTCATATCCTTTAGCGGTACTCCCAGTCTGCGAAGTGCCTCAATTATAACATACCTTCTTACGATTTGTGCCTTTTCTTTGACAGACTTCTTCCTTATGGCCATGACGCCCCGTGAAAGCTCGGCCTCCTCATCAAGGAAGGCCTCGGCAGCTGCGGTAAAGTATGCGTCCGCCTCGTCACAGTATATGCCAAAATCAAGTATATGCTTTTCCGTCCTCAGGTTCACATGCTCACGGAAAAGAGGAAGTATCATGTTCCTGATGGCATTGCGCGTATAGTCATTGGAGAGATTTGTGGAATCCGTGACATAGCTGAGTCCCCGGCTCTCCACATATGAAAGTATGTCTGACTTTGAGCAGAAGATGAGCGGCCTTATGACATCGTCCCTTTTGGGCCTGATGCCTGCAGCACCCTTAAAGCCCGTGCCCCTGGCAAGGTTGAGCAGTATGGTCTCTGCGCTGTCATCGGCATGATGGGCCGTGGCTATGACACCTCCAAGGATCAGCTCCCGCCGGAGGGCCTCATACCTCAGCTTCCTCCCGGCCTCCTCTATGCTCGAGCCCTCAGAAGCCGCCAGTCCCTTCACGTCCACCTGCACTGCCCTGAACTCTATGTCATGCTCCCTGCAGAAGTCCCGTGAAAATGTCTCGTCCCTCAGGGCCTCATCTCCTCTGAGGCAGTGATTGACATGCACTGCCCTGAGCTCCGATATGCCCAGAATGGCCCTGAGCTCATGAAGCGCATGAAGGAGGCATACGGAATCAGCTCCTCCGGAAAAACCGACTACCACCTGCTGTCCCCTGTGTATGAGCTCATACTTCCTTATATTTTTCAGTACTTCATTCAGAAACCTGTCCATGTCTAATATAATAAAATGTCCTGCTCCACTCTGCAACGATATTTTTTCGGAGATATATTCATGAAATATATGAAAGGCGTCCATCAGGTCCAAATTGACTCCGTCCCCTGGCATACATATAATGTAAGCATAAGCAGAAGTCACAGAAAGGAAGGCAGCGATATGAAAGACATAGCATCATACATCGACCATACCATGCTTAAGGCAGACGCCACCACTGACACCATCAGAAGATACTGCGAGGAGGCCAGGAGATACGGCTTTCGGTCGGTCTGCGTGAACTCCTGCCATACGGCTCTGGTTCATGAGGAGCTTAATGGGAGTGACGTCCTGACCTGCACCGTTGTAGGCTTCCCTCTCGGAGCCATGTCTGCCGAGTCAAAGGCCTTTGAAGCCAGGAAGGCCGTGGAGGACGGAGCCGATGAGATAGACATGGTCATAAACATAGGAGCCCTGAAGGAGGGCGATCGGGATAAGGTAAGGGATGACATAAAAGCCGTCGTGGAGGCCTCAAGGCCCGCCATAGTAAAGGTCATCATCGAGACCTGCCTGCTGACCGACGAGGAAAAGGTGCTGGCATGCAGACTGTCGGTGGAAGCAGGGGCAGCCTTCGTAAAGACCTCCACGGGCCTTTCCACGGGAGGAGCCACGGTACATGATGTAAGACTCATGAAGGAGACTGTCGGCGACAGGGCCCTTGTCAAGGCCAGCGGCGGTATCCGTACCAGGGAGGCTGCGGAGGAACTCATAGAAGCAGGCGCAGACCGTATAGGCGCAGGCAACGGAGTCCTGCTATTATAGGATGGGATCAGGCTTTTCGGAAGATGGGCGGCATTTTCCGGAAGGCCTTTTGATTTTTGAAAAGCTTTTTGATTTTGTCCTTGCCTTTTTTCCAAAGCTGCGTTAGTATATCGAAAATACACATTTTTCTTTTTAACATTCTTTCATCGATAAGGAGTAAAAAATGGCCATCTACATCAATGAACCCTCACGTACCTTCGGTGAATATCTGCTGATCCCCGGCTACACCTCGGCAGAATGCATACCGTCAAACGTAAGCCTTCGCACCCCTCTGGTAAAGTTCAAAAAGGGCGAAAAGCCGGCGATCACGCTCAACATCCCCATGACCTCCGCCATCATGCAGTCAGTTTCTGACGACAAGCTGGCCATAGCTCTTGCAAAGGAAGGCGGACTTTCATTTATCTACGGATCTCAGTCCATCGAATCCGAGGCTGAGATGGTGGCCAGAGTCAAGGCCTACCGCGCCGGCTTCGTAGTCAGCGATTCAAACCTCCGTCCCGATGATACCCTGGCAGACGTGCTCGAGCTCAAGAGCAGGACAGGCCACTCCACCATGGCTGTTACCGACGACGGCAGCGCTCACGGAAAGCTCATAGGCATAGTGACCAGCAGAGATTACAGGGTCAGCCGCATGGATCCCTCAGAGAAGGTCTGCGACTTCATGACCAAGTTCGAGGATGTGATCTACGGAGACGAAAACACCACCCTCAAGACAGCAAACGATATCATCTGGGATCATAAGCTCAACTCCCTTCCCATCATAGACAAGGATCAGCACCTGCTGTCCATGGTATTCCGCAAGGACTACGATTCCCATAAGGAAAATGAGGACGAGCTCATAGATGCAAACAAGCGCTTCATGGTAGGCGCCGGCATAAACACCAGAGATCATATGGAGAGGGTGCCCGCCCTTGTAAAGGCCGGTGCCGATGTGCTCTGTATAGACAGCTCTGACGGATATACCGAGTGGCAGAAGAGAGTCATCGAATATATCAGATCCGAATATGGAGATACGGTCAAGGTAGGTGCCGGAAACGTAGTAGACAGGGACGGCTTCAGGTTCCTGGCAGATGCAGGAGCTGACTTCATCAAGGTCGGCGTAGGCGGAGGAGCCATCTGCATCACCCGTGAGACCAAGGGTATAGGCCGCGGACAGGCCACTGCACTCATAGAGGTCTCCAAGGCCAGAGATGAGTATTTTGAGGAGACCGGCATATATATCCCCATCTGCTCAGACGGCGGCATAGTCCATGACTACCATATCACTCTTGCACTGGCCATGGGCGCAGACTTCGTCATGCTTGGAAGATATTTTGCACGCTTTGACGAGAGCCCTACAAAGAGGGTAAATGTAAATGGAAGCTACATGAAGGAGTACTGGGGTGAGGGCAGCGCAAGAGCCCGCAACTGGCAGAGATATGACCTGGGAGGCAAGAACAGCCTGAGCTTCGAGGAAGGCGTTGACTCACTGGTACCTTATGCCGGAAGTCTCAAGGACAATGTAGCCCTGACACTCAGCAAGGTAAGATCCACCATGTGCAACTGCGGCTGCCTCACCATAGAGGAGCTTCAGAAGAATGCCAAGCTGACACTGGTATCCTCCACAAGTATCGTAGAGGGCGGAGCCCACGACGTCATGCTCAAGGACAAGCACATACTGTAAGCCTGATAAGGGCCCGGATGATCGGCTTCAAGCCGACTCTCCGGGCCCTTTTAGTATCCGATGATGACAGGATCCTTACGGACCCGTGCCCTCCTCATCCAGCTTTCCGTACTCCTCGAGTATGAGGTCCTGAAGCATCTGCCTCATCTCAGGGTTTATGGGATGAGCTATATCTCTGTAGCCGCCTTCCTTGGAGCGGCGGCTGGGCATCGCTATGAACAGTCCATGATCTCCGTCAACGATTTTTATGTCATGTACTACAAAGAGGTCGTCAAACGTAACGGATGCCATGCCCTTCAATCTGCCTTCCTTGTCGATCTTTCTGACTCTGACATCTGTTATCTGCATAATAATACCCTCCGAAATACTGCCTCAAAAGGTATAAGATACCTTAGATAGCGTATCTGTCATTCTTCTCCACTACTATCTTTATATCCTCGGGAGTACCGATATAGGTAGAGTTTGCACGAATGACGTCTCTGGATTCAACTATGCAATTTTCAAGTACCGTATTGTCCCCTATATAGACATTGTTGAGGACTATGGAGTTTTTGATCACACAGTTATTTCCTACATATACATCCTTGAAAAGGAGTGAATTCTCGACTGTGCCGTTAAGTATGCAGCCGCTGGCCACAAGGGAATTCCTTACATTTGATCCGGGATTGTACTTTGCAGGAGGAAGATCATCCACCTTGGTGTATATCTGAGGATCCTGTTTGAAGTATTCCCTGACATCTGACTTGAGGAAATCCATGTTCGTCCTGTAGTAGGCATCGACACTGGCTATGTTTGACCAGTAGCCGTCCATCATGTAGGCGTAGATACGCTTCATGTTCTTATATCTAACCAGGATGTCCTGCACGAAGTCATATCTGTCCTCATCGTTGCACTTCTCCAGAAGCTCGATGAGATGACGTCTCCTTATGACATATATGCCGCAGCTGATGGTATTTGCATCAGATACCATGGGCTTCTCCTCAAAGTCCACTATGCGGCCCTCGTCACTGACCTTGACACAGCCGAAGCGGGTCACGTCCTCGCCTTCCTCTACCTTCTTGCATACTACGGTTATATCGGCCTTCTTCTCGATATGATATTCCAGGACCTTGTTGTAGTCCAGCTTGTAGATGCCGTCGCCGGAGGCTATGACCACATAGGGCTCATGGCTGTTCTTGAGGAAGGTAAGGTTCTGATACAGTGCATCTGCGGTGCCCCTGTACCAGTCGCTGGACTCCGCCGTGATGGTAGGGTTGAACACGAAAAGTCCACCCTGCTTACGTCCGAAGTCCCACCATTTTGAAGAATTGAGGTGAAGGTTCAGGGACCTTGAGTTGTACTGAGTAAGTACAGCCACAGTCTGGATCCTTGAATTTGTCATGTTGCTGAGGCTGAAGTCAATGCTCCTGAAGGCTCCGGCCACGGGCATAGCCGCTATAGCACGCTTGTTGCTCAGCTCCTTCATCCTTTTGGAATTACCGCCCGCCAATATCACACCGACAGCTCTCATAGCTCTTCACCTTCCTTTATGATATATCCGCCGCTGGGCAGTGCTCCCGCAGGATAATCCTCCGGTGTGGTGACGCCCTTGATGGCTGTATTTTTACCTATCTTTACTCCGTCAGGTATGACGGAACGATCAGCTATGGTCACAAGGTCGAACTGATATACCTTGGGATCCAGGGTGGACTCTGCGTACTCACCTACGCCAAGCTCACAGTCCCTGCCTATGACCGTCTGCTCTGCTACTATACACTTGTCAAGCACGGTACCCTCACCTATGACCACATCGGACATGATGATGGAGTCCTTTACCACCGCGCCCTTGGATACTACCACGCCTGCACCGAGCACGGAGTTCTCGACCTTGCCGAGTATCTCACAGCCCTCGGATATGAGGGATCTGGTCACCTCAGCCTCGGAGCCCAGATACTGGGGCTTTACGTTGTCGCTCTTGGTATATATCTTCCAGTATTCCTCGTAGAGGTTGAACTCCGGTATGATATCGACCAGCTCCATGTTTGCCTGCCAGTAGGAGCCCAGAGTTCCTACATCCTTCCAGTACTCATTGAACTCGTAGGCAAATATACGGCTGCCCTGCTCCTTTATATAGGGGATGACATGCTTGCCGAAGTCACAGCCGGGTTCATTTTTCAGCTTTATGAGGGCCTCTCTGAGAACGGGCCAGCTGAATATGTAGATGCCCATGGACGCCAGGTTTGAGCTGGGGTTCTTGGGCTTTTCCTCAAACTCCACTATCCTGCCGGTCTCATCGGTCACGGCCAGGCCGAACCTGCTTGCCTCTTCCCAGGGCACCGGCATGGTAGCTATGGTAAGGTCCGCATTCTGAGCCTTGTGATAGTCGAGCATGACCTCATAGTCCATCTTATAGATATGGTCTCCGGAAAGGATGAGCACATAATCGGGGTTATAGCTCTCCATGTACTCCAGGTTCTGATAGATGGCGTTTGCCGTACCTGAATACCAGTCGGATCCAAGGCTGGTCTCGTGAGGAGGCAGAAGGGCTACTCCTCCGTAGTTGCGGTCCAGATCCCAGGGGATACCTATACCTATATGCGCATTCAGACGCAATGGCTGATACTGTGTAAGTATGCCCACCGTATCAACGCCTGAATTGATGCAGTTGGATAAAGGAAAATCGATGATGCTGTACTTTCCTCCAAAAGCTACTGCAGGCTTAGCCACGTTTTTCGTAAGGACACCGAGCCTGCTGCCTTGTCCGCCAGCTAAAAGCATGGCGATCATCTCTTTTTTAATCACGCTACCACCTCACCATCAGAGAAATTGTTGAAACCATTATACCATAAGCTTTATGTAATGTGAACAAAAAGACATAAGTGGTCTTATGTTTTTTGTGCATTTTACTTTGTACCTTATTATAGCGAATCAACGCGAAAAAGTACAGGACTTTCTCCCGAATGGTCCTGTACTTCTACACTGCGATATATCATAATCTTATATAGCTGTGGCCCACTGAAAGCTCGTTCAGTATGGCCTTTTCCCTGTGCTGGCAGGTAAATATGATGAGCTGACCCTCGTAGCAGGTGGCTATGAAGGTCATGGCAGCCTTCAGCCTCTCGTCATCATAGAGAGTGAAGCTGTCATCAAAAAGCACCGGCAGGCTGCCAGGCCTGTCTCCCTCCATGAGTCTGAGCGCTGCAAGCCTTACAGCCAGATATACCTGGTCCATGGTACCCATGCTGAGCTTTGAGAGAGGAATGCTCCTTTCCCTGGTGTTGACATGTATGTCCATGCTGTCAGACACATCGAGCCTGGAATACGCCCCTCCGGTCACCTTGGTCAGTATCTCACCTGCTGCCTTGTTTATGTATGCGCCTATGGAGCCCTTCACCTCACGGCTGAGCTCGGCTATGTTTTCTGCTGCCATGCTCAGGGCATCCATATCCATCTTTACCCTGCTGTTTTCGGCTATGACAAGCTTAAGCTCCATGGCCTTATTCCTGAGGGAATTGAGGAGCAGCAGTTTTTCCTCTACCGTCCTGTTTATATCCTGCTGGCGACTGATATCCTCCTGATATCCAAATTGCTTTCGGCTGAGTTCGATGATCTTGTCGGATATCTGTTTTTCTTCTTCCGTAGCAGCAACTTTAGCCTCATATGTACGTCTGAAGCCCTCCATACGCTCATGGAGGTCATCCAGTGTACTGTCTGTGATGTCCGGAGTCCCCAGCTGCTTCTCTATGGCGAGAGAAAGCTCAGAGGCGCAGGCCTCAAGGTCCTTCCTCCTTCTGTGCCTGATAAAAAGGAGTACTGATGCCACTATCACAAGGCACAGGGCCCCGCCGGCCGATATATAGGGCACATATCCTGCCGCAGGCCCAAAGGTCAGCACCGTATTGGCAACCAGAAGGGCCGCCGTCAGGAATGCCGCCGCAGCTCCCCCGGGCAGGAGACGGCTCCTGGCCTTTTTCTTTTTTACCAGCCAGCTGTCATGACGCCTCCTGAGGTCGTCCTCCAGGGCATCTATGGCATGCCTGTCTGCA
The DNA here is from genome assembly GCA_944380315.1 of uncultured Lachnospiraceae bacterium. Lineage (GTDB taxonomy): Bacteria > Bacillota > Clostridia > Lachnospirales > Lachnospiraceae > Avilachnospira. The sequence goes on from CALWHG010000019.1 coordinate 11,018, forward strand.
AATCCGTTTTCGGAAAGCACTGAGGCTGCACTGTCCCTTCTGGCCCTGGCCTCCGAAAGCTTCTCCTCCTGCTCTGCCAGCTCGGAGCTTACCCCATCCTTCAGATCCTGATACTGCTTGAGCAGGTTTTCATTTTCCGGGGCTGAAAGCTCTGTCTCTATGTTTTTGATCCTGCCCATGACTGAGGCGTAGCTCTTTACCGCCTCTGCATCATAAAGCTCTTCCTTTTTCTTCCTTTCCTGTTCAATGAGGGCCACCGCAGCATCGGAGCTCAATTCCAGACTGCCTGTGGTGTTGAGGTTCTCTATGCATCGGCGGAGCTCCCTCTGCATATCCCTGCCTGCTGCCGCCTTGAGCTGCCCTATGCTGGCGGTGCTCCTGTAGGCAGCCTCCGTCATTGACAAAAGAGCGGAAGAAAGCAGAGCCTCCGGATCTGGAAGCTCCTTCCCTTCCGCATCGAATATATGTATGTCCTGAGGGCCCCTTGTAAAATCCCTCCTGAGCCTGTAGCTCCTGTCTTCAAAGGTAAATCGAAGCTCTCCGCCATAGTGGTCCGGATCGTCCCAGCTGCGATACCGCTCGTAGGCAGGCTCCTCTCCGGGCCTCTGATGGGACCTTGAAAGGCCGAAAAGCATGGCCATAAGAAAGGCATGAAGCGTGGACTTTCCTGCCTCATTCCTTCCGTATATGATATTGATGCCTCCGGAAAGCTCTGCATCAAGATCTCTCAGCTTTCCAAAGCCGTCTATATGTATATGGTCTATGATCAACGTTCTTTTCCTCCATCTTTTCCGGAGGTACGAAGGAGAGCATCTATGCCATAGTACATGGCCTTCCTGTCAAGCTCCGTAAGCTCTCTTTTATCCCGCCTTATACGGTTTATATAGTACCCCAGCAGATCATACGGATGCTCATCATAGAGAGCGTTGAAATCATACTGGGGCTCAGTCTCATCTATGACCTCTGCTATACGGTAGGTATCCGTGATCTCCGACAGGTCAAAGCTGACCTCCGGATCCTTTCCGCCGAAAAGCCTGAGTCGGTATATATTGTTCCTGCCCCTTCGCTCGATCTCCGAGCGTATGAGAGCACAGAGCTCCCCGGCTCCCGTAGCCTTGTTTATATTGATGGCAAGCGGCATGTAGGTCACGGAGGCCATGGGCTCAAAGCTGAGCTTCACTACCCTTCCGCTGGCTCCCGACACGTCCCCGATATATATGCCATGAGGACCGCCGTCACTCATGGAGGCAGGCTCAGGCCCTCCCGGATACACCAGCATGTCCGAGAGCTCCTTGTGGCTTTCCCTGCCCCCAAGGGCCACATAGGAAAGTCCCAGTCCGGAAAATGCTTCTCTGGCCTTTTCCTCCGAGGGCTCCCAGATGGCAGCTATCCCTATGAGCAGCTCCTCATCCCTGTCCTCGCTTATGAATCTGGCCAGCTCCCCGGTCCCCTGTCCCGAATGCTCATAGACGGATATACCGTAGACCACGGCACCCAGCCTGGGTAGCCTGAGCTTTACAGGACCGTCACAGATCTCATAATGTACATTTGGAGCCCAGCGGAAGCTGAGGACCGGACTGTTTTTCCTGATCATGTCACTGCGCCCTGAGACTATGACCACCTCAGTGCCCGGTATGGACAGGAACAGTCTGTTGACATTTTCCAGCTCCGTAGTGACCGGCTGATGAGAAAACAGCTCTCCTGAGATGATGAGCAGCTCACAGGATATCTCCTCAGCCTTCTTTATGATGTTTTTCAGCGTACCGAAGATCTCTGAGCTGCGGTCCTGCTCCCATCTGCGTCCGCTCTCCGCATTGTAGCCCAGCCTGAGATCACTCAAATGTATGAATCTCATATCCCTGTCTTCTGCTCAAATATAAGGATCAAAGCTCACAGTTTCCTACGGTCCTGGGGAAAGGAAGCACGTCCCTGATGTTCTGCATGCCAGTGAGGTACATGACAGCTCTCTCAAAGCCCAGTCCGAAGCCTGAGTGCCTTACGGTGCCATACTTTCTCAGATCAAGGTAGAAGCCATAGGCCTCAGGGTCCAGTCCCATCTCATTTATGCGCTCAAGAAGCTTGTCATAGTCGTCCTCTCTCTGAGAACCGCCCATGATCTCTCCGACTCCGGGCACGAGACAGTCGACTGCAGCCACGGTCCTGCCGTCTGCATTCAGCTTCATGTAGAAGGCCTTTATGTCCTTGGGATAGTCCGTAACGAATACGGGCCTTCCGTAAACCTTCTCCGTAAGGTATCTCTCATGCTCGGTCTGAAGGTCGCAGCCCCACTCTACCTTGTTTTCAAATATATCATTGTGCTCCTTGAGGAGCTCTACCGCATCAGTATAGGTGATCCTTGCAAAATCATGCTCAAGGATGTTGTGCAGCCTGTCCAGAAGTCCCTTTTCTATGAAGCTGTCAAAGAACTTCATCTCCTCGGGAAGGTTCTCGAGCACATAGGATATGATGTACTTGAGCATGGCCTCCTCCAGCTCCATGACATCCTCCAGATCACCGAAGGCGATCTCCGGCTCGATCATCCAGAACTCAGCCGCATGCCTCGTGGTGTTGGAGTTCTCCGCACGGAAGGTGGGACCGAAGGTATAGACATTTCGGAAGGACATGCAGAAGGTCTCCACATCCAGCTGACCGGAAACGGTCATGAAGGTCTGCTTGTCAAAGAAGTCCTTGCTGTAGTCCACCTCTCCACTCTTTGCGATCCTGTCAAGGTCCAGAGTGGTGACCTGGAACATCTCTCCCGCTCCCTCACAGTCCGAGGAGGTGATGATGGGAGTATGCACGTATACGAATCCCCTGTCCTGGAAAAACTTGTGTATGGCATAGGCCAGTACTGACCTTACCCTGAATACTGCCTGGAAGGTATTTGTCCTGGGACGAAGATGGGGCATGCTCCTGAGATACTCAAGAGTATGTCTCTTCTTCTGAAGCGGATAATCCGGAGTGGAGGTGCCCTCCACCTCTATGGCCGTGGCCTGGATCTCAAAGGGCTGCTTTGCCTCGGGAGTAGCCACCAGCTTTCCTCTTACTATGATGGCAGAGCCCACATTGAGCTTTGATATGGCCGCAAAGTTCTCAAGATCATCATGATAGACTATCTGAAGGGTCTCAAAAAATGATCCGTCGTTGAGGACTATGAAGCCAAAGGTCCTTGAATCCCTTACGGAACGGACCCATCCGCCTACTGCTATGTCCTTATCAAGGTACTTTTCCCTGTCCTTGAATATCTCTTTTACTGTCACAAGCTTTTCCATAATCATTACCTCTTCTTTATCTTTTCAGCTGCCTCTCCAACCGTAGCGGCTTCCCCGCTCCTGATAAGGTTCAGCATGGTCTGAAGTTTTTCATGGTCCATATTTTCACTGCCTATGAACTGGGCATACTGAGAAAGGGCCATGTCCTCCTCTGACAGCTCCTTCTCCATGGTGGCTATGCGGCCGCTCCTGTCGCTGACATCTATGCTCAGCTTCTCAAGCTCTGCTTTGTGCTTTTCATTTATCTCATCAGACAGCACGTTCCTGGTCACAGCATCGAAGCTGGCAAGGGCCTCGGTCCGCTTGTCCTCCACCTGCTTTTTCTGATCCGCAAGCTTCGTGAGCTCATCATCATAGGAGCTCAGGTCGTAGAGCCTGTCGTCCTTGTCCCTCTTTATGCTGCGCTTCATCCTGCGGATGTGTTTGTCATTTTCATTGAGCTGACTTACCAGCTCTCTGCCCTTTTGCACTCCCTCGGGATCCCTGAGCCTTGTGCGATGCAGTGTCTTGATGTATATGCCGCCAAATATGATTATGACCGCCACATAGATCAATATGCTCTCCAGCGGCCCCTCTCCCGGTATGGCCAGCATGAGTATGAGCGGCAGCAGTATAAATACCACTGCAAAGCACAGGATGGCCACCAGAAATTCCCTGGGGCTCCTTGGCATGAAAAGCGCATAGTACAGCCTTGATCTGGAATATGCCGGAAGCTTGGAGTCCGATATGGTCCTCTTGAGCTCCCTCGCCCTCTCCTCGTTGGCCGAATAAAGCTCTGCGGTCTCAGACTTGATACGGTTCTTTACTCCAAGGTCTCTGGCCTTCTTCCTTTTCTCGGTCAGCTCCCTTATGCTGTTGTCCAGGCTCCGAAGCTGCTTTTCGTACTCCGCCTCAATGTCTCCCCTGCGCCTGTCTATGACACCGTTTTTTTCCTTATCTATGGAAGCCCTGAGCTTTTCCAGCTCTCTGGAAAATCTGAGGTTTTCATCCTTGAGCTTCTGCAGCTCCAGCTGATGGAGCTTCCTTTTGTCGTAGGCCTCCGATGCCTCCATAAGGAACTGGCCCGGAGATGTCTTGGGATCAGTCATAGGCTCCTCCCTTCAATGGGTATCGCGTCGTTAAAGCTTCATCCTTTTCTGCAGGGCTATGCCCATGAGATAAGGGCCGTTGTGGGCTCCTACCATGGTGCCTATCTGCGAGAGTCCGGGCTCTGCGCTGAGCCCTGCAGCTCTCAGCGCCTCCATAAACAGCTCCCGAAGGGCCTCTCCGTCCTCCTTATGAAGTCCGTAGCCCACCTCAAGATAATACTCTCCCGGGTCCTCTCCATTGTTTTTGAAAAACATGACAGCCTGTCTTGCCAGCTCAGAAAGAGACTTCTGCCTGCTCCTGGTCATGGAGCAGAGGCTTATGTTGCCGTTTGAAAACAATATGACAGGCTTGATGCCCAGGCCTACCGCCGCAAGCTTGACCAGCCCGCCTATGCGTCCGCCTCTGGAGAGATAGCTCAGATCGCCTATGGTAAAATAGGCCCTGCCATCCTTCCGGATGCTCTCCAGCTTCTCCGCAGCCGCCTCAAGCTCCATGCCCGCATCCCGAAGCCTGCAGGCCTCCCTGACCAGCATGCCCTCATAGAGAGTGAGCGCCAGAGAATCCACCGCTCTCACCGGAGTGTCGGGATACTTCTCAGCCATGATGGAGGCCGCATTCCTGGCGGAATTGAAGGAGCCGCTCATCATGGAGGTCATGCTGATGCTCAGCACCGGCACACCCTCCTTCACATAGGGCTCCCAGGCCCTCAGGTAGTCCTCCACTCCCGGAAGCGAGGTCTTGGGAAATGTCCCCTGCTCGTCTATCATCCTCTGATAAAAGTCATGATAGGTAAAATCAAAATAGTCCCTTTCATACTTTTCTCCGTCAAAGGATACATATAAAGGGACTATGTCTATCCCCAGCCGTTCAACATCCTCTCTGGGAAGATCGCAGCAGCTGTCACTTATGATCTTGAATCTACTTTCCTGCATATATAAAGCCAGACTTTCATTTGTTGAGCACCGGGACTCCCCGGTCTCAGATAATTATACCTTCAATATCACATTTTTGAAAGCTCGGATTTGATGGCCTCCTCTATCTGCTTCTGGGCCTCAGGATCGGACTCATGGGGAGTCCAGTTGACCATGCCCCTATCATCTCCATCATACCTGGGGATGATATGCATATGAAAATGCTTCACGGTCTGGCCTGCTGCCTCTCCATTGTTCTGTACCAGGTTTATGCCCTGAGCACCGAGTGCCTCCTTTGCTGCCAGGGCCACCTTCCTCGCCACCAGCATGAGCTTCTCACAGTACTCATCGGAAAGCTCAAAAAGATCGTCCGCATGCTCCTTGGGAAGTATGAGCATATGCCCCCTTGAGCCCGGATTGAGATCCAGTATGACCCTGAAATCCTCGTCCTCGTATACTGTATTTGAACCTATATCACCATTTGCTATCCTGCAGAAGATGCAGTCATCCTTTTTCATAGGTCTGGTCCTCCTTATTATATTTCTATAGATTATAGCAGAAAATCCGTCATATGAGGAAACATTTTATGAATTGACCCGGCAGACTTTTCCGAGTAAAATAAAGTCAGACTTTAGATTTCTCGGGAATAAAAAGGGAATGATCGATGCTGATATGCTGATCATTCCCTTTTATTAATAGTCAGTATCTTGAACCATGATACGGCTTCTGATTTTTAGAGCACCAGGCCCTGTCCCTCAGACATATTCATTGCAGAGCAGCCTGTAGGGAGCCTCATCCTCCTCTATGGCAGGGAACCTGCCTATGGGCTCATAGAAGCGGTTGTCCGTGTTATCATCATTGCACATGGAGACCTCACCTATGAGACAGTAGCCCTCTCCATCCTTGACATAAAACTCGTGATAGCACCCGGGATACAGTGTCAGGGACTCGCCGGGCATGAGCTCTATCTCACTCCCTGCAGGCACCTTGTAGGTCCGTCCGTCTCTGTGGACCTCCACATCTGTATCCGCAAGTCCCTCGTCCTCAGTGGAATTCCAGAGCCTGAAGCAGAGCCTTCCGCCGCCTCTGTTTATGATGTCCTCCATCTTGTTCCAGTGAAAATGATTCGGCGACAGCTGTCCTTCCTTAAGGAACATGATCTTCTCTGCATAGGTCTTTGTATATCTCGGATCATTAGTGTTGCCGTTGCGGAGCGTGATGAGGGCAAGACCGGTCTTCCAGTAATCTCCAAGGCCATAATCCGTTATGTCCCAGCCAAGAGCATTGTCCCTGATCTCATCATATTCCGGTCCCTTTTCCTTCCACTGCTCCGGCGTGAAGCTCAGATAGGGCGGAAGCATGAAGCAATGCTTCTTGAGCAGGCCCTCAAACTCCCTTATGACGGCATTTATCTCAGAACGTTTCATGACTACTCCCTTCAGGGAAGCCAGTTTATGACATCCCTAATATGTGTGTCCCAGAAGTCCCAGTTATGTACTCCGGGGTATTTTTCATACTGTATCTCTACGCCAAGCTCTGCAGCCTTCTTATAGAAGGATTCGTTGCAGGGGAATATGAAGTCCTCGGTGCCGCATGCCATATAGAGCTTCGGAAGCTCCGTGCCCTTCTTTACATGCTCTGAAAGGAGCTCAGCCAGATCAACGCCCTCCTGCTCATCAGAACCGACAGCTGCCGTATAGGATCTGGGCATCTTTGCGGCATGAGGCTCATCGCTCTTAAGGAAGCTCCTGTCCAGTGCGCCTGAAAGTGATGCGCAGTAACCATAGAGCTCAGGCCTCTCAAGAGCACATCTTACTGCGCCATAGCCTCCCATGGAGAGACCGGCCACGTAGGTCTCCTCCCTTTTCCTGCTGAGAGGGAACATCTTTGACATGAACTCAGGAAGCTCCTTCGTCACATATGTGAGGTATGCTTCTCCATGCTTCATGTCCAGATACATGCTGTTTTCAGCGGAAGGCATGATGACAGCTATACCCTTGTCCTGAGCATATCTTTCCACTCCGGTAAAGCGGCTCCAGTCCATGCAGTCTCCATAGCTTCCATGAAGCAGGTACATGGTGGGAAACAGCTTATCCTTCTCAAAATAATCTGTCTTTACATCGCCAAGATAATCATCGGCGCTGGTCGTGGGTATATAAACTATAACATGAGCATTTTTATTAAGGCTCTGTGAAAAAAAGCTGCAGTCTATATGTGCCATGGTCTCAAGCCTCCTCCTTTACGGAATCATTTTTGAGCGGGAGCCAGTCAAGGACTCTCCTGATGTGAGTATCCCAGTAATCCCAGTCATGTATGCCGGGATGCTCCTCATAGGTCAGATCCACTCCCAGCTTCTCCAGCTTTTCTCTGGCAGAGACATTCGAAGCATAGATGAAATCTTCTGTGCCACAGGTCTGGAATACTCTGGGCAGGGGCCTGCCTTCCTTTTTCAGCTTTTCTATGAGAAGGAAGATGTCTGCATCAGTTCCCTCAGGAGATCCACTCTCGAAGATGTCCTCCCATTTGAAGGGGCCTCCCATCTCTCCTGCCTTGAATCTGCTGTATACATCGCAGATATCTATGGCTCCTGAAAGGCTTGCACAGGCACAGTACTGCTCGGGCTTCGTAAAGGCAAGGCGGAGTGCTCCGTAGCCTCCCATGGAAAGTCCTGCTGTAAATGTATCCTCCCTCCTGGTGCTTACAGGGAACAGCTTCTGCACATATCTGGGAAGCTCCTCAGTAAGATAGGTAAGATATGCGCTCCCTCTGAACATATCCTGATAGAAGCTGTTTGAGGCTGAGGGCATGACTACCGCAAGCTTGTGCTCCTGAGCGTATTTTTCTATGCTCGTGAGCCTCATCCAGTCAGTATAATCCCCATAGGCTCCATGGAGCAGATAAAGCACCTGGAACTTATATCCATCCTTAAAATAATCAGACTTTTTATTGTTCAGGAGCTCGTCTGAATTGGGAGTAGGGATGAATACATTTATATCAGTATTGAAGCAAAGTGCTTCAGAGAAAAAATTCATTTGAAAAAACGCCATGTTGATCCTCCTCTGATGCCATGAGCATCATTTGATTATATAGTTTGCATCAGCCATGCATTTTGTGATCTCTTCCATATAGGGCATGGCAGGGATACCGCCGTATCTGGAGGTGGCAAGGCTTCCTGCCGCGCAGGAAAACCTGAGCAGCTCCTCTGCCTCCTCGCTGTCTAGCATCTCGCCTCTATGGAGCCTGTCAGGTCCATCCTTCATGATAAAGCCTGATAGGAAGGCTCCCCAGGAAGCATCTCCTGCACCTGTGGTATCCACGCAGCCTGTATCATAGGCAAGAGCCCCGTGATGGCCCTTTTCGTAGATGAGCTCAGCGCCCTTATCTCCCTTTGTCACCACAAGATAGCTCATGGGATATCCTGAAAACAGCTTTTCCATGCCCTTTGCCATATCAGCTTCGCCTGTCAGGAACAAAAGCTCCTCGTCTGACACCTTCACAAGATCTGCATATTCCATGGCCGCAAGGATCTCCTTCCTTGCAGTCTCAAGGTCCTTCCAGAGTGCAGGCCTCAGATTGGGATCATAGGAGATCACCGCTCCTGAAGCCCTGGCTGTCTTTATGGCCTTCATGGTAGCAGACCTTGAGGGCTCATCGGTCAGCGACAGAGAGCCAAAGTGAAGTATCTTCGTATGGGAAAGATCGTATGTCGAAAGATCCTCCTCTGAAAGCATGACATCAGCAGTCCTGTCCCTGTAAAAGGAAAAGCTCCTGTTTCCGCTTTCGTCCAGCTTGACCATGGCCAGTGTGGTCGGATGCTCCCTGTCCATCCTGAAGGATGAAAGGCCTATGCCCGCAGCTGCCACATGCTTTTTCAGAAAGCTTCCCATGTCATCGTCCCCGACCTTGGTGGCCATGGCTGTAGCCATACCAAGTCTTGCCGCCATGGCAAGCACATTTGCCGGAGCGCCTCCTGGATTTCCCTCCATGCGAAGGACTCCGTCCTCCTCCCTGCAAAGTATGTCCACTAGACATTCTCCTATGGCGACTATGTCATAGCCCTCAGCCGGAACGATCCCTACTCCTGACGGAGATACATCACTTTTTTTATCCATAACCAAACCTCTCAGATTTCCATTGTCCTTTTTTGTCATGCCTCTGCGATCAGTAAACTCATAGATCTCAAGTATGACGCTGTCTTTTTCCATCATAACACATTTTATGTGTCCTTCGATATCATTGTAGTTTTCAACAGGTTCAAAAACAAAGGAAAAACCAAGCTCCCTGAAAAATGATGTCTCTCTGTCAAAATCCATACAGGGTATGCCATAGTGATCTAGTCCGCTGATGATCCTTTCGTCAGCTCCATCAGCCTTGTCGGCATTTGCCTTCTGACTTATCTCTATGATGAGTCCGAACTCATTTTTCACATGGAAATAATACTCTCCATCACCAAATACCTTTGGATTGTAGCTGAAGTCCTCTCCCTCTATGTCCAGTTCAAGCCCTCTGGACCTCAGGTATGAGGCTGCCTTTTTTATATCCGCCGTATTGAGAGCTATATGCTCAAGCCCGCAGGCATAAGTTGCCTTATCAACGGAGACAGGTCTTTCTGCTTCAACTGCCTTTTCCAGATAAAGGATACAGCTTTCATTGGCTATGATACTTCCTGAAGCCGTATCCTCAAGCTTCTCAAAGAAGAGATTTTCGCAAAACCAGTTGGATACGGACTCCACTTTGCTGCAGCCTATGACTACGCCCATACCCAGTTCATTTTGCTTCATCAGTATGACCTCTCTTTCCTATGATCAATTTGCCTTGCTTTTCTTCAGGTTCTTAAGATAATCGATATATACCGCAGCAAGGATGACAACTCCCTTAAGGATTATCTGCCAGTAAGAATCGATGCCCATAAGGTTAAGTCCATTGTTCAGAAGGCCTATGATCAGAGCGCCTATAAGCGTTCCTCCTATAAAGCCGTAGCCACCCGCCATGGATGTTCCTCCAAGCACGCAGGCTGCGATGGCATCCATCTCAGCTCCGTCACCTGCAAGGGGATTTCCAGAATACTGTCTTGCGCAGAGCACCATGCCCGCAAGCGCTGCCATGACTCCACTGAATATGTATACGAACATACGTGTCCTGATGACATTTATACCACTGAACCTTGCAGCCTTTTCATTGCCGCCTACAGCATATATGTGACGTCCCAGCTTGGTCTTGTTGAGCACCAGCCAAACTATCACAAATACTACTGAAAGATATATAACAGGATAGGGGATCACTCCGAAGGCATAGCCTGTTCCAAGGTTCGTCCATACCCTGTTGTCGATCCTGACTGTAGTTCCGCCAGTAAATACGTATGTGCCGCCCTTAAGTATGCTCTGTATCGAATAGGTAACTATGAAGGGAGGCAGTGTGGTCCTTGATATGATGGTACCATTGACCGAGCCTATGAGAGCTCCCGCTATAAGACATATGATTATGACCACAGGGATAGGTATATTCATGTTAAGGAAGGTACCTGCCATGACACCGATCATGGCTATGCCAGAGCCTACTGACAGATCTATGCCGCCTGCTATCAGCACCATGGTCATGGAGCTTGCCAGGAACATGTTCGAGGATATCTGCCTCAGCACGTTCATGATATTGTTCTGAGTCAGGAACTGAGGCGAATTGACGGTTATAACTATACAGATAAGTGCAAGTCCGATAAGTATGCCGGCATTGCGCTTAAAATATTTCTTTGTGCCATCTACCATTTTATTCATAATATCTTGCTCCTTCGATTATTGATCAGTCATGCAGAGGCTTCATCAAACCAGTACAGCCTGCTGCATTATCTTTTCCTGAGTAGCCTCAGTGTGATCCATGACTCCGTTTATCCTGCCGTCACACATGACTACTATGCGGTCGCTCATGTTAAGCACCTCAGGAAGCTCAGAAGACACCATGATTATGGATACTCCCTGCTTGGCTAGCTCGTTCATGATAGTATAGATCTCACTCTTAGATCCCACGTCTATACCTCTTGTGGGCTCATCAAGTATGAGTATCTTGGGTCCGGCGGCAAGCCAGCTGCCTATGATGACCTTCTGCTGATTTCCTCCGGAAAGTGAGCTTATGGGATTCTCCACATCAGCCACCTTTACTGAAAGAGCCTTGATATATCTGTCTATGATCTCCTGCTCCTTGTTATGATCCACAGATATGCCCTTTATGAACTGATCAAGGACCTTAAGGGTCTCATTGAAGCTTATGGACATCTCGGGGAAAAGGCCCTCGGCCTTCCTGTCCTCCGGTACCAGGCATATGCCTGCCTTAAGTATCTCCGAAGGCTTCTTGCCTGCAAGCTCCTTTCCATCCAGCTTCACGCTTCCGGAATCAAGCTTATCAAGTCCGAATATAGCTCTTACGGTCTCCGTACGTCCTGCACCTACGAGACCGGCAAAGCCAAGTATCTCGCCTTCACGAAGGTCAAAGCTCACATCGTGAAGCTTATTGTTATTGAGCCCCTTTACCTCCAGGACTGTCTTTTCGCACTTGTTGTAGGTACGCACATAGTAATTGTCCAGAGAACGGCCTACCATCATGGCTACAAGCTCATCATTTGTAGTGTCCTTGGTAGCGACCGTATCTATGTATTCTCCGTCTCTCAGGACAGTCACTCTGTCTACTATGGCATCCAGCTCACTCATCCTGTGAGAGATATAAACTATGCCTATGCCTCTCTGGGTAAGCTTTTTGATGTTGGCAAAAAGCATATCCACTTCCTTGTCGGAAAGCGAGCTTGTGGGCTCATCCATGACTACTATCCTTGAGCCGAAGGAGATGGCCTTGGCTATCTCTACCATCTGCTGGGAAGCTATGTTGAGATCCGCTATCACATCCGTCGGCCTGATGGAAAGTCCGAGCTCATTCAGGATCTCTCCGGTCCTTCTGATCATCTCGTCCTCATCGAGGAAGCCACTCTTCTTTTTCGGTTCTCTCCCAAGGAAGATATTTTCAGCTACCGTAAGATAGGGCACGAGGACAAGCTCCTGGTGAATGATGGAGATGCCTGCGGCTCTGGCATCATTTACAGACTTTATATCAGTCTTTTTGCCTTCGATATAGATCTCTCCCTCATCCTTGCTGTATATGCCTCCAAGGATCTTTATGAGAGTGGATTTTCCGGCTCCATTCTCACCCAAAAGCGCATGGACCTCTCCCGCTTTAAGCTGAAGCGACACGCCCTTGAGGGCATAGACACCGGGAAAACGTTTATGAATATTTTTCATTTCAAGCAGGTACTGCTCAGCCAATATATTCATCCCCCTTCCTATAATCTTATATAAAAAGAGGAGCGGAAACCTCCGCTCCTCCGAATCATGATCTATCAGCTCCAGTTAGACGGATCGTTCTCTTCAACGTTCTCAGGTGTAACAAGTACTGTGGGCAGTGCATACTCTGCCTCAACTGTTCCGCCTTCAAGGATAGTATATGCGCAGTCAACTGCATCCTCACCTATGGATACAGGGCTCTGTGCAGCTGTTGCATAAAGTCCGCCCTCTGCGACGCTGGTCTTTCCTGAAGGTGATCCATCAACGCTCATGACCTTGATCTCCTCTGAACGTCCTGCAGACTCTACTGCTCCAAGGATGATAAGGCTGACATCGTCATTGAGTCCCCAGAATACATCTATCTCAGGGTTGCGGGTAAGCATATCCTCTGCATTCTGAAGTACCTGATCCATGGTGGATATGGACTTTCTGTCTATGATGGTGCAGTTGGTGCCCTCTATGGCCTCCTCAAGTCCCTGTACTCTGTGTACTACTGACTCAGCAAGAGGATTCTCGATGATGCAGATGTTGCATCCGTCGGGGAAAAGCTTTACTATCTCTTCACCGCACTGTCTTCCGGCCTCAACATTATCAGAAGCAAGATAGGTCTCTATAAGAGATCTGTCAGCAACTGCCGAGTCAACATTGACTACTTTTACGCCTGCAGCTGCGCAAGCCTCAAGAGCGGGCTGTACGGACTGTGAATCTACGGGGTTGAGGAACAGAACATCTATGCCTCTGGTGATCAGGTCCTCGATAACGTTGTTCTGAGTAGCCTGGTTTGACTGACCGTCGATGGCTATGAAAGTATCACCATTTGCCTCTACCTTGGCCTGCATCGCATCTCTCATGGCGATGTGGAAGGGGTTGGTCATATCCATACAGGTATATCCGAAGATATATCCGCCTTCCTCAGATCCCTCCGCCTCTGCTTCAGTCTCCTCTGCTTCAGCAGCCGCCTCGGTCTCAGCTGCAGCCTCTGTCTCAGCTGCTGCAGTGGTCTCAGCTGCAGAGCTTCCGCATGCGCTGAGTGACGCCATGAGCATAGCTCCCACGATCAGTACAGATGCTAATTTCTTCTTCATAATACTTTTTTCTCCTTTTATTTTTTCCGAAAGTTCTCTCTCGCCTTCCGGATGGTCACGTATTGTTTTTGAAACGTTTGCGTAAACGTTTTCTTTTGATGTCTTGATTTTATAACCTCTATTGTCTGCTGTCAATTAGCACAAATCAATTAAATTTGCATCTGATTTTTGTGCACTTTGTATAGGGGATTCAGTTAAATACTGTTTAATAAACTTCTTTCTTTGTTACTTGACTTTGTTAACCATCAGAATTACAATTTAATCGTTTATATCTATCATTTTACCGGAGTTTTTTATGGCTAAGACAAATATAAGAGACGTGGCAAAGCATGCCGGAGTGTCCATCGCCACTGTAAGCCACGTCATAAACAATACCCGATTTGTAAAAGAAGAAACGAGGAACAAGGTGCTGAAAAGCATAGAGGAGCTTCATTACAGTCCTGATGCAACTGCCAGGAGCTTCAAGACCGGCCGCAGGAACCTTATAGCCTTTGTAGTGCCCGATATCTCAAACAGCTTCTTTGCAGCCCTCATTGAGGAGGTGGAAAATATCCTTTCAAAGTCGGGTATCCACCTGCTCATAGTCAATACCAAGGAGACTCAGCAGCGTGAGCTTGAAAACCTCAGGATACTTTCCAACGGCATAGTTGACGGCATAATCCTGGCCTCCACCCTTCAGGAATATGCTCCCATAGCCGATGTACTTTCGACACAGCTTCCCATAGTGCTCATAGACCGTACTATCTCCGGATGCGTACTTGATTCCGCACTGGTAGCCAATCATCAGGCCATGAAGGAAGCCGTAGAATACCTTGCCGGTCGCGGACACAAAAAAATAGGATACCTGACAGGTATCCCTGAGCTTTCAACCACTGTAGAACGTCTCAACGCCTATAAAGACACCATGGAGCGCCTCGGTCTGTATGATGAAGGGCTGATCCGCATAGGAACCTCCATGACAAAGGGTGTGGCGGAAAATCTTGATGCACTTTTAAGCAAAAAATGTACTGCACTCGTCATCTCAAACAACGTCATGTCAGTAGAAGCCATGACCCTGCTCTATGTCAAGGGACTTGACCCTCTGCACAACATAGAGCTGGTAGGCTATAAGGACAGCGATGAGCTGCAGTACGGGCTCCACCATATGCACCTCATAAAACAGCCCGTGGCAGAGCTTGGAAAGGCTGCTGCCGAGCTCATGCTTTCCCGTTTGAATGATCCCTCAGCTCCCATCCAGCGTATCATACTCAACGCTGAATTTGAGCCGAGGACAAAGTGATATCCTCTCCCACCTCCAGCTGCCCTTCATGGCTTATGACATGTCCGGCTATGCGGTTCGCAAAGGCTACACACCCCTGTACATCCACTCCACGATTCATGGCATGCATGAATGCAGCATCAAAGGCATCTCCGGCACCTACGGTGCTTATGACCCTTACGGGCTCCACGGGCACTGTCATGACGGCTTCATCATCGGGGCTGTCAACGCAGCTCCCGGCTCCGGCTATGAGCACCGGGCCCGCCCCGTCTCTTGCTATGACAAGACGCCTTCCGGAAGGAAGCCTGTCAGCGCCCCAGCCGGCAGAAAGTCTGAGGGCACAGTCACGAAGGTCGGTGCCTCCTGCTATGGGGCCAAATTCCTCCAGGCCTGAGCCCAGTACCACGTCTGCCAGCTCTATATAGAGATCATAATAATGTCTCCTGGCCTCATCCAGGCCGTAGCTCTCTATGCGGGCGTTGAGGTCAAAGACAAATACGGAGTCTGTCTCCTGCTTCGTCCTCTTTATAAAGCTATATACCGCATCCATGCTGGGCACATCGTTGCTCAGGGTCATGCCTCCCGTAAAAAGGACCGCGTCCATGGAAAACAGGTCTTCAGAAAAGCTGGACTCGGAAAATGTAGGATATCCTGCTCCGGGAGGCAGCCAGGAAAACATGGTACGGTCGCCCTGCTCATCGAGTACAGCTATGCACACCATGGCTCCCCTCTCTCCCACGGGAGCATAGGACATATCCACCCCATGCCTTTCCATCTCTGAGCGCAGGAACCTGCCCAGACCGTCATCACAGAGGTCGGTTATAAATATGGGCTCCGATCCAAGCTTTCCAAGTACCACGGAAGCATTGCCCACGGTGCCGCCTGACCTGAGCTCCACGCTCTGGCTTTTCAGCTCCCCGCTTCGTATGGCTGATATGTTGCGCCTGGCCTCCCCATAGGGGACTATGAGATCCGCACACAGGTCTCCTATGCAAATGATCCTTCTCATACAGTCTCTTTCGCTATGCGGCAGAATTCTATGACTCTGTCTATATCCTTATGGAGTATGACTCCATTCTTCACCACACTTGTCTTTGTAAGCGAATCCACACCGTCAGGGTGGACAGCCTCTATGGCTGCAGCTACATTTTCAGGCCCCAGTCCTCCCGCAAGTATAACGGGTATGTCCACAGCCTCAACTATGGCCCTGTCTATGCTCCAGTCATGGGTGACTCCTGCAGCGCCTACTCCGGGCACGGTCTTTGATACGCTGTCCAGTATGAGCAGATCTGCATATGCAGCCTTTTTCTTTGCATCCTCTATGGCAGTCTCATCCACCACGCCTACAGCCTCCATGAGCTGTACCTCCGGGAGCCTGGCCCTGAGCTTTTCACGGAACTCGAAGCTGCCCTCAAAATTGGCGCAGAGATGCAGCACATCAGGCATGAGCCTCTCGGTCTGGGCGAGTATATCCTCCTCATTATCCGCCACTGATATGAGCACTCTCACTGCCCTGCCTCTGAGCACCTCAAATATCTCAGCGCCCTTTTCCTCAGGCACCGCACAGGGGAATGGGCCTCCGGGCACGCCTACCAGCACGCCTATCCTGTCGGCTCCGGCCTCCACGCAGTCCAGGGCCTCCTTTACGGTCTGTATGGAATATATCTGTGTAAACATAGATCTGTACCTCCATTTTTCTGTATTTTCCGTACTTCGTTGTAAATAGTATATCAGTTAAACCGGGATAATGATACAATATTCATATCTAATTAAGAGAGAGCCCACTTGGGCAGGGTGATATCATGGAATTTAAAAAGACAGAGCTTATATCAGAGCACGATGGCCTCAGGCTTGAGCTTGAGCTAGTACTGCCCGATCAGCAGCCAAGGGCCATACTGCAGATATCTCACGGCATGATAGAGCACAAGGAGCGCTACGAGGGATTTATGCGTTTCCTTGCAGAGCAGGGCTATGCGGCTGTCATACATGACCATAGAGGACATGGAGCCAGCGTAAGGTCTGAGGAGGATCTGGGCTATTTTTATACTGAGGATATATCTGCCATCACGGAGGATCTGTATCAGGTGAGTTGCTATATAAAGGAACTCTATCCTGATGTACCGCTTGTGCTCCTCGGGCACAGCATGGGCTCACTGGTGGCGCGCTCCTACCTGAAAAAGCACGATGATGCCATATCAGGGCTCATACTCAGCGGGCCACCCACCAGAAATCCCGGGGCCTCCTTTGGCATACTCCTTGCCAGACTGTCATCCATGCTGCACAGAGACGGTGACAGGCACTGCAGCCACACCCTGGACAGGCTTATCATAAAGGCCTTCAACAAGGGCTTCGATCAGAAGAATGGCTGGCTCTCAGGGGACTCAGATTCCGTCGACCGCTACAACAGCGATCCCCTGTGCAGCTTCAGCTTCACAAACAACGGCTACATAAATCTGCTCAGTCTCCTAAAGGAGGTCTATGACAGCTCCGGCTGGAGGCTGAGCTCTCCGGAGCTTCCCATACTTATCATGGCGGGCTCCGAGGACCCGGTCATACAAAGCAGAAAAAGCTTCTATGAGCTGAGAGACTTCCTCCGCTCCGTCGGCTACAAACATGTGGAGGCCAGACTGTATGAGGGCAAACGGCACGAGCTGCTGAACGAGCTTGGAAAAGAAAAGATCTATAAGGACATTTATTCCTGGACAGAAAAGACGGTCAGCAAAGGCTGACCGTCTCTTTCATGTTGATCGAAGCTATATAACACCATATCCACGTCAGACTATGACATTTATGGGATGACCTTCACAGAAGGCCTTTATGTCCTCTCCCACCTTGGCCACGAGCCTGCGCCTGGTCTCCAGGCCTCTCCAGCCCATGTGGGGAGTAAGGACCACATTGTCAAGGGTATAGAGCTGGCTGTCCTCTGCAGGCGGCTCTGTCTCCTGTACATCCAATCCTGCCCCTGCTATCCTGCCCTCCCTGAGGGCCCTGATAAGTGCAGGCTCATCTATGAGCGCTCCTCTGGCAGTATTTATGATGAAGGCCGTAGGCTTCATGAGCCCTATGGCTTCCTCGTCTATCATATGTCTGGTCTCTTCGGTCAGAGGACAGTGAAGCGATATGAAGTCGCTCTCTCTGAGCAGCTCCTTAAGCGGCACATAATGTATGCCCTCTTCATCAGGTCTCGGCCTGTGAGCCGTGGCAAGTATGTTCATGTCCATGGCCCTGGCTACTCTTATGACCTCTCTGCCTATATTTCCAACTCCTACTACGCCGAGGGTCTTGCCGTTGAGCTCCACATGATCCACCTTGAGACGATCAGTAAAGTTACTGTGATCTCCGGACAGCAGCATCCTCTGCTGTATGGTCATGGACGAGGCAAGATTGAGCATCAGGAGCATGACCGTCTGCGCCACCCTCTGGGTGCTGTAGTCAGGCACGTTGCAGACTCTTATGCCCTTTTCCCTGCAGGCCTCCAGATCTATGTTGTTATAGCCGGTGCCTGCCTCGCATATGAGCTTCACCGAGTCAGGGAACTGCCTTATGATATCTCCCGGCACAGGGATCTCCTTGGTCACTACCACGGAAAAGCCCTGGACCCTTTCCAGCATGAGCTCCTGCGGTGTATCGTCATAGACCTTCACCTCAGAGGCTATGTCATCATAGCCTGCCCTGCCATCATAATTTATGCGTTCCCCGTTGAGCACTACCGTCCTGTCATCATACATATAAAAATGTCTCCCGCCTTTAGTCTTTGTCGATGCGGCCGCGTTTGATATCCGCGCCTCAGATATAGCTTACTGTCTCGCTGATGTCCTTCCTGCTCTCATGGTTTGCCAGAGGCTCCTGGCCCTCAGCTCTGTAGCCTATGTCCATGAGCATGAGTATCTCTTCGTTGTCCGGAAGTCCCAGCTCCTTTTTTGCCTCCTCGGGATCAAAGCGATTCAGCCAGCAGCTGTCCACTCCTATGTCTGCAGCGCAGAGTATCATATGAGTAGCAACTATGGTCGCATCCTCTATGCCCGAATCCCTTTTTTCTCCGGGATAGGTATAGACATTGTTTTTGTCCCAGGCCACAACCAGCACCGTAGGCGCTCCGTATCTGCAGGGTGTCAGCTTATCTATCTTTGCAAGTCCCTCCTCTGAGCTCACCACATATATGTGCTGCTCCTGAAGATTCTTTGCAGTGGGTGCCAGTCTTCCTGCCTCCAGTATGGTCAGGAGCTCCCCCGCCGTGATAGGCTCCCCGCTGAATCTCTTACATGAAAACCTTGCTTTTGCCAATTCAAGAAAACTCATAACGATACCTCCTCCTTAAATGAAACATGCCAAGGTCTTACAGCTATATTGTAAAACTTTTTTCACAATCCCTCAAGGTCAAAGGGCGGTGTATATTCCTCCTTTGCACTGCTGCGCTCCTGCATATAACCCAGGTCAAGGCCCAGGTTCAGGGCATGGTCCAGCACCTTTTCGTACTCGTAGGTCGTTATGCGCCTGTTGATCTCCGGATAGTCCTCCGCATGGTAAAACGGAGTGTACTGACTCATGAGGCTTATGAGCCACTGTCCCTTCGGGAGCTCCCTGCTCATCCAGTCGAGGAGCCGCATGGAAT
>CALWHG010000020.1 GCA_944380315.1 uncultured Lachnospiraceae bacterium
TAATCGTTGTTGCTTTTTCAAGGTGCTTTTCCCTGTCTCCCTCTCGGTGACAGCCTGTATACTTTATCACATCTGCTTCACCTTGTCAACAGGGTTTTTGAATTTTTTATGAGCCGTTTTTCAGGCTCATATATCGGGCCTATGTCCCGAACGCAGAAGGAGGGATTTGAACCCTCGCGCCGGTTGCCCAGCCTACACCCTTAGCAGGGGCGCCTCTTCGGCCTCTTGAGTACTTCTGCAATCACCCTCGCCAATCGAGTGCTTTATGCATTATATTTGTTTTAAAAGTGTTTGTCAATAAGATTTTAAGCCATTTTCAGACTTATTTTTACTCTATTTTTACAGCCACAATATATGCTTTTTTCAGACATTTTTCCATCCCATATTTAGAGCCGCGGTCAGGTCCACCCCCATGTGAGACCAGCCGCGGCTCAGTTAACGTTGTGAGTCGATAATTCCTACTGTTGTATAATCTGTCTAGTTTCAATGTGAGTCAGGTTATGTTATATAGTCTGTAAAGCTGCTTCTTATACTCAGGGTCAAATACGGCCTTTTCCAGCTCGTCCTACTTTCCCTGGTCCCTCAGCTAAGTCTCTCTATCTTGTCTTCAGCTCCCATCTGTCCGTCAACTATGGTACGCAAAAGCTCCATCACCGGATCACTGACCTCTGTTTTCCCATTTAACCTTATCACTATCACATCCATCAGGTCATAGCAGGAAGCGTCTTTCTCTATATATCCTATGATATCATCCTTCTTAGTGTTGTACAAGGTAGCCGTGTTGGATGCTCTCTCAGGTATCCTCTCTCCCATGCACAGCCATATGCTGTAGACCTTCTTTAATCCGGCATAATCATCAGGACCTGTGATGGACCTTAGCTGGGAGGAGAACCTCCTTGCGGCATAGTAGAAGCCCCTCGTCTCTATCTCATACCCCGGATACATGTCCTGCTGCATCTCAAGGTTTATGTACATCCCTATGTATCTCCCCTCCTCTTTGGGGTACAGGGCACTGAACACTATGTCATAGTAGATGTTTCCTTCGTTCAGGGTCTTATCTTCAGTATTCAGACCTTCTATGTTAGATAGGTTACGTTCCACTGATACCTGCCCCACCTTTATGGAGCCAGGCTCTATGAGGTCTGATTCTATAAAAGTAAAATAATTATAAACTATCAAAATTTGATAAAATCTATTGTTTTGCAGGCAACTGGCTGCTATCATCAAGATAAATATATTAAAAGCGTGATAAGTACTAAGGAAGAAAGAGGGGGATAAAGGTCATGGTGGGATCATTTGCAGATGCTATAGAGAGAAGGGCCTTGAATAAAGGTATAGACCAAAGCATGGACAATGAAAGCCGCCTATTTGCAAAACTGTATAAAGTGTTCAACGATCAGGGCAAGAAGGACGAGCTGGAAAAAGCCGTATTTGACCCTGAGTATAAGAAGCAGCTTTACAGACTATATAACATAACCTGACTCGTCCCACTGATCAACAGATCACACTATTAGTCGACAGGTAATAAAATACCCCACTTTATATCAGCGGGTGTCTGCCGCCTCGGAGAGGCAAAGGGCTCTTGATATAAAATGGGGTCTTCTTCTTGATATAAAATGGGGTTGTTTTTATTATGTATCGCTTTCTGAGGTATCAGCAGCCTCTGACGTATCGTCGCCGTCACTGTCTCCGGAACGGGTCTTGGCTATGCTTGCCACATATACTCCTGACTCCGGATCGATGTTCATGATCCTGACTCCGCTGGTATTGCGTCCTATGAGGGATATGGAGGCTATGGGAGTACGCATGATCAGACCCTCATTTGTTATGAGCATAAGATCCGACTCGTCACCGCAGAGCTTTGCTCCTATGAGGTGTCCTGTCTTTTCAGTCACCTTGTAGCAGAGGACTCCCTTTCCGCCGCGGCCCTGGGTCTTGAACTCAGAGGTCAGTGTACGCTTACCCATACCGTTTTCAGACACTACTAGCAGCTTGTCGCCCTGGGATTCTATCTGCATGCCTACGACCTCGTCATCCTCTGAACCGAAGCGCATGCCTGTGACGCCCATGGAGGAACGTCCCGTGACTCTCACATCCTTCTCATTGAATCTGATAGCCATACCGTTGCGGCTCACCATGAAGATGTCCTCATCTCCGGCGGAATACTTAACCTCTATGAGCTCATCATCCTCTTTGAGGGTGATGCCTATGAGTCCGTTTGAGCGGACATTTTTATAATAGGAAAGAGGAGTACGCTTGATCATACCACCCTTGGTAGCCATGATCAGGTACTTGTCATCATCAAAGCTGTCTATGGTTATGATGGCAGTGGGATGCTCGCCCTGCTGCATGGACAGTATGTTTACAAGTGCTGTGCCGCGGGCTATCCTTGAGGCCTCGGGTATCTCGTAGGCCTTGAGCCTGTATACCTTGCCCATGTTAGTAAAGAACAGTACATAGGCATGGCTGTGGGTGGTGATCATATCCTCCACATAGTCATTTTCTATGTTCTGAGTACCCTTTATGCCCTTTCCGCCTCTGTTCTGAACACGGAAGTTGTCAGGATCC
The DNA here is from genome assembly GCA_944380315.1 of uncultured Lachnospiraceae bacterium. Lineage (GTDB taxonomy): Bacteria > Bacillota > Clostridia > Lachnospirales > Lachnospiraceae > Avilachnospira. Next base: position 2,569 of record CALWHG010000020.1, read on the forward strand.
ATGCGCTTTGCATATCCGAGATGAGAGAAGGTCAGCACGGTCTCCTCATCTGGTATGAGATCCTCGTCGAGTATCTCTCCCACTTCTCCGCTTATCTTCGTGCGTCTGTCATCACCGTACTTGTCGGCTATCTCCTGGATCTCCTGCTTGATGACCGTAAGGAGCTCCTTTTTATCGGAAAGTATCTTCTGATAGGCAGCTATCTTTTCAGAAAGCTCCTTATACTCGGACTCTATCTTGTGACGCTCCAGTCCGGTCAGCGCACGGAGCCTCATGTCTACTATGGCCTGGGCCTGAGCATCGGTAAATGCAAATGCCTCTATGAGCTTCTGCTTTGCCTCGTCTCCGTCAGCCGCAGCCCTTATGATCTTTATGATCTCATCTATGTGCTCAAGGGCCTTAAGAAGTCCCTGCAGTATGTGAGCCCTGTCCTCTGCCTTCTTGAGGTCGAATTTGGTACGTCTTGTGACCACATCCTCCTGATGCTTCAGGTATTCCTCGAGTATCTGCTTGAGGTTGAGTACCTTGGGCTCGCCATTGACTATGCAGAGCATGATGGCTCCGAAGGTATCCTGAAGCTGGGTATGCTTGTAGAGCTGGTTGAGCACTACCTGAGGATTGACATCTCGGCGGAGCTCGATCTTTATCTTGGAGTCGGAGTTCTTACCCATGGTATCATTTATGGCCGTGATACCGTCTATCTTCTTGTCCTTTACCAGATCGGCTATGTTTTCGATGACCCTGGATCGAAATACCATGTAGGGGAGCTCCTTGACGGTTATGACTCCCTTGCCGTTAGGCAGGGTCTCTATCTCGCACACGGCACGCATGCGTATCTTGCCGCGTCCAGTACGATATGCCTCCTCTATGCCCTTCCTGCCTATGATCTGGGCTCCCGTAGGGAAATCAGGTCCCTTTACTATGCGAAGGAGCTCGTCTATGTCCGTATCCCTGTCCTCAAGTATACGGTTGTCTATCATCTTTACGGCAGCGCCTATGACCTCACGGAGATTGTGAGGAGGTATGTTGGTAGCCATGCCGACGGCTATACCTGTGGTACCGTTTACCAGTATGTTTGGTATCTTGGCGGGAAGCACCGTAGGCTCATCATATCCCTGCTCATTTGAGAAGTTCGGCATAAAGTCCACGGTATTTTTGTTTATGCCATCCAGCATCTCCATGGCCAGGCGGCTAAGCTTACCCTCGGTATAACGGGATGCCGCAGGTGAATCTCCATCCTCAGAACCAAAGTTACCCTGCTTCTCTATGAGAGGATATCTGGTGGACCAGGGCTGACCCAGGTTTACCAGGGCTCCATATATGGAGGAATCTCCATGGGGATGATAATGTCCCATGGTCTCTCCGACTATGGTCGCACACTTCTTGGTCTTTTTGTCCGCAGTGGCTCCCATCTTCATGGCAGCATAGAGTATGCGTCGCTGAACAGGCTTGAGTCCGTCCTTAACATCGGGGAGCGCCCTTGATACTATGACCGACATGGCATAGTTTATATAGGAGCTCTCCATGGTATTTTTAAGGTCTACATCTTTTATCTTGTCGTATACATTAGGTTCCATAGCTTACCTTTTCTTTTCCTGAACTCATAAGACCGTGAAAATGTCAACAGTCCCAAGCTTAAACATCAAGGTTATCCACATATCTGGCATTTTCTTCAATAAACTGTCTCCTGGGCTCTACCTGGTCTCCCATGAGAGTAGTAAAGGTCAGATCCAGCTCAGATCTGGAATCTTCGGACATATTGACACGAAGCAGTGTCCTGGTCTCCGGATCCATGGTAGTCTCTGAAAGCTCCTGATCCTCCATCTCTCCAAGTCCCTTGAATCGCTGTACATCGGCATCCTTGCCCACCTGCTCAAGCAGTCTGTCTCTCTCCGAATCGGAATATGCATAATAAAGCTTCTTGTTCTTCCTTACATAGTAAAGAGGAGGCTGAGCCAGATATACATGTCCCTCCTTTATGAGGTCGGGCATGAATCTGTATAAAAATGTCAGCATGAGCGTAGATATATGAGCTCCGTCCACATCCGCATCGGTCATGATGATTATCTTGTTGTAACGAAGCTTGGTTATGTCAAAATCGTCATGTATGCCGGTACCGAAGGCAGTGATCATGCCCTGTATCTCCTTGTTGGCATAGATCTTGTCAAGCCTTGCCTTTTCCACATTGAGGACCTTGCCTCTGAGCGGCATGACTGCCTGATATCTGATGTCACGGCAGTTCTTTGCGGGGCCAAGGGCAGAATCTCCCTCGACTATGAATATCTCACACTTTTCAGGATCCTTTTCCTGACAGTCCGCAAGCTTTCCGGGAAGACCTGCTCCCTCAAGCACAGATTTCCTGCGGGTCAGCTCCCTTGCCTTCCTGGCTGCAGCTCTCGCACGCTGAGCAAGGATGGACTTTTCACACATGACCTTTGCTACCTGGGGATTCTGCTCAAGGAAATAGGTCAGCTGCTCGGAGAGCACCTGGCTTACCGCCTGATTTGCTTCGGAGGTACCAAGCTTCATCTTTGTCTGGCCCTCGAACTGAGGATCCTCGATCTTGACAGATATGATGGCCGTAAGTCCCTCTCTTATATCCTCTCCGGAAAGATTTGCATCATTGTCCTTAAGGAGCTTCATCTTCCTGGCATAGTCATTGAAGGTCTTTGTCAGAGCATTGCGGAAGCCGGTCAGATGAGTACCGCCCTCTGGAGTATTTATATTGTTTACAAAGGTATATATGTTCTCGGTGTAGGCATCCGTATGCTGCATGGCCACCTCTACAAATATACCGAGCCTTTCTCCCTCACAGTAGATCACATCAGGGTAGAGGGGCACATTTGCAGAATTGAGATAGGTGACGAACTCCTTGATGCCTCCCTCATAGTGGAAGGTACGGTCATGCTTGTCCTCACGGTCATCTATGAGATGTATCTTTATGCCTCTGGTAAGGAAGGCAGTCTCACGGAGCCTGGTCTTTATGGTCTTGTAGTCAAATACGGTCTCCTCAAATATCTCTGCATCAGGCTTGAAGGTAACGGTGGTACCATGCTCATCCTCAGGACAGGTACCTGCCACCTTCAGAGGATACATGACCTTTCCACGCTCATAGCGCTGCTTGTATATCTGTCCGTTTTTACGTACCTCTACCTCAAGCCATTCGGAAAGGGCGTTTACGACTGAGGCTCCCACGCCATGGAGTCCTCCTGATACCTTATATCCACCGTTGCCGAATTTGCCTCCGGCATGGAGTATGGTAAATACTACCTCTACCGCAGGCTTTCCAGCCTTTTTCTGTATGTCTACGGGTATGCCTCGTCCATTGTCCTTAACAGTGACGGAATTGTCCGCATTTATGATGACGGTGATCTCGTCACAGAATCCTGCCAGGGCCTCATCCACTCCGTTGTCAACGATCTCGTAGACCATGTGATGGAGTCCGGATATGGAGGTTGAACCGATATACATACCGGGTCTCTTGCGCACAGCCTCAAGACCTTCGAGTATCTGTATCTGGGAAGCATCGTACTCGTCGCTGTTGTGGCCGTTGTTGACCTCAAAGCTCCTTTCCATGTCCTCCGCACTCTTTTCATTTTCAATACTGTTCATTTCTTCTCTTATGTCTTCTGCCATCAGTTTTCTCCTGTGATCCTGCCATCAGTTACATTGAAGATCTTATCTATATGAAACCTGTTGTCTATGAAATCATCAAGACCTGTACAGGTGATCATGGTCTGCACATCCTTTATGGAGTTGAGCAGCATGGTCTGCCTTCCCCGATCGAGCTCAGAGAGCACGTCATCAAGAAGCAGCACCGGCTTTTCGTGTATGATGCCCTCAACCAGTTTTATCTCGGAAAGCTTGAGACTGAGGGCTGCTGTCCTCTGCTGTCCCTGGGATCCATAATGTCTTATATCCAGGTCATTGACCGTAAAGCAGAGATCATCCCTATGAGGGCCTATGAGAGACATGCGCTGCTTTATCTCCCGGTCCCTGCTTTTTGAAAGCATGTCTGAAAATGCTTCCGCTGAGACATTTTCCTCATATCTTATGCTCAGCCTTTCCCTGCCTGAGGTGATATCACTGTGGATATCAGCTATGATATTGTTGATATCTTCTATAAATCTCTGACGCTTTGTGATGATCCTGGTTCCATAGGTCACGAGCTGCTCATTGTATATATCAAGCATCTCATAAAATGAGTCTCCAAGCTCAAAGCTCTTCAGCAGGGTATTTTTCTGATTCACTATCCTGTTGTAGGATATGAGATCGTGGGTATACAGCCTGTCAAGCTGACATAGCTCCATATCCGCAAAGCGTCTTCTTTCTCCGGGCCCGTTTTTTATGATGGACAGGTCCTCTGGAGAGAAAAATATGACGTTTGCTATACCAAAAAGCTCAGAGGCCCTCCGAAGAGGCATGCCGTTCAAGGCTATGCCCTTTGAACGGTTCTTTTTTATATGCATGTCTATGCGATAGGGCACATCCTTCTTCCTGACTCCCAGCTTTATGTGGGCCTCATCGGAATCAAAGTTGATCAGCTCCCTGTCCCTTGAGGACTTATGGGATCTGGCGGTGCAGCCAACATAGACAGCTTCAAGAAGGTTAGTCTTGCCCTGGGCATTGTCTCCATAAAAAATGCTTATGCCTGGAGATGGTATCAGTCTAAGCTCCCTGTAATTTCTGAAATCCTTCAGGTCTATGGATTCTATGATCATATCAATAGCTGTAGGCGTTGAAATTGACGGGAAGTATCAGATATATATAGCTGTCCTTCTCATCCCTTATGAACAGAGGAGACTTTGCATTTGTCATGTAAAGGCTTACCTCCTCATCGTCTATGACTCTGAGTGCATCCATGAGGAACCTGGGATTGAAGCCTATCATCAGGTCCTTTCCCTCCTTGCGCACCAGCAGTCTGTCATCCATGGAGCCGATGACCGTGCTCATGCGGAGAGCCATGGAGGAATCCTCTATATTGAATATGAGAGGCCTCTTGTCATTTTCCCTGACGAGTATGGTGGAACGCTCTATGGAATCAAGGAGCTCCTTTTTGTTTATAACTACCTTTGTGTCATAGTCAGGGCGCAGCATATTTTCTATACGGAAGAACTCTCCATCTATGAGACGGGATATCATGACCGTATCTTCAAACCTGAAAAGCACGGAGCTCTGGGAGAAGCATATCTTCACATCCTTGTCCGCATCTCCGGGAAGTATCTTTGATATCTCACTGAGGGTCTTTCCTGGTATGATGACACTTACGGGATCATAGCTCTGTCTGAGAGCCGTATTTTTGATGCTGATACGATGTCCGTCAAGAGAGACCACCTTGAGATTGTCTCCCTTTACCTCAAAAAGCTCACCTGTCATCATCTTGTTGGAATCATTTGATGATATGGAAAATATGGTATCCTTTATGACTTCCTTGAGTGTAAATTGGGATACCTCTATGGACTTTTCATCATCTATGAGGCTCAGCTCAGGGAACTGATCCGCATCTCTCTCCTGTATCTTGAAGAGAGAGTTGTCGCAGCCTATCTCTATGAGGCTGTCCTTCTTGCTTATGACTATGTCAGAGCCCTCGTCAGAGGATATCTTCCTGACTATATCCACAAAAAGCCTTGCGTCTACAGCAGTCCTTCCACCCTCCATGACATTGCAGCTGTCAGATCTTATCCAGGTGTTTATGCCAAGCTCCATGTCATTAGCCGTAAATCTGACTCCGCTCTCATCTGCTTCTATAAGTATACATTCAAGTATGGGCATGGTAGTCTTGACTGCCACTGCCTTTGAAACTATGTTGAGTGCGGTGATCAGATCTGATTTTTTAAAGCTTATCTTCATGATCTTCCTTTCCTTCTGACGAAGCTCAGATATATTTATTAATTAATAAAAGATAGTAGATATAGTATTAGGGGCTGTGGATTGGTGGAAAAGTCCATCCGGATGAGCCTGTACGGGCCTTTCTGATGTTAAAGCTCCTGTTAAGCTCCTATGGACAAAATGTGAAGGATGTATATAAGTCCCGGATCTTCGGGGGATATGTCATCCCATATGTCAGCCGATACATTTTCATACATGAAAGTATCATAGCTGTGTAACATCCGGGTAAGGAAAATGTAAACATCCTTCAACCTTGAATCAACTGTTTATCCACTGATATATCCACAAAAATGTTGATAAAATAAGTTATCCACAATTAAGGTGTTAATTTTTTCTTTAAAATGTTGACAACAGAGGCAGTTTTATCATTTTTCTCTATCTCAGAGGCTATCTTGTCCCTTCCGTGTATGACAGTACTGTGATCTCTGTCTCCTATGGCCTTGCCTATCTGCTGCAGTGAATCATTTGTCATGGTGCAGCAAAGGTACATGGCTATCTGTCTGGGATATGCCAGCTCCTTGTTCTTTTTCTGGGATATGATATCCGTCTCCTTTATGCCGAAGTGCTCTGCCACCACTGATATGATGAGCCTGGGCGTGATACTGTTCTGGGATCCTGAATCTCCGATATAATCCTTGAGTATGTTCCTGGCCATGTCCAGGTTTATGTCCACCTGCTCAAGCCTTGCCTTAGCGACTATGCGTGTCAGGGCACCCTCCAGCTCTCTGATGTTAGAGGTGATGTTTTCGGCTATGTATTTTATGACCTCGTCGTCTATGTTGAGGTTGTCCATCTCCTCCTTCTTACGGAGTATGGCCATACGTGTCTCAAAATCCGGAGGCTGTATGTCAACTATGAGTCCGCCCTCGAATCTCGATCTCAGTCTCTCCTCCAGATCATCTATCTCCTTTGGAGTCTTATCCGATGTGATGATGATCTGTTTATTTCTGTCGTAAAGAGAGTTGAAGGTGTGGAAAAACTCCTCCTGGGTGCTCTCCTTGCCTGCCATGAACTGTATGTCGTCTATAAGGAGCACATCCAGGTTCCTGTATTTTTTACGGAACTCGGCACCTCTTTTGTTCTGGATGGACTCTATATAGTCATTCATGAAGGTCTCACAGGTATTGTAGAGGACCTTGGCGTCAGGGTTGTTTTTGAGTATGTAGTGGGCCACCGCATGCATGAGGTGGGTCTTGCCGAGACCAACGCCTCCGTACAGATAAAGTATCTTGTATATGTCTCCGGGGCTCTCAGCCACAGCTACCGAGGCTGCATGGGCCATCTTGTTGCTGTTTCCGACTACAAAGGAGGAAAATGTATATTTGGGATTGAGGTTGGCCTCCTCTATGACTGAGGACTCCACCTCGGGCTTTTCATCCTTTGCAGGTTCTGGAGCATCCTTTGACTTCATCTCTTCTTCAGTGACAAATACCGGATCAGACTTTGAGCCAGTGATCTCCTCGACGGCTACCTTGAGCAGCTTCTGGTATTTTTTATTCATGTAATTTTTGAAAAACTCATCGGGGACCGTTACATAGAGCTTGTCATCAGTCTGTTTGTATATGCTGATGGGTTCAAGCCAGGTGCGATATGATACGTCTGATATGTCAAACTCATCCTTCATATAGGAGAGTATGTCTGACCATTTTTCGTTTATATTGCTGCTCATCTCAAAAGCTCTTTCTTCCTTATTTATATATAGCGCAAATTGGCACATATATATTTTACATTAAAACCGGGTATTTTTCAATGTGATGAGGTTGATTTGAAAGGTGAAAATGTGGATAAAAAATTGAGTTTTCAACAATATATCAACATTTTGTGCATAAAAAAGATACTGCCTACTAAATGAGGCAGTACCTTCTGTCAGTCATATAAGATCATCAGTTCTTTTTCCTTTTCTGAAGACATACGACCACATGTCTGTAGGGCTCTTCGCCTTCAGATCTGGTAAATACGTCCTTGTCGGACTGAAGCACTGAGTGTATGATCCTTCTTTCATAAGGATTCATGGGCTCAAGGGCTACGGGCCTCCTGGTCCTCTTTACCTTGTGAGCTATATTCTTTGCAAGGGTCTCAAGAGTCTCCTTCCTTCTTTCACGATAGTTTTCAGTATCTATCTTGACTCTTATATAGCTCTCACTGTGCTTGTTTACCACCTGTCCGGTAAGATATTGGATGGCATCGAGGGTCTGTCCTCTCTTTCCTATGAGCACACCCATGTCATCTCCGGAGAGGACTATGCTCAGCTCGCTGCCATTGTCTGAAAGCTGGGCATCTATGTCTACGTTCATGCTCATGCCTTCAAATATGGAGCTGAGGAACTCCATGGCCTGCTCCCTGGGATCCTGGCTGTGTGACAGGTCTGTCACCTGAGCCTTGAGTGCTGCGGGCGCAGTAGGTGCAACAGGGGCAGGTGCTGCTGCGGGTGTACTGGCCTTGGAAGGCCTGACCTCAGCTTCAGGCTCTTCGCCCTTAAGTCTTACGCTTATGACACAGGGCCTTGCTCCTATGCCAAGCAATCCCTTTGAGCCGGCATCTACGACCGTATAATCTATGGCTTCGCTGGTGACGCCAAGCTCTATACAGGCCTTTGTGATGGCATCATCCAGAGTCTTTGCAGAAAAACTGATAGGTTCCATATTTGTTCCTCCGCTTATCTCTTCTTGTCGTGTTTTTCGTTGTACTGCTGTACCATCCTTGCTCTCTCAGTGATGCTGCCTGTCTTGTAGTAGGAGTTTGCGTCATCTATGCGGCTCTTTGTATCCTCGAGCTGCTTTGCACGCTTTTCCTCCTCTCTCTGCATCTTGAGCTGCATCTTCTTGAGCTGGTCCTCCTGAGACTTTTCGTTGATGGGAGGAAGTCCCTTCTTGGCACGCTTCTTGTTTGCCTTTTCAAGGTTCTTTGCGATGAGATCATCCACATTTACCCTGTTCATATGGCTGTTGAGCAGGTACTGGGTAAGTCCCATGATGACTGAGGAGGCTATCCAATATATACCTACACCTGAGGACATGCTGAAGCAGAACCATACTGATATGAGGGGCATCATGATGTTCATGGTGCTCATCATCTGAGCTGAGTTCTTGTCTCCTGTGGCTGCGGTGGACTTCATGGTTATCTTTGATGCAAGATACTGTGCAAGTCCTGCAAGTACGGGTATGATCCAGCATCTGATGTCGGAAAAGCCGTAGGATGAGGGTGATGCGGCAAGGTTTATGCCAAAAAAGCTGTTCATGTCTATGATAGTGTTCATGTTTGGCACTATGGTAGAGTCTATGACAGCCTGGCTTATGCCGTTGTTTCCGATATAATCTACAAACTGATTCCACTGGCTGGGGTTGAGATAATATAGGAAATCTATGATGTGGTTCGTGGTGGTTATGTTTTCTCCTATACGTGCTGAGGAAAGGAGCTTTGTAAATGTCTCACTGGAATGAGCAAATTCATTTACCTTTTCGATGGCAGTTGCACCGCCTATGGCAGTGACTATCTGATCGAAGTATACCCTTACCGCAGATACGTATGCAGGTATGTTAAGTATGACTCTGTAAAGGGCAAATATGATGGGAAGCTGGATAGCCAGCTGCAGACATCCGCCGGTCATGCTGGTGCCGTATCTCTCATATACGGCCTTGATCTCGGCATTCTGCATCATCATGGCCTGCTGATCATTTTCCTTGCCCTTGTATTTCTGCTGGATAAGACTGATCTGGGGCTGTATGACAGCCATGATCTTCTGTGATTTTGCCTGCTTGTAGGAAAGAGGCATCATAAGTATACGGGTAACTATGGTAAAGATGATGATACATACACCGATATTGACTACCCCGAAGGTATTCATGATGTAAAATATACCATCCATGATATAGCCCAGGAGATCTGCTATGAGACCCAGAGGGCCGCCCTGTCTGGTAAGAAAAATGGGTGTCAAGATTCTACCTCCATAATATTAAGGAACCGGGTCATAACCGCCCTTGGCAAATGGATTGCATCTGAGTATCCTCCATACTGCCAGCAGAAAACCTTTAAACGCGCCGTACTTCTGTATAGCTTCAATGGCGTATTGAGAGCATGTAGGCGTGTAAATACAGTGAGTGTTCACCTTAAGACCGCTCAGATATTTCTGATAAAACCTTATAGCTTTGATCATAAGATCCTTGATCATAACTCACTTCGATCCCATATAAAAATGTCATGACCTTTGAGAAGCCGCTCATATTCCGACACTAGCTGGGAATGCTCTGCGTGCTTCGCTTCGTTCCTGGCTACAATGATCATGTCATAGCCTGCTTTGGTTACGTGCCTGTAATGCCTGAATATCTCCCTCATCCTTCTCTGAAAGCGATGTCTTTCGACGCTGTTGCCGTATTTTCGGCTGGCACTCAGGCCGAGCCTTGTGTAGCCCTCATCATTTTGTGAGACATACATGACGAAATACCGGCTGACCAGCTTCCTGCCGGTCCTGTAGGTCGTACGGAAATCACTGTTTTTTTTAACGGACGGGAAATTCTTCATAAAAATGCTTTAAAGAAAACAAAGGACCGCTTGAGCGGTCCGTTTAAACGCCTTAGGCTGATAATCTTGCTCTTCCCTTAGCTCTTCTTCTATGCAGCACCTTTCTTCCGCCTGCGCTGCTCATCCTGGCTCTGAAACCATGAACCTTTGATCTCTGTCTTTTCTTAGGCTGAAATGTCATCTTCATGATCTGCTCACCTCCTAATCCCTGTATATTCGTAACCAAGCGCTAAAACATCTTTGTTATTATATAGATAAATAAAGGCAGATGTCAACCAAAATCGGCTCAAAATAACACTTTTCCACAAAAACTGTCTGGAATTGTGGAAGCATTTTCAAAAGACAACTATATATTGTTGTTAAAATATATTTGTTATTGGCCCGGTAACATTATATAATTAGGAAACAATGGGAAAACAGCGGATCCTGGCGGGTCCGACAGGAAGATGGATACAGTACATATATGAAGCACAGTGACAGACATATAGAATATACATACGATGTGGCAGTGGTAGGTGCAGGTCATGCAGGTATAGAGGCCTGTCTTGCGGCTGCCAGGCTCGGACTTAAGACCATAGTCTTTACGGTCAGCGTGGACAGCATAGGTCTCATGCCCTGCAATCCAAACATAGGAGGCACCTCAAAGGGCCATCTGGTGTGTGAGCTGGATGCCCTCGGAGGAGAGATGGGCAAATGCATAGACCGGACCTTCATACAGTCAAAGCTCCTCAACAGGTCAAAGGGGCCTGCGGTGCACAGTCTCAGGGCTCAGGCTGACAAGCAGGCCTATATAGGAGAGATGCGCCGCACCCTTGAAAATACTCCCTGCCTGGACATAAGACAGGCAGAGGTGACGGAGCTCATGGTGGAAGATGGCAGTGTGACCGGGGTAAGGACAGCCTCCGGAGCCGTATACCATGCAAAAAGGGTGGTGCTCTGTACAGGAGTATATCTCAATGCCCGCTGTATCTATGGTGAGGTCAGCGAGTATACGGGTCCCAACGGACTGAGGGCCGCAAACGGACTTACAGCTTCGCTCATAGCAAACGGCATCCCAGTGCGCAGGTTCAAGACAGGCACTCCTGCCAGGGTGGACAGAAGGAGCATAGACTTTTCTGAGATGGAGGAGCAGAAGGGCGATGAGCTCATAAGGCCGTTTTCATTTTCAAATGAGCCTGAGGACATAGAAAGAGAGCAAGTGTCATGCTGGCTCACCTATACCAATCAGGAGACCCATGGGATCATAAGGGACAACATAGACAGATCTCCGCTTTTTTCAGGGGATATAAAAGGCACGGGACCCAGATACTGTCCCTCCATAGAGGACAAGGTCATGAAGTTCCCTGACAAGGAGCGTCATCAGATCTTTGTGGAGCCTGAGGGACTTTATACAAATGAGATGTATCTCTCCGGCATGAGCTCATCCCTTCCTGAGGATGTGCAGGAGGCCATGATACGCACCATGCCTGGCTTCCATCATGCCCATATAGTGCGTAACGCCTATGCCATAGAGTATGATTGTATAGACGCCACGGTGCTGAAGCCTACCCTTGAGTTCAAGGAGATATCGGGACTTTACGCTGCAGGACAGATAAATGGCTCCTCTGGCTATGAGGAGGCTGCGGTGCAGGGATTCATGGCCGGAGTAAATGCAGCACTTTCGGCTCTCGGCAGGGAAGAGGTGGTCATAGACCGTTCCCAGGGTTATATAGGCGTGCTTATAGACGATCTCGTTACAAAGGAGAGTCTGGAGCCCTACCGTATGATGACCTCAAGGGCAGAATATCGTCTGCTCCTTCGTCAGGACAATGCAGACCTGCGCTTAAGGAAGATCGGGCATGACATAGGGCTCGTGTCTGATGAGGAATATGAGCGCTTCCTGCAAAAATGCAGCCAGATAGAGTCAGAGATCGGGCGCATGAGGACTACCATAGCAGGGTCAAATGAGCATATAAATGATTTTCTGAGGCGTCACGGCTCCTCGGAGCTTCCTGACAGCAAGGGAGTGAGCTTTGCAGAGCTCATAAAGAGGCCGGAGCTCAGCTATGAGCTGCTTTCAGAGATAGATCCTGACAGGCCCTCACTTTCATGGAGAGTGAGAGAGCAGGTGAATATAGAAATAAAATACGAGGGCTATATAAGGCGTCAGCGTCAGCAGGTGGAGCAGTTCAGGAAGATGGAGGGAAAGAAGCTTCCTGCGGATATGGACTATAAGTCTCTGAAGGGACTTCGTCTCGAAGCCCAGCAGAAGCTGGATCGCATAAGGCCTGAAAACATAGGCCAGGCCAGCCGTATATCCGGAGTCTCTCCCGCGGACATATCCGTACTGCTCATATATCTTGAGCAGAAAAGGCATGGGTGAGGCCTGATGTGCGCTGTAAGGGACGCAGGCCGGCGGGATGCCTGCACCATGTTTGCAGATGTAATATATTAATTATATTTCATTATATATCGATCAAGGATCCAGTATGATGACAAAAACCTTTGATGAAGAACTGAAAAAGGGCCTTTCTGAGCTGTCGCTCTGTATATCTGAGGCCCAGAGAGAGCTGCTTTATGACTATTATCAGATGGTGGTGGAGAAAAATAAGGTCATGAACCTGACTGCCATAACCGAGGAAAGAGAGTTCGTAATAAAGCATATCATAGACAGTCTTTCCATAGTGAAGGCAGGCCCCTCAGTTACAGATATGCTCATGGATGGAAACGCATATTCCGATGGGCAGGACACAGAAACTGGCAGTACGGCCAGGATAAAGCTTATAGACATCGGTACAGGTGCCGGTATGCCAGGAGTCATACTCAGGATAGTATTTCCGAAGCCTGAGATAGTACTTTTCGATTCGCTAAAAAAGAGGCTTTCTTTCCTGGATGAGGTCATAGAGAGACTTTCCCTGAAGCACATAAGCACTCTGCATGGAAGGGCAGAGGACCTGGGGCAGGATAAACAGTACAGGGAAAGCTTTGATCTGGCAGTCAGCCGTGCGGTAGCCCGTATGAATGTGCTTCTTGAGTATGGACTTCCGCTTGTAAAGACAGGCGGGGTCTTTGTGCCCTACAAGTCCGGGGATGTGGATGAAGAGCTTAAGGAGGCACACAATGCCCTTGGCATGCTGGGAGGCAGTGTGGAGGACAGGACTATATTTCAGCTCCCTGATTCAGACATGAGCAGGAGTCTTATCTTAATAAGGAAGAAAAAGACTACCCCAAAGAGCTACCCCAGGAAGGCTGGGCTTCCCTCAAAGAAGCCCATAATCTGATGTTTCACGTGAAACATGGTCAAACATGATCATGGGGATGCAGTGAAATGCGCACAGAGACAAGGGATACAGTGAAGACAGTTATACAGCAGATTTAAGAGGTCAGGATATGACAGAGACTATAGCAGCCATAGCTACAGGACTTACGGAATCAGGTATAGGCATCATAAGGATATCCGGTCCGGAAAGCTATGATGTGATCAGAAGGATCTTCCATACAGGCTCGGGCAAGGTGCCTGATCTTGAGGAGAGCCACAGGGTCCATCATGGATATATAGATGTTTCACGTGGAACATTGGATGAGGTCCTTATGATAAATATGAAGGGGCCCAGGAGCTATACGGGAGAAGACACCATAGAGATAGACTGTCATGGCGGAGTGCTCATGATGAAGAGGATCCTTGAGGCTGTGCTTGAGGCAGGAGCCAGGCTTGCAGAGCCGGGAGAGTTTACAAAGAGAGCCTTTCTGAATGGAAGGATAGATCTGAGCCAGGCAGAAGCCGTGGCTGATATCATAACCGCCAAAAATGACAGGGCCATAAATGCTTCGGTGGCTCAGCTTAGGGGATCCATATCGGAAAGGATAAGAAGACTTCGGGAGATCATACTGGAGGATACGGCATATATAGAGGCGGCCCTTGATGATCCTGAGCACATAGAGCTGGAGGGATTTTCTGAAAAGCTTGAAGCAGATGTAGGAGATGCCAGAAGAGAGATAGAGCGACTCATAAGGTCCTCGGAGAGCGGAAGGCTCATAAAGGAGGGCATAAACACGGTCATACTGGGAAAGCCGAACGCAGGCAAGTCTTCCTTACTGAATGCTCTCCTGAGGGAGGATCGGGCTATAGTCACAGACATAGCCGGGACCACCAGGGATACGCTGACTGAGTCCATAAATCTCAATGGGCTTAGCCTCAACATAGCTGATACGGCCGGTATAAGGGATACGGAAGATGTGGTGGAGAGGATAGGCGTTGAAAGGGCCCTTAAGGCAGCAGAGTCTGCAGATCTTATCATATATGTGGTCGACGGTTCAGTTCCCCTGGATGATCCGGACAGACAGATCATAGACTGGATAAATGCTTCAGACAAGAAATGTCTCGTCATCATAAATAAAAATGATCTTGAGCAGAACATCTCCGAGTCAGAGCTCAGGGATGCCATACGTCAGGATATGGATATGCTGTCGATCTCAGCCATGAAGAGCGAGGGCATAGAGGAGCTCGAGAAAAAGATAGAAGACATGTTCAGCAGAGGCGACATAAGCTTCAATGATGAGGTATTTATTAGCTCAGAAAGGCAGAAGCAGTCTCTGATACTGGCAGACCGATCCCTTTCAAATGTAGAGGAGTCCATAGGAGCAGGGCTGTCAGAGGATTTTTATACCATAGATCTGATGGATGCCTATACGGAGCTAGGACATATACTGGGAGAAAGTGTAGACGAGGATCTGGTGGATGAGATATTTGGAAAATTCTGCATGGGGAAGTGATCCCCATGCAGTTATCAGCTTAAGGCCTCTTTAAGCTCATGATATCCTTCATGCCTTTTCAGGCTCAGGATATTCCACGCCGAAGGTATCAACTGACATATGTTTTATGCGCTGATCCTCTCTGGGACGATCGCTGCGGTCACGCTTGACATTTGCGATCCTGTCGACCTCCTCCATGCCGGAGATGACCTTGCCGAAGGCAGCGTACTGACCATCAAGGTGGGGAGCATCCTCGTGCATGATAAAGAACTGAGAGCCTGCACTGTCGGGCATCATGCTGCGGGCCATGGAGAGGACTCCTGCGGTATGCTTCAGCTCATTTTTAAAGCCATTGTAGGAAAACTCTCCTTTTATGCTGTAGCCGGGGCCTCCCATGCCGGTGCCTGTAGGGTCCCCGCCCTGGATCATGAAACCGGGGATGACACGATGGAAGATGATGCCGTCATAAAAGCCCTTGCTTATAAGGCTTATGAAGTTGTTGACCGTATTTGGAGCCACATCGGGATAAAGCTCTGCCTTTATGACTCCACCGTTTTCAAGCTCAATGGTAACTATGGGATTTTTATCATTCATGACAAGTTGATTTCCTTTCCTTGTTTTTATCTGATTATAGCAGAAAATAGGAGTTAAAATATATTTAATTTATTTTTTTGACATGATATGGTAGTATATAGGATAAACCGAGCAATGTTTCACATGAAACATTGCTTTATCTTTGAAGGAAGTAAATGATATGGGAAAAGTCATAGCCATCACAAATCAGAAGGGGGGCGTCGGAAAGACGACCACTGCCATAAACCTGTCCGCAAGCCTTTCGGAGGCGGAGCAGAGGGTACTGCTCATCGACTTTGATCCTCAGGGCAATACCACCAGTGGACTGGCCTCCTGCATCTCGGAGGATAAGGAGGGGACCATCTACGATCTGCTGTGCGACAACGAGGATATAGAGGATTGTCTGTGCAGGGATGTAATGTTGGGATTCGATCTCATCAAGTCTGACATGGACCTGTCCGGAGTGGAGGCGGAGTTTCAGGGCCTGCCGGATATGGACGTAAGACTTAAAAATGTGACCGAGAAGCTAAGGGATGACTATGATTATATACTTATAGACTGTCCGCCTTCCATAAGTGTGCTGACGGTCAATGCCATGACGGCTGCTGACAGTGTCATTATACCCATACAGTGTGAATACTATGCCCTGGAGGGACTGAATCAGGTGCTTAAGCTCATAGACCTTGTAAGACAGAAGCTGAATCCGGGGCTTTATGTGGAGGGAGTGCTCTTTACCATGTATGATCAGCGCACGAGGCTGTCTGAGCAGGTGGTGGAATCTGTCAGGGACAACCTTAAGGAAAGGATATTTGACACGGTCATACCCAGGAACGTGCGTCTGGCGGAGGCGCCCTCCTTCGGGGAGCCCATCAATATATATGACAGCTCTTCAAGAGGTGCAGAGAGCTACAGGCTGCTGGCTGCAGAGATCCTTGAAAGAGAGGGGAGGGAGATCTGATGGCAAAGAAAGCATTGGGACGAGGCCTTGGGGCCATATTTGGTACTGAGAGCGTAGCTTCTGCCGAGGCAGAAAAAAAGATACAGCAGGATAAGGAGCCTTCGGAAAAGAAGTCTCCCGACAGGAGATCTTCAGAAAAAAAGACATCGGAGAAAAAAGTACCGGAGAAAAAGGCACCTGCAAAGAAGAGCCAGGAGACGGAGAGGCAGATGGTCAGACTGTCCCTGGTGGAGCCCAACAGGTCCCAGCCAAGGAAGCATTTCGATGAGGAGAGCCTTAAGGAGCTGGCAGACTCCATAAAGAGGTTTGGAGTACTGCAGCCGCTGATCGTCAGAAGGACGGGTATCACCTATACCATCATAGCCGGTGAGCGCAGATGGAGGGCCGCAAAGCTTGCAGGGCTCAGGGAAGTGCCTGTCATAGTGACAGAGCTTGAAAAGGAGGATGCCGCGGAGATAGCCCTCATAGAAAATATACAGAGGGAGGATCTGGGAGCCGTAGAGGAGGCCATGGCCTATAAGGAGCTCATGGATGCCTATGGTCTGACCCAGGAGCAGGTGGCGGAAAAGGTATCAAAGAGCAGGACTGCCGTGACCAACAGTCTGAGGCTGCTGCAGCTTCCGGAGAAGGTGCTGTCCATGCTCTCAGAGGGTGCTCTCAGCGCAGGACATGCCAGATGCCTGATCACCATAGAGGACAGGAAGGCTCTCATAGAGCTGGCCGAGGAGATAGTAAGGAAGGGCCTGAGCGTCAGGGATGCAGAAAAGCGTGCAAAGGCGCTCAAGGAGGGCAGCAGATCAGGAGCCCAGAGGAAAAAGCAGGTAAAGACCGGAGAAGATGAGCTTTCGGAGCTTTTCCTTCAGGATCTGGAAAAGCAGCTGTGCGAGGGACTTGGCACTAAGGTACGCATCAGGTCAGGCGCAGGAGAAAAGGGCAGGATAGAGATAGAGTACTATTCGATGGATGATCTCAATCGGCTCTCAGACCTGCTCAGATAAATATAAGGAGTCCCGCTGGACTGAGGGACGGACATATACAGGGAGGATATATGACTGAAAGAGAGATGCTTATACTGATGCTTTGCCTGGTATCTGCCATAAGCATAGGCGCCATCATAGTGGCAGTCATGGCCATGGCAAGGTATAAGGGCCTTTATCACAGGTATGATGCCTTCATGCGCGGAAGAGATGCGGAGAGCCTGGAGGATTTCATACTCAGACAGCATGAGGACATAGAGGAGCTCAAGGAAGCCAAGCTTCAGGACCGGGAGGCCATGAGGGTCATGAACCGCAACATTAGAGCCTCCATACAGAAGTTCGGCGTGGTGCATTATGATGCCTTTGAGGGCATGGGCGGCAAGATGTCCTTTGCCCTGGCGCTGCTGGACTATACAAATTCCGGCATGATCATAAACTGCATGCATTCCAGGGAGGGCTGCTTCATATACATTAAAAATGTCGAGGCAGGCAGCACCTACACGCCCCTGGGAGCCGAGGAAAAGGAGGCGCTTGAGAGAGCCCTCGGATATATCAAGGATTGACATTGGCTAAGCTATCAAAAAACGTGAAAAAGCAGCTGATCAGGCTGCTCATACTGTTTTTAATATTCCTGGCTGCACTGGCGGGTTATTTCGTGTGGTCCATGCAGAACGTGGAGGCGGAATATACCATATATACCTCCATGGATGAGCCCAGGCTTCCGGTGGTCTATGTGGTACAGCAGGGGCAGGAGATAAATGTCATGCATGGCTACAGGCAGGACATGGGAAATGATGCCTCCACTGACAGTATCACCGTGCTTCCGGAGGATCGTCAGCTTGAGCTTCGCATCGCTGAATACGGGAACACGGTCACGGGCCTGAGCTATGAGATCAGGAGCCTGGATCTGGGACATTTCGTTGAGAGGACCGAGGTAAAGGATATACAGAGCACTGAAGGCTCATCGTATGTGACTCTCCCCATACAGAACCTGATAGATCGGGATGAGCAGTATCTCCTTCGGATATCACTGGACATAGGTGAGGAGAGCGTCAACTACTATACCAAGATAATCTGGACCGAGGATGAATATATCGGGGGCATGACGGCATTTGCACTGGACTTCAGCCGCAGGACCTTCGACTATGATGCGGCGAGGGAGCTGGCCACTTATATCGAGACCAGCGATACTGCTGACAATTCGAGCTTCGGAGATACAGGCATAGATTCAAGCTTTTCAAATCTTACCTGGGGCTCCATGGACATGGTCATGGAGACAGAGCCCATGCTCACGGTACGGGAGTATGACGGTATCATGTCAGCCATAGAGGTGACCTATCAGGCAGGAAGGCATGGAGACGCAGATACGGTGGAGCATTTCATGGTAAAGGATGCATATACTCTCAGACAGGGCTCGGAGCGTATATATCTTATGAACTATGAGAGGACCGTGGACCAGATCTTTGACGGAAGCAAATATCTGTTTTCCGGAAAGCGTATAGATCTGGGCATAAGCTCTGCCGGATCCCTGCAGGACATGCGCTCAGAAGGCGGGCAGTACATAGCCTTCAAGACCAACAGGGAGCTCTGGTGCTACGATCAGGAGGAGAGAGTGGCGGTCAGCGTATTTTCCTTCCGAAGCGGCAGCGACGACGGAGTACGCTCAGACTATGGTGCTCATGACATAAAGATACTGTCCCTGGAGGACAGCGGCAGGCTCGATTTTGTGGTCTACGGCTATATGAACAGAGGAGTCCATGAGGGCTACAATGGCATAGCCTATTACAGCTATGACATACAGAACGACATACTTACAGAGCTTTTCTTCATGCCGGTAAGGCAGACCTACGGACGCATAAGCCTGGAGGTTGGAGAGCTCTGCAAAAAGGGCGGCAACGACATGTTCTATATCAAGCAGGAGGATGCGGTCGTGGCCATAGACCTCAATTCCCTGGAGATGGTGACCATAGCCTCGGGACTGAGGCATGGGACCTATGCGGTCAACGACCTGCAGACGGGCTTTGCCTGGCAGGATGGGGATACCTATCATTCTGAAAGGATAAGGCTGCTGGATATAGAGAGCGGCACTACCAGGACCATAGAGCAGCATGGGGATGAATACCTGAGGGTGCTGGACTTCACCAATAACGATCTGATCATAGGAAGGGCCAGGAGCAGCGATATCTTTTCTCTCAACGGAACTGTCAGGGCTCTGCCCATGTACAGCATAGAGATACTCAACAGTGGCCTGGGTCTTGAAAAGGAATACAGCAGGGAGAGCATATACATAGATGAGGTGACCGTAGAGGGCAGCAGGATAAAGCTGACACTGTTCAGGAAGAGCGATGATGGCACTGACTATGAGTTTTATGGAGAAGATACGATAGTATCCACGGAGGCGCCGTTCAGTGAGCAGAGCTCTCTGGTCTCCTACAATGACACGGTCAAAAAGAAGGTGACCTACGTATCCCTGGACAACGAGATCAGGACCACCAGGAGCCTGACGGTCAGGGCCCCTGAGCAGATATCCTATGAAAGCTCGGGCACGGTAGAGATAGACAAGGCACAGAGCTCAGCCGATCAGATGATATTTTCTGCCTATGCAAACGGAAGGCTGGTGCTTCGGTCACCCAGGCTCACGGAGGCGGTAGAGGCCTCCTATGAGGAGATGGGCTATGTGACGGATGCGGACGGAAGCATAGTCTTCAATCGTACAGACCGTACGGAGGTGGTCAATATAGCCAATCCTGTCCAGACTGCTTATCAGCTCATGGTGGAGCTGAGGGACTTTGGAGGCAACAGGATATCGGAGGAGGGAGGACTGACGGTACTCGACACCTACGGGCTCAATCTGAACCAGCTTCTGTACTATGTATACAAGGGCATACCTGCAGCAGTAAATACGGGAGAGGACAGCTACTGCCTGATCTACGGCTACGACAATAAAAATGTCAGGATATATTTGCCTGAGGCGCTGGATGAGTCCCAAAGCCAGGTGACTCTCAGCCGCGAGGAGGCGGAATCCTGGCTTCGTCAGCTCAATTACAGCAGTGTATGTGCATTGGAGCATTGACCATATATATAAAATGTGATATAACTTGTCTGAACCAAAAAGAGCATCGCCCGAAAGTAGATGCTCTTTTTTACTCAGAGAAAAAACAGACAGAGGATATACATGGAGCAGTATATTATAAAGGGAGGAGCTCCTCTCAAGGGAGAGGTGACCATCAGCGGAGCCAAAAATGCGGCCCTGGGCATACTGGCGGCGGCAGTCATGTCGGACGATGATGTGCTGATCGAGAACCTTCCGGACGTAAAGGATATAAATGTCATGCTGGAGGCCATATCCGAGATCGGAGCCAGGGTCGACAGGATCGACAGGCATACGGTCAGGATAAACGGCAGGACCATCAGCGATATCTCCGTGGATGATGAGTTCATAAGGAGGATAAGGGCTTCCTATTATTTTATAGGAGCTCTGCTTGGAAAATACAGGCATGCCAGAGTGCCCCTTCCCGGAGGCTGCAATATAGGCTCAAGGCCCATAGACCAGCATATCAAGGGCTTCAAGGCCCTGGGCGCAGAGGTGCGCATAGAGTCAGGCTCTGTCATAGCCGATGCGGAGCAGCTCAGGGCGGCTCATATCTATTTTGATGTGGTGTCTGTCGGAGCCACCATCAATGTCATGATGGCGGCAGTCATGGCTGAGGGACAGACCATCATAGAAAATGCTGCCAAGGAGCCCCACATAGTAGACGTGGCCAACTTCCTCAACAGCATGGGTGCCAACATAAAGGGCGCAGGTACTGATACCATCAGGGTAAAGGGAGTGGAAAAGCTCCACGGCTCAGAGTATGCCATCATACCCGATCAGATAGAGGCAGGCACATTTATGTGCATGGCAGCAGCCACCAGAGGAGACGTGGTCATCAAAAATGTCATCCCCAAGCATCTGGAGGCCATCACCGCTAAGCTCCTTGAGATGGGCAACGAGGTAGAGGAGTATGATGAGGCAGTCAGGGTCATAGGTGCTGCCAGACAGAGGCATACGGACATAAAGACATTGCCCTATCCCGGATTCCCTACGGATATGCAGCCTCAGATGGCTGTGGCCCTTTCACTTGCGGAGGGCACCAGCATGGTGACGGAGAGCATATTTGAAAACAGGTTCAAATATGTGGACGAGCTGTCACGCATGGGAGGCAACATCAAGGTCGAAGGCAACGTGGCCGTGGTAGACGGCATAGAGCATTTTTCCGGCGCTTCAGTATCTTCTCCGGATCTGAGAGCGGGAGCTGCCCTCGTCATAGCCGCTCTTGCGGCTGAGGGCTACAGCACAGTGGAGGAGATAGGATATATCCAGCGCGGATATGAAAACTTCGATGAGAAGATAGCTGCGCTGGGAGGACAGATAAGGCTGGTGGATTCGGAGCAGGAGGCAAAGAAGTTCAGGCTCCGGGTCGTAGGCTGAGATAGACAGGCACAGGCTGCTGCGAAAGGCTCCATGGCACATGGACTGCTTCGCGGCAGTTTTTTATGAAAGGAAGCAAGATGCATAAATTTCTCAGGGCAGCAGGATTCGGAGATCTGCTTACGGAGACTGATGTCCATGAATTTCTGAAAAACGAGGTCATAAAGCCGGAAAACCTGCGTACCATCGTGGAAAATGGAGAAGGCAGCAGGGAGAGCGAATACGTGCTGAGCGCTGCAGATGATCTGGGACTTTGTGCAGTGGTGCTGAGCTTTCCCGACGGCACACAGGAGATAGAGTACTATTATCCCTATTTCCGTTCCGGGCAGTACAGCTCTGAGGAGCCCTGCTGTCTGGAGAGACACACCGGGCAGGAGACCTATGCTGGACTGATAGACGAGTACAAGCTCGGCATATCCCTCATCTTCTATGTCCAGTTTTCCCTGGCATATAAGAGGTATCTTCGCCTTCAGCCGCCGGCAGACTTCAAGGGCACGACGCTGACTGCATTTGCAAACGAGGGCGTAGTGCTGCTCCCCATCTCGAGAGCAGCAGAGTCAGAGGCTTCCTTTGCCATGAGGAAAAACGAGGAGGAGAGGCTTAGGGAGGCTGCCATGCAGGGAGATCAGGATGCCATAGAGACCCTGACGGCTTCTGACATCAAAAGCTACAATGAAGCCGCAGACCGTATAAAGTCAGAGGATCTGTACAGCGTGGTGGAGCAGAGCCTTATGCCCAGCGGCATAGAGTGCGATCAGTACTCTGTCATAGGAGAGATCATGAACGTGGAGGAGGCCACGAACAGGTTCACGGGCGAGGAGCTGTGGCAGCTGGGCCTTACCTGCAACGAGGTATCCTTCAAGCTCTGCATGAGGAAAAAGGATCTGCTGGGAGAGCCACTCTGCGGCAGGCGCGTCAAGGCCAGGATCTGGCTCCTTGGAGATGTGGACCTACGAAGGCCCGTATAAAAGTCGGAGGACAGAGAACATATGAAAATGTCTAAGGGCAGGACCATAACGGCAGGCATGCTGGGAGTGATATTTTCCCTGTGCCTGCTTTTCATAATGCTTGTGACCTCGGTGGAGGCAGTCTGTTACTGGACCCCGGGGTATTTTGAACGGGAATACGAGAAATACGATGTGCTTTCAGATCTTCCGTCCATGACCATGAGCGATGAGGACGGGCTCATGGCCGTGACGGAGCATATGATGCACTATCTACGCGGGGATGAGGGCTACGACGAGCTCCAGATAGAGGCCATGATGGACGGGGAGCTTCGGGGATTCTTTTCCGAGCGGGAGATAGCGCATATGGAGGATGTAAGAGTGCTGTTTGTAGGTGCCCAGAGGCTTCGCATGCTGTCTGCGGTCATCTGCGAAGTGAGCTTTTTGGTCATGTATCTTATATGCAGGAGGGACATGCCCTATGTGCTCTCAAGGAGCGTGCTCCTGGGCACGGGGATACTGCTGCTCCTTTTGGGAGTACTGGCATACGTACTGGCTACGGATTTTTCCGATGCCTTCGTCACCTTCCATCATATATTTTTTGACAACGACCTCTGGATACTGGATCCGAGAGTGGACATGCTCATAAATATAGTACCTGAGGGCTTCTTCTTCGATACCGCCATGCGCATAGCCGCCATATTTGGCGGCTGCGTGGCGGCTGTGCTTGGCCTTTCAGCCTTCTTGGCCGTAAGGACCAGGCGTAGATAAGGCTCAGCGTAAGACTTAACTGGCTCAACTTAACTGTCGCGGCCGGCTCAGCTGGCTCTGTCAGCTCAGGCAGCTTCCTTCAGTGCTGCAGCCTCAAGATAGGCTGCCGTGCGGGCGGCAACATTTTCCTGAAGGTTGCGATAGAAGAACTGATAATCATATAGGTGGTATATACCATCCTCAAAGATATAGAGGTTTGCAGGATATTCCTCGGGAGTCACATCAGTCACCTTGAGGGCTCCGCGCTCTGAGTCTATGTAGGCTCCCGTAAGCTCGGGTATCTCTGTGGTGATCTCACCGTCATAGTTCGTAAAGCAGGCTCCCAGGTTGAGGCTCTTGTCAGCGGGAGTGCTGTCGGTGGTCCAGCTGAGAGGATTGATGCAGAGGGTCCTGGTGCCCTCAGGGATCATCACGGAATCGGTGATGGATTCGGCCTCGCTGTTGAAGGCTACGATGACGCCGGTATCATTTTCCTTTTCCGCAAAATGCATCCAGGGATGTGCATCCAGCTCCTCCTGAGTTATGCTCCAGCCTATGGCATAGCAGGCTATGAGCTGATCCTGAAGGCTCTCATCCTCAAACTTGTCCTTGAGCAGGCGCAGGCAGAGGTCCGCACCCTGGGAGAAGCCGGCCAGTATGATGGGCCTGCCATCATTTTCATGCTCCATATAGTAGTCGAAGGCCAGGACTATGTCCTCATAGGCGAACTGAAGGTAGGGCTCCCGCTCCTCTGCGGTCAGCTCATAGACATTGAGCCCTGCCTGTCTGTAGTAGGGGGCGTAGAAGCGGGCGTCTATATCGTATATGCCCTTTTCCATGTTGGTGGCCCCAAGGAAGCTGGCCTTTGCCTCCTCGTCATCAAGGCTCATGTTGTATACATCCTCGTCTCCGCCATAGACTGTGGGACAGATGAAAAAAACATCTGCGGATGCGGCCTCGGGCCCCTCTCCCATGTAGGCCCAGGTATCCGGAAGGCTGTAATCCGGATCGGAGCTATCGGATTCCTGGTCCCCGGTCTCACCGGCAGCCTCCTCAGTTGCGGAAGCTTCAGCCTCGGTCTGAGCGGCGGTGCTTTCATCAGTACCCCTGCCGCAGCCAGAAAGAAGGCCGAGCAGCAGAGCCATGGTAAGCACTGTCATTAATGATCTTTTCATAATCCCTCCTGTATAGACTCTCAAGGTCATTTTTTATAATATAGAACAGAAACGGGATTTTTTCCAGCAGTTAGTGCGGGTGTAGGTTTGTCAAACAAATGTTACAGCGAAGCTAAAAAAGAATGAAGTACCTGAGAAGGAGACTTCCAACCTAAAG
>CALWHG010000021.1 GCA_944380315.1 uncultured Lachnospiraceae bacterium
ATGCATAGTCCTGTATTGGCAGAAGGGATAAGAAGGTATAAAGAGACGGAGGAAGGAGTTGAGCATATGTGCAAGGAGCTGAGGGAATTGTATGATGAAGGGATAGCAGAAGGCATAGCTCAGGGAAAGGCTGAGGGCGAGCTAACAAAGGCCAGAGAAACAGCCATATATCTGGCACAGAAGGGTATGAGCATAGCTGAGATCGCAGAAGCAGTCAAGTTCAGCACTCAAAAAGTTCAGGAATGGCTGCCAGGCAGCATGAGCCTGGCAAAATAAGCCGCCAACGTGGCAAAAGACATTTTGATCATTTTACCCTGATCATGTGCGGGACTGAGTCCGGCATGACTGGATAAGTGTGGCTCCGGGTCATCCCCGGGGCCATTTTTAGTTGAGACCGACCGACTTGCAAGGTGAAGGCCGGTCACATCAGAAAGCATATTGACAGGAGCAGGCTCCCTGTCTAAGATTATAAAAAAGTATGAAATTTGTCGGGTCAAAGTTATACTGCTGACCGGAGGATGGACTGTATTTGAAGGATCGTACCTACATAGCCATAGATCTGAAGAGCTTTTATGCATCGGTGGAGTGTCGGGAGCTGGGACTTGACCCTCTCGACACCTGTCTTTGCGTGGCCGATGAGTCAAGGACTGACAAGACCATATGCCTTGCGGTGTCACCGGCCCTCAAGAGCTTTGGCATCCCGGGGCGGCCCAGGCTCTTTGAGGTAAGACAGCGGATGAAGGAGGCAAATGCTGAGAGGCAGGCAAAGGCTCCGGGACGGAGGCTTACCGGGTCATCCTTCATCTATAGTGAGCTCATGGCTGATCCGGGACTTAAGGCGGACTTCATCATAGCCAAGCCGCGCATGGCCTATTATATGGCCTATAGCCAGAGGATATATGAGATCTATCTTCGGTACATAGCCCCGGAGGACATCATCGTCTACTCCATAGACGAGGTGTTCCTGGATGTGACTGATTATCTCAGGACCTATGGCCTGACACCTCATGACCTTGCCATGAAGATCATACTGGAGGTGCTCAGGGAGACCGGGATCACGGCCACCGCCGGCATAGGCACCAATCTGTATCTTTGCAAGGTGGCTATGGACATAGTCGCAAAGCACATCCCCGCCGATGATAACGGAGTACGTATCGCAGAGCTGGATGAGCTGAGCTACAGGGAAAAGCTCTGGGACCACAGGCCGCTCACGGATTTCTGGAGAGTGGGAAGGGGCTATGCCAGGAGGCTTGAAAGCCATGGGATGTATACCATGGGAGATGTGGCCAGATGCTCTGAGCAGGATGAGGATATGCTGTACAGGCTCTTTGGCAAAAATGCAGAGCTGCTCATAGACCATGCCTGGGGCTGGGAGCCCTGCCTCGTATCTGATATCAAGGCCTACAGGCCGGACAACAACAGCCTGAGCCCTGCTCAAGTGCTGCAGGAGCCCTATGAGGCTGACAAGGCAAGGCTGGTACTTATGGAGATGGCTGATATGTTGGCCCTGGATCTGGTGGAGAGGGGTCTGGTCACTGATCATATAGTGATCACAGTGGGCTATGACATAGAGAACCTTTCGGATCCGGCAAGGAGGAAGGCCTATAAGGGCGAGGTAGTAAGAGATCGCTATGGCAGAGAGATACCCAAGCATGCTCACGGTACCCTGGGCCTTGGCAGATACACCTCATCCTCAAAGCTGATACGTGAGGCAGCGGCAGAGCTTTTTGACAGGCTGGTGGATAAGAGACTGCTCGTCAGGCGGCTCAACATCAGCGCAGAACGTGTGATAAGTGAAGCGGATGCCCGGAGGCTTGAGGAGGGAAAGGCAGAGCAGCTGGATCTTTTTACCGACTATACTGCCTTGGAGGCCGACAGGCAGGCTGAAGAGGAAATGCTTAAAAGGGAGCGCAGGGCCCAGGAGGCAGAGATAGAGATCAGAAAGAGGTTCGGGAAAAATGCTATCCTGAAGGGCATGAACTTTGAAGATGGGGCCACCCAGCGGGAGCGCAACGCGCAGATAGGAGGACACAGGGCATGAACGAGACCTCAGCGAGAGAAAAATACAGGGACATCATCGACCTTCCGCATCATGTTTCCAGGACCAGGCCGCAGATGCCGGTGCGAGACCGGGCGGCACAGTTTTCGCCCTTTGCAGCTCTCACGGGCTATGGAGAGGTCATAAATGAGAGCAGCAGAGCTACGGATGCCAGGCAGGAGCTGAGCGAGGATGATCTCATGGAGCTTGATATCAAGCAGAGGTATCTGCTGAGCATCCTGGACCAGCATCCGGAGATCACGGTCACCTATTTCGTGCCGGATGAGAAAAAGGCCGGCGGCTCCTATGCCGTAAAGACGGGAGAGCTCGTCCGGATATACGGCTATGAGCGGGAGCTTGGCTTTGGCGACGGATCACGCATAAGGATAGATGATATAATAGATATCCAGAGCACGGTATTTGAAGGCATGGGAGAGTGAGTGCTGCTTTATGGATCATGAAAGTACGAGGTCGACGATAAATTGAAAAAGCTGATAGGTTGTCTGCTTGCACTGCTTGTGGCAGTGGCACTGTTTTTTGCAGGCACATATATTTATGAAAATGTCATATCGCTCATGGGCTCGGGACAACAGGAGACTGAGGCCCTGGATCTGGGTACGCCAGGTCAGGAGGTGCAGGAGCAGCAGTCGATGGATCCCGGGTCTTCGTCAGAGCCTGCCCGGGAGTTTGAGATAGGCTCTGAGACAGAGCCTGGAGAGGATGAAGGTCAGACGACTGTGCCTGGTGACTCGGCGACTGAGGGTGAGACTGCCATGGAGCCAGAGACCTCAGGGCCAAGCTCTGATGGATACATAGACATTCTCGAGGATCCCTATGAGGATACGGGGCTTACACTGACCGTACTGGATGTGGGCCAGGCTCTGTCCATACTCATAGAGTGCAACGGCCAGTATATGCTCTATGACGGGGGCGAGAGGGACACCTCCTCCTATGTGGTATCCTATCTGCAGGGACAGGGCATAACCGAGCTCACCTATGTGGTGGCCTCTCACTATGACTCTGACCACATCAGCGGACTGGTGGGCGTGCTCAACGTATTTGACGTAAAGCATGTCATAGGCACGGATCATAAGGCCGAGACTGAGATATACGGCTCCTTCATGGATGCGGTGGCGAGACTGGGACTTCAGGTGGAGCATCCGAGCGTGGGAGACAGACTGAAGCTTGGGGGAGCCGTCATCACCGTGCTGGGGCCTGAGTATATAACCGATGCTCCAAACGACAACTCCATAGTTCTCAAGATATCCTATGGAGACTGCTCCTTCCTGCTTCCCGGAGATGCGGAGGCGGCAGAGGAGGAGTGGCTGGTATCGTCAGGCGCGGACCTAAGCGCTGACGTGCTGGTAGTGGGGCACCACGGCTCACGTACATCCACCTCGAGAGCATTTATAAATGCGGTATCGCCGGAGCATGCCATCATATCCTGCGGCAAGGGCAATCCCTACGGCAACCCGGAGGCAGGCGTGCTGGTGCTTATAAAAAAGGTGGGAGCTGATCTCTTCCGTACTGACAGACAGGGTGATATCATAGCTCATACGGACGGCAGGGAGATCACCTGGAATGTGGAGCCCTGCAATGACTTTGCTCACGGGGACCTGGACACCATACCCTGGTCCTGAGATATGGAGAATTAGGACATGAACGATCTGAAAAAGAGGATCTTTGATCTTGTACTTATACTGTTTGGCAACACGGCCTATGCTCTGGGCATAGTCATGTTCGTGCTGCCTACGGGGCTCATAACCGGAGGCACCACAGGCCTTGCACTTTCCATGGAGCATTTCTTTGGAGTGCCCATATCGGCCTTCGTGTTCTGCTTCAACCTGGTCATGTTCATACTGGGTGCGCTGTTCCTTGGAAAGGCCTTTGCCCTTACGACACTGGTCAGCACCTTTTATTATCCGGTCATACTGGGAGTGCTTCAGAGCATACCCGGGCTTTCGGGCTTCACTCAGGATCCCATGCTGGCCACGGTCTGCGGAGGCCTGCTCATAGGCTTTTCCATAGGTCTGGTCATAAGGGCCGGTGCATCTACGGGAGGTATGGACATACCTCCGCTCATACTCAACAGGAAGCTGGGGCTGCCGGTATCGGCCATGCTGTACGTATTTGATTTTGCCATACTCATACTGCAGATGTCATTTTCCGATAAGGAACGTATACTCTATGGCATACTGCTGGTGCTCATATATACGGTTGTGCTGGACAAGATGCTCATGTTCGGCTCTGCCCAGACCCAGGTCAAGATAGTCAGCCGCGAATATGAAAGTATAAATGAAGCCATATCCAGAAAACTGGACAGGGGCACCACTCTTGTGCATGCCACCACGGGTTACATGCATGAGGAGTGGCCCATGGTGCTTACTGTGGTGTCGAACCGGGAGCTCAACACCCTCACAAAGCTGGTCATGGACATAGATCCCCAGGCCTTCATGGTCATAAACAGGGTAAATGAGGTCAGGGGCCGAGGCTTTTCACTTCAGAAGGAGTACAGATGATATGAAGCTCATCATGCTTGGCACGGGAAATGCCATAACTACGGAATGCTACAATACCTGCTTCATCATAGAGGATGAGGGCAGGAGGCTGCTGGTGGACGGCGGAGGCGGCAACGGGCTCCTGCATCAGCTTAAGCGGGTGCATGTGGACTGGAGGGACCTCCGGGAGATATTTGTGACCCACAGACATATGGACCACATCATGGGCATCATGTGGATGGTCCGTATGATATGTCAGGGCATGAGGACAGGCAGATACGAGGGAGAGGCCTTCATCTATGGACATGAAAAGGTGACCCAGGCCATAGCAGTCATGGCGGGGCAGCTCCTTACTGAAAAGGAGACTGCATTTATAGGAGACCGGCTCCACCTGGTCACGGTGGCTGATGGAGAGTCAAGGACCATAAACGGCAGGAAGCTGACCTTTTTTGACATAGGCTCCACGAAGGAGAAGCAGTTTGGATTCAGTATGGACATGGGAGACGGAAAGCGGCTGGTATGCTGCGGCGACGAGCCATGCCATGCCTGCGAGGAGGACTATGTGAGGGACTGCGACTGGCTGCTTCATGAGGCCTTCTGTCTGGACAGTCAGGCAGACATATATAAGCCCTACGAAAAGCACCACAGCACCGTAAAGGATGCCTGTGAGCTGGCAGAGCGTCTGGGTGTCAGACATCTGGTGCTCTATCATACGGAGGACCGGACCATAGAGGAGCGTAAGAGGCTTTATAAGGAAGAGGGCTCAGCTTATTTTTCCGGAGGGCTGTATGTGCCTGACGATCTGGAGACCATAGAGCTTGACTGAGGCCGTGGTGAGCGGCCGTGTCAGGACATCGGGGTCGTCAATATTCACAGATCGTTAAAAAATAGCTTATTGACTCTTTACCCCTCAGGAATTATAATGTAGTCGGTCAAGATTGTATTTATTCCAATACATTTTTAAGGAGGCTTTTATAATGGAAACCTACGGAATCGAGAAGCTCGGCATCACGGCTCCCAAGGCTGTTTATCGCAACCTTTGCCCTGCTGATCTCACAGAGAGAGCTATCATAAACGGCGAGGGTAAGCTCACGGATACCGGAGCTCTGTCAGTTATGACAGGAAAGTATACCGGACGTTCACCCAAGGATAAATTCATAGTTGATACTGAGGGCGTACATGACAAGATCGCCTGGGGCAGTGTCAACATGCCCATCGACAGGTCCGTATTCCAGGCCATCAAGAAGGAGATGGTAGAGTACCTCAACGGTAAGGATGTCTACATCTTCGACGGCTTTGCAGGTGCTGACCCCAAGTGCACAAGGAAGTTCAGGATCGTAAACGAGTTTGCTTCCCAGAACCTGTTCATCCATCAGCTTCTGATCAGACCTACCAAGGAGGAGCTTGCTTCCTATGGAGAGGCTGATTTCACCATCATCGTAGCTCCCGGCTACAAGTGCGATCCCAAGAAGTTCGGCATCAATTCCGAGGCTGCCATCATCATAGATTATGAGGCAAAGGAAGCCATCATCGCAGGATCCCAGTATTCAGGAGAGATCAAGAAGTCCGTATTCTCCATCATGAACTATCTCATGCCCGTAGAGGACAATGTGCTTCCCATGCACTGCTCCGCAAACATGGATCCTGAGACTCATGAGACCGCAGTATTCTTCGGACTTTCAGGAACAGGAAAGACCACTCTTTCCGCAGATCCCAACCGTAAGCTCATTGGTGATGACGAGCACGGCTGGTCAGATCACGGCATCTTCAACTTCGAGGGCGGCTGCTATGCAAAGTGTATCGACCTTGAGGAGGAGAAGGAGCCCGAGATCTATCATGCCATCAAGTTCGGCTCACTGGTTGAGAATGTTGTCATCGACGAGGACAGACATCCTGATTATCATGACGGATCAGTTACCGAGAACACTCGTGTAGGTTATCCTATCGACTATATCGACAATGCACAGATCCCTGGTGAGGGCGGCATCCCCAAGGTAGTCATCTTCCTTACCGCTGATGCATTTGGCGTACTGCCTCCCATCTCCAAGCTTTCACAGGATGCAGCCATGTACCACTTCGTAACTGGCTTTACCTCCAAGCTTGCAGGAACCGAGAGAGGCATAACCGAGCCCCAGCCTACATTCTCCACTCTGTTCGGAGAGCCCTTCATGCCTCTGGATGCATCAGTATATGCAAACATGCTGGGTGAGAGGATCGAGAAGTACGGCACCAAGGTATACCTTGTAAATACCGGCTGGACCGGTGGCCCTTACGGTGTAGGCTCACGTATGAAGCTTTCCTATACCAGAGCTATGGTCACCGCTGCTCTTAACGGCGAGCTTGACAAGGTAGAGTACAAGCACGATGAGGTATTCAATGTAGAGATCCCTCAGAGCTGCCCTGAAGTACCCGCAGAGATCCTTAACCCCAGGAACACCTGGACAGACAAGGAAGCTTACGATGCTCAGGCAAAGAAGCTCGCAGGCATGTTCGCTGAGAACTTTGCAAAGAAGTATCCCAACATGCCCAAGAACATCGCTGAGGCTGGCCCCAAGGCCTGATAAGCTTTGGCTTACAGCTCAATAAGCACAGATAGTGTTGCTAATAGACCCCGCAGGTTTTATCCTGCGGGGTCTTTATGCGTTTTTTTGGCCTGATCTTATGAAAATACAGCCTTATCATGCATGGCGGGGGACAGCAGGGTGCGAGTGGGATCTGACTGTGTCAGCACCCGGGCACCCTGTTGTCCCCCCCTGTATGAGAAGAGAATCTTTATACCATCTTAATACCCGCTCGATTTGTTTAATGCTGTCTTAATCCGTCTTGGGGCAAAATAGTCTATATTTAAAAAGCCGTATCCCGGCGATCGATCATTTTAGAAGAGGCAATAGGTTTTATGATGACTTTCAGTTTGGAACAGGATGAGAAGCAAAGGCCCCAGGGAAACCGCAGATGGAGCCTGACTCCGTTTCGCGTGATCATGTTTGGCTTTGCAGGCATCATACTTTTGGGAGCTCTGCTCCTCATGCTGCCCATAGCTTCAAGGACCGGGGAGGTCACTCCCTTTATAGATACATTGTTTACGGCTACCTCGGCAGTATGTGTTACTGGACTTATAGTATATGACACGGCTACCCACTGGACCCTGTTCGGGCAGACGGTGATCATACTGCTTATACAGATCGGAGGACTTGGAGTAGTCACCGTGGCTCTCATGATAGCCCTCATAGGAAAGAAGCGTATAGGACTGCGCCAGAGGAACCTGATGCAGGAGGCCATAGCGGCACCCAAGGTGGGCGGCATAGTACGTCTGACAGGCTTTATCATAAAGGGTACCTTCCTCATAGAGCTCATAGGAGCGGTGATCATGGCTCCTTCCTTCATATCGGACCATGGCCTGGTACAGGGACTGTGGATGGCGGTATTCCACTCCATATCAGCCTTCTGTAACGCAGGCTTTGATATACTTGGTACGCCTGACGCTCAGTTCGTATCGGTGACGGATTATGTGGGCGATCCCTTTGTCAGCCTGACCATATGCTTCCTGATCATCATCGGAGGTATAGGCTTCCTGACCTGGGACGATATAAAGGTCAATAAGCTCAACTTCAGGAAATACCGGACGCAGTCAAAGGTCATCATATCCACCACCTTCCTGCTGCTCCTCATCCCCACCATATATTTCTTCTTCTGGGAATTTGAGGACTTCAGTCTGGGAGAGAGGCTGCTGGCTTCCTTCTTCCAATCCACCACACCCAGGACGGCGGGCTTCAACACGGTGGATCTCAATGCCATGACTCAGGCCGGACAGATCATACTGGCCATACTCATGCTCATAGGTGGTTCGCCGGGAGGTACTGCCGGCGGTATGAAGACCACCACACTTGCAGTACTGGTGGCAAATGCCAGAGCCGTATTTACCCGCAGTGATGAGGCTCACATATATAAGCGCAGGATACCTGACGACACCATAAAGAGTGCGGCTACCATAGCCATGATGTACATAGTGCTCTGCGTGCTCTCAGCACTCTTCGTCAGCAGAGTGGAGTCCTGTACCTTCGTTGAGGCAGTATTTGAGACAGCCTCTGCAGTAGGTACCGTCGGACTTACCCTTGGTATCACACCGGGACTACATGCGGCTTCCAAGATCGTGCTTACGGCACTCATGTTCCTTGGAAGAGTAGGAGGACTGACCATCATATTTGCGGCACTGCCCGCAGTTAGGACTAAACTTGCAAAGCTGCCTCAGGACAAGATCGCTGTAGGCTAAGGAGGAGATAAAACATCATGAAATCCATACTTTTGATAGGACTCGGAAGATTTGGCAGACACGTGGCAGAGGAGCTCAACAAGCTCGGCCATGAGGTCATGGCAGTCGATAAGGATGAGGAGAGGGTAGAGGACGTCATGTCCTATGTGACTGCAGCCCAGATAGGCGACAGTACGAAGCAGGAGTTCCTTGAGACCCTCGGAGTCAGCAACTATGACGTATGCATAGTGACCATCAGCTCAAACTTCCAGAGCTCACTTGAGACCACCTCTCTCCTTAAGGAGCTGGGCGCAAAGTTTGTTGTATCGAGGGCAGCCAGGGATGTTCAGGCCAAGTTCCTTCTGAGGAACGGAGCCGACAAGGTGGTATATCCTGAGAGACAGCTGGCCAAGTGGACTGCCATACGCTACAGCTCAGACCATCTTCTTGACTATGTGGAGCTTGAGGACGATTATGCCATACTCGAGGTGGATGTGCCCGCCGAGTGGGTCGGCAAGACCGTGGGAGAGCTCAACATCAGGAAGAGGTACAATGTTACCATCATGGCCATAAGGACAAACGGAAACCTTAATATGTCCATCAATACCGATACCAGGTTTGATAAGGACCAGACACTCATGGTGCTCGGGCACTATACAGATATGAGGAAGTGCTTCCATTTATGAAACTACAGAGCTTACTTCTGATAGTCGACGTTGTCATCGCATTTGCTTTGTGCTATTTTATAATAAGGTTTGTCGGTACGGCTTTTTACGGCAGGGCCAAGTCCCCTGCCGGAGCTGACAGACGGGATGGGATGACGGCAAAGAACCTGATAAGGAACATGACAAAGGCGTTGTTTGGCGTCACCGGTGAAGAATTCTTCATAAGTGAGGACAAGGACGCCTTTTTGGCTTCTGACAGGAACAGCGAGGATCGCTGGCTGCCCAGAGGCGCAGACATACTGCGCATATTGATCATAGTTTCCCTGGCTACGGCCCTGGGATTTCTGGTGGACAGGCTCATAGCCTCAGAGGCAGCAGTCATAAGCGTATATATGCTGGCAGTGCTGCTGGTGTCTCTGGGAGCGGCTCAGAAGCTGACCGGACCCATAGCCTCAGTGCTGTGTCTGCTGGTATATGACTTCTGCTTTATCCAGCCCAGATTCATATTTGTGACCTATGGACGTGAGTATTCCTTCATATTCATGCTCATGTGCATAGTATCCGTGCTGGCAGGGACCCTTACCCAGAGACTCAAGATCAATGTCAGACAGGCCTCTGATGCTGCCTTCAGATCCAGGCTCCTTTTTGAGACCAATCAGCTCATGCAGAGGGCTTCCTCCAGAGAGGAGATAAGGAGCGCACTGGCAGAGCAGCTCAAGAAGCTCCTTGGCCGTACGGTCGTCATATATCCTGCAGCTTCGGGAGCCGGAGAGGATATCGCCTCTTCGACAGTGGACAGGACGGGCAGACAGCCCATGCTTGAGGATCCCCGCATATTCCCCATATCCGAGGAGAGCGTATCTGACAAGGGTGCCCTCTCAAGGAAGGAAAGAGATGCGGCACTTTGGGCACTTAGGCACAACGGGTTTGCAGGCAGAGGCACCTCCATATATCCGGAAGCCCTGTGTACCTACCTCCCCATAAGCGTGGAGGCAAGGGTATACGGAGTGGCTGCCATACTCGACATGGGCCAGAGCTACGACCTGGATGATGACGGAGTCATACTTTCCCTCCTTGGAGAGTGTGCCATGGCTATCGAAAACCTGGAAAACCAGCGCAAGAAGGAGGCGGCTGACGTAAGAGCCAGGAACGAGGAGCTGCGTGCCAATATACTGCGCACCATATCCCACGATCTCAGGACTCCCCTGACCTCCATATACGGAAATGCCAGCAACCTGCTCAGCAACGAATCGGTGCTGGATGCGGATACCAGGCGTCAGATGTATGAGGACATATATGATGATGCCCTCTGGCTGACCGGACTTGTGGAGAACCTGCTTTACATAACCCGCATAGAGGATAAGAGGCTGGATCTGGAGCTTCGGGACGAGCTGGTGTCTGAGGTGGTACAGGAGGCGGTAAAGCGTCTCGACCGCAAGGCAGAGGGACATGTCATAAGCGTAGTCAGCGATGACGATTTCGTATTTGCCCGCATGGATGCAAGGCTGGTGGTCCAGGTGCTGATAAACCTGCTTACGAATGCTGTCAAATATACACCCGAGGGCTCTCATATCACGGTCAGGACCGCTAAAGACGGATACAGACTGAGGATCAGCGTGGAGGACGATGGACCCGGCATACCCGATGAGGAAAAGGACAAGGTCTTTGACATGTTCTACAGTGCCGGAGACAGATCGACCCATGGAGCAAGAAGCATAGGACTGGGGCTTTATCTCTGCAGGGCTATCATAAGCGCCCATGGCAGCGAGCTCAGACTCAAGGACAACGATCCCCATGGCTCCATCTTCTATTTTGAGCTCCCGGTGGGAGAGGTAAATATACATGGATAAGACATTGATACTGGTGGTGGAGGACGATGCGGCCATCCGCAATCTCATATCTGCCACCCTGAAGGCTCATGATTACAGATACATAACTGCTGCAAACGGAGAGACGGCCATAGCTGAGGCCGCCTCTCACAATCCTGACATAGTGCTTCTGGATCTGGGTCTTCCTGACATAGACGGTATCAATGTCATAAAAAGGATACGTACCTGGTCAAACATGCCTATCATAGTCATAAGCGCCAGGACTGAGGACCAGGACAAGATAGGGGCCCTGGATGCAGGTGCCGATGATTATTTGACGAAGCCGTTTTCAGTAGAGGAGCTGCTGGCCAGGCTACGTGCGACGCTCAGACGGCTTTCGGCTGCTGACAGCGGAAGCTTTGCAGGAGGCTCTGTATTTGAAAACGGAGAGCTCAGGATAGACTATGCCGCAGGCTGCGCCTATCTTGCGGGCGAGGAGATGCATCTGACTCCCATAGAGTATAAGCTCCTGTGCCTCCTTGCCAGGAATGTGGGTAAGGTGCTTACCCATACATATATAACAGGCAAGATATGGGGGAGCAGCTGGGACAGCGACATAGCCTCCCTCAGGGTATTTATGGCTACTCTCAGGAAAAAGCTGGAATCAAGGCCGGGTTCTCCGGAGTACATACAGACACACATAGGTGTGGGCTACCGTATGGTAAAGGTGGAATAGTACCATCATTTCTGTTATAATCCCTGATGTGGATAAAATATTAAAAAAGATCATGATATCTACGCTCATAGCCCTGCTTGCAGGGCTTATTGGCGTGTGTGCATATAACGCTGATCTGCTGCTCCATAAGGGAAGCGAAGGCAGATTTGACATCATGGCTGGCTCGGCCCTTTCGGAGGATGGCAGCAGCCTGGACATAAGCCTTGGGGAAGGCACGTATATCAGGAAACTGGAGCTTTCCTATGAAAAGGATGGTACCGATGTGCCTTCATTTTCCGTGGTATTAAACGGGGAAAAGGGAAAGACCCTTATCGAGGACAGGAACCCCTATAACCTTACGGCTGAGGTCATAAATATCAGGGACGTGGTAGAGCATATAAGCATTAAGGCGGATGACTGCAGGCTCACGGGAGCGCGCATACAAAATGACCTGAGCTTCCCGCCGGCTCTTTTCCTGTTTGTGAGTCTGTCTGCACTGGCCATGTCGCTCATATGGGCCTTTGGCCCTGCCCTCAGACACAGACCGGAGCTGGTCCTTGTCATCACGGCCCTCTGCCTTGGCATATCCATGTGTGTGGCCCTGCCCAGGGACAAGGTGGGCTACGATGAGGAGGAGCATCTCAAGGCAGTGATCGACATGGCTGCATTTCCGGGAAGGGGAGTGCCCCTATCCGATGCCATATATGATCAGCTTTCAGTCAATATGTACAGCAGCTCTGACCTGCTGCCTGACTCCCTGGAGGAGACTGAGGAGCTGGACGATTACCTCGCAGCAAACGGAGACTATGAGGATGGAGAGCATGTATTTGATCACGACATGCTGAAGAACCGGGCTCCTGCCTATGGGGCCATGGCTCTGGCCATGAAGCTCGGCATGCTGATGGGGCTGTCCTGGCCCCTGGTGCTGCTTATGACCAGGCTTGCAAACCTCCTCATGTATACCCTCCTCATGTACCTTGCCATAAGGAGGGCACCTGTGGGAAGGTGGCTGCTCCTGCTCATAGGGCTTTTTCCGCAGAACATCTTCATGGCGGCTACACTGTCCTATGATCCCTTCATAACGGGCTGTCTGCTGCTCGGAGCGGCTGCCATGCTGTCCTTTTTTGATGCTGTCAGTAGGGAAGACAGAGGAGCTGCCCTTCGGGATTTTGTGCTGATGTCAGGAGCCTATGCGCTTGGCTGTCTGCCAAAGGCGGTCTATGCCCCCATGGTGCTCATGTCATTTGCAGTGCTCCTTAAGCCTGGCATGGAAAGGAAGGACCGGAGACGGCTGACAGGCTTCCTGATAGTGAGCCTGATCATATTTGCAGGGTTCATAGGCTCCTTTATACTGCCTACTGTCATGGCCCCTGCTGAGACTGGCGACCTGCGGGGAGGGGCCACCTCTGAGGTATCTCAGGTGGGATATATACTGCAGGATCCCCTGGGCTACGCCATGCTGCTCATACGCATGATCATAAGCTGGATCCCCCAGTGCTTCATAGGACCGGACTGCACCACCTTCATGGGAGCGCTGGTAAATGGCTCCACGGCCTTCCAGGGCTACTATGTACCGTATTTCCTGCTCATACTGTGGCTCTGTGTCACGGAGCCTCTCCTGGATGAGAGAGAGGCCATCCCCGGAGCCCTACAGAAGCTCTGGATATTCCTCATGACAGGCGCCTGCTCGGTGCTCATATGGACCTCCATGTACGTGGCCTTTACGGTACCGGGCTCTGATATCATAGCGGGAGTACAGGGAAGGTATTTCATACCCCTCATGTATCCCCTTTATCTCCTGTTTTATCTGCCGAAGGAGAGAGCGGGAGCTATCAGGCTGTGGCTTGGGGGCAAGCTTGAAAGCCATATGTCATTATGGTATTATTTAATGATGACGATCCCCGCGGCACTGCTCTGTGTCACGGTATGGAGCACGGTCATAAGCAGGTTTGCGATCTGAGCCTGGGCCGTATAGGATCACTGGATCTCAGCCGCCTGAGGCGGCATGATATGGAGGCATATATATGGGAAAGATAACTGTTACACCCTGCAGGAAGGACGGAAAGGTCATATCAGGGCTTTATGTCATAGAACCCACTGTCTTTAAGGACGAGAGGGGTTATTTCATGGAGGTATACAACAAAAGGGACTTTGCTGATGCAGGACTGTCCATGGAGTTCGTACAGGACAACCAGTCCATGTCGGTGAAGGGAGTGCTCAGGGGGCTTCATTATCAGAAGCAGTATCCCCAGGGCAAGCTTGTCAGAGCTGTAAGGGGCTCCGTATTTGATGTGGCAGTGGACCTGCGCACCTACTCTGAGACCTATGGCATGTGGTACGGCGTGGAGCTTACTGAGGACAACAAGAAGCAGTTCTATATCCCCGAGGGCTTTGCCCATGGCTTCCTGGTACTTTCCGATGTGGCAGAGTTTTCCTACAAGTGTACGGACTTCTATCATCCCGGCGATGAGGGAGGACTTATATACAACGATCCTGAGATAGGCGTGGAGTGGCCCATACCTGAGGGCATGGAGCTCATACTTTCCGACAAGGACAAAAAGTGGGGCAGGCTCTCTGAGACCTTCAAGTTCCAGTTTTAAGGGAAGGTGAGCATATGCATCTTAGCTTAAGGCTTTTGAGGGAGATAGTCTCAGAAAGGAAGCTCATCTGGGAGCTTGCCAGGGCTGATTTCCGGAAGCGCTTCGTGGGCTCATATTTTGGAGTGGTGTGGATGTTCATCCAGCCGATAGCCACCGTGCTGGTGTATTTTTTCGTATTCCAGCTGGGCATGAAGGCTACTCCTCCGGTGCCTGGTCAGCCCTATGTCATCTGGCTCATCCCCGGCATCATTCCCTGGTTCTACTTTTCGGATGCACTGTCCGGTATGACAGGGACCATGTCGGAGTACAGCTACCTGGTAAAGAAGATGGCATTTCCCATAGAGTTGCTTCCTGCCATAAAGCTGCTTTCCTGCTTCTTCGTGCATTTCTGCTTCCTGGTCATCATGACTGCGGTCTTCCTGATCAGCGGCAACCTGCCGAGGCTGAGCTGGCTCCAGATCTTCTACTATTCCTTTGCGGAATCAGTGCTGGTCCTGGGGCTTGGATATCTGACCAGTGCCATAAATGTTTTTTTCAAGGATATGTCCCAGATAGTGAGCATAGCACTGCAGTTCGGCATGTGGCTGGTTCCCATCATGTACTGGGAGGGCATATTTACCACGGACCATCCCTGGATGGAGCAGCTTTTCAAGCTGAACCCCTTTTATTATATAGTGGCAGGCTACAGAGACAGCATGCTGACGGGAGCCCTGTTTTTTGAAAGGCCCCTCAACACACTGTATTTCTGGATAGTATCCTTCCTCATGTTTTATCTGGGGCTTCGTATATTCATGAAGCTGAGGCCGCATTTTTCGGATGTACTGTAGGCCGCTGCATTTTACAGCATTTTTACATTTTGAAGTGAGATATTTTACATGATAAGGCTAATATTGGTGGGAGGCTTCCTTGTACTGTTTCTGGTACTTGGCATCCCCCTACTGCTTTTTGAAACATACTTGAGCAAAAAGGACAGACAGGCTTCGCTTAGACAGAGCACGGCAGTGGTCAGATGGGCGTTCAGAGTAGTGCTCTTCTTTTCCGGTACTGACATAAGGGCAGAGGGCACTGAGCATGTACCTGAGGGGGAGGCCGTACTGTTCGTGGGCAATCACAGGTCCTACTTTGACATCATCTCCACCTATTCGCTGCTTAAGGAGCCTGTGGGCTTCGTGGCCAAGTCTGAGATGAAGAAGATACCGCTACTCCGCGGATGGATGGAGCGTATAGGCTGCCTCTTTCTTGATCGCAGGGATGCAAAGGAGGGGCTTAAGACCATACTCAGGGCCATAGAGCAGGTAAAGGAGGGGACCTCCGTATTTATCTACCCGGAGGGTACGAGGAACAGGGCCCAGGAGCCCCTTGAGCTTATGGAGTTCCATGACGGCAGTCTCAAGATAGCTCAGAAGGCTGGATGTCTGGTGGTGCCTGTGGCCATATATGGATCTGACGATATATTTGAAAGGCATGTGCCCTTCATAAGGCGTTCAGAGGTCCATATAAGGTTCGGCGAGCCCTTCCGTACAAAGGATATACCGGCGGAGTACTCAAAAAGGCAGGGACTGTATCTCAGGAGCGTGATACAGGACATGCTTCGTGACATGACACATTAGAGAGGTCAATATGAACTATAAGGTTTTCGGCGCCATATGTCTGGGAAGCGTGGAGCAGGAGCTTACCATCTACGAGGTGAGGCCCGGTGGGGGCATCAAACGTCTGGAGAGAGCTGCTACTGTGCTTCCTCTGTTTTCTGATACATTTTCAGGGGGCCGCATATCCATAGAGTCCATGGACGCACTGTGCGACATGCTCATAAGATATGCGGAGATCATGAAGTCCTACAAGGTGGATGCCTACAAGGCCTACGCCACCGTGGCCGTAAGGGACGCCTCCAACTGCGACATAGTGCTGGACCGTATACATGTCATGACCGGCCTTGACATAGAGCTCATATCCAATTCCGAGCAGCGCTACCTTAACTACAAGGCCCTGGCTCACAACGAGGGTGAGTTTTCCAAGACCATAAAGTCAGGTACCCTCATACTGGATACGGGCTATGGAAGCCTGCAGTTCTCCATATTTGACAATGATGCCCTGGTATCCACGGAAAACATCGGTCTTGGAGCCGCCAGGATCTATTCGGATCTGAGCCGGGCCCGCATATCCGAGGATCAGATGATGTACAGAGTGGAGGAGATGATAAACTCCGAGCTCCTTAATTATAAGAAGCTGTATCTCAAGGGCATGGACATAGAGACAATCTTCGGCATAGGAGAAAATGTGCTCTACAGATACTGGGCCCAGGAAAAGCCTGAGCTCCTTAAAAAGGCAGTGCCGGCAGAGACGGTACTGGCGGAATGCAAGGATATCATAGGCAGGAGCAGCGCCGAGCTTTCCGAGATACTTGGAAGGAGCCTTGGATATTCCAGACTGCTGCCCATAGCTGCCATGTATTATAAGCGGATCATAGAGATCACCGGAGCCAGGACTCTCTATTTTCCGTCCATAGACTTTACGGACGGTATGGCAGTGGAGTACGCAGAGAAGGCCAAGCTCTATAAAAATGGCAGGAATTTTGAAAATGACATCATATCCGAGTCCCGCAACCTGGCCAGACGCTATCGCTGCAATACCTCCCATTCCGAGTCGGTGGAGGAGTATGCGCTGATCATCTTTGATGCCATAAGGAAGATAAGCGGGCTGACCAAGCGTGACCGTCTGCTGCTGCAGATAGGCGCCATACTTCATGACTGCGGAAAGTTCGTAAGCATCAAAAATGTTGACGAGTGCGGATATTTCATAGTGCTGTCCACGGAGATCATAGGGCTGTCCCATGCGGAGAGGAAGATGGTGGCGGGAGCCATAAGGTTCCGCAACAGCTCCGCCTTTGACTATGAGCTGGCGGCGGAGTCAGGAGATCCCATAAGGCTGGCAAAGCTTTCGGCCATACTCTGCCTCTCAAATGCCCTTGACCGGGGACATGTGGATAAGCTGCGTGATACAAAGGTGACCGTAAATGAAAAGACCAGGGAGCTTATGATCCTGGCCTCCTATGACGGGGATCTGACCCTGGAGAGGCTGGCCGTGGAGGAAAATGCTGACCTGTTTGAAGAGGTATTTGGCTTCAAGCCTGTGTTCAGGCAGAAAAAGAGGATTTGATCATGGAAGAGCAGAACAGATATTATAACAGAGAGCTCAGCTGGCTACTTTTCAATACGAGGATACTGGAGGAGGCCAGGGACAGACAGAACCTCCTGTTTGAGAGGCTCAAGTTCCTGAGCATAACCGCCTCCAACCTGGATGAGTTTTTCATGGTCAGGGTAGCGTCCCTTAAGGACATGATCCACGGCGGCTACAAGGGCACTGACATAGCCGGCATGACAGCCAAGGAGCAGTTTGATGCGGTACAGGAAAAGACCCATGCCATGGTGGATCAGCAGTACAGCACTTACAAGAGATCCCTCCTCAAGGATCTCAAGAATGAGGGACTGTATCTGATATCAGACTTTTCTGAGCTTACAG
Source organism: uncultured Lachnospiraceae bacterium (assembly GCA_944380315.1). Classification (GTDB taxonomy): domain Bacteria; phylum Bacillota; class Clostridia; order Lachnospirales; family Lachnospiraceae; genus Avilachnospira. The sequence continues at coordinate 18,093 of CALWHG010000021.1, forward strand.
ACGAAGAAATCGAGCTTCTTGATAAATATTTCGATGAAAACGTATATCCTGTACTGACCCCCATGGCCTTTGACTCATCAAGGCCCTTCCCGCTGATACTGAACAAGTCCCTCAACATTGCCGCACTGCTTCGCAGGAAGGATGGTGACAAGGAGGGTATAGTCAAGCCCGCAGAAAAGGCCGGCAAAAAGAAAAAGGTCTCGGATGAGCTGGATTTTGCCATGGTACAGGTGCCCAGGGTGCTCAAGAGAGTGGTCGAGCTTCCTCCCAGAAGGAAGGACAACGGCAACGAGCTTCGGGTGGCAGTGCTCCTTGAGGATCTTATCGAGCATAACATAGACAGACTGTTTTCAAACTATGACGTGGTCACGACTGCAGCCTTCAGGATCATGAGGGATGCGGACTTCGACCTTGATGAGGACGAGGTGGACGATCTGCTGGAGGAGATCTCAAAGCAGCTCAAGAAGAGGAGACGCGGCGATGTCATAAGGCTTGAGGTCAGCGACCGGGCTGATCGCAGGCTCATAAAGGTGCTCAAGAAGGAGCTCTGGATAGACGAGGAGGACATATATTATATCGATGGCCCTCTGGATCTTACCTTCCTCATGAGCGTATATTCCCTTCCCGGCTTTGACCGGCTGAAGGACAGGAGCTACAAGCCCAGACAGGTGCCTGAGCTCATGAATGATGATGACATATTTACAAATATCAGAAAGCAGGATATATTCCTTCATCATCCCTACGAAAGCTTCGATCCTGTGGTGGATTTCGTAAGGACGGCGGCTCAGGATGAGGATGTGCTTGCCATAAAGCAGACCCTTTATCGTGTGAGCTCCACCTCTCCCATCATAGCTGCGCTGGAGGCGGCCGCCTCCAACGGAAAGCAGGTATCGGTGCTAGTGGAGCTGAAGGCCCGCTTCGATGAGGAAAACAACATCATATGGGCAAAGCGTCTTGAGAAGGCAGGCTGCCATGTCATATACGGACTGAGAGGGCTCAAGACCCATTCAAAGATCACCCTGGTGGTGAGACGTGAGGATGACGGTATACGCAGGTATGTGCATCTCGGTACCGGCAACTACAACGATTCAACTGCCAAGCTCTACACGGACTGCGGTATCATGACCGCAGATCCCCGTATAGGCGAGGATGCGACGGCTGTCTTCAACATGCTTTCCGGCTATTCGGAGCCGGATCACTGGAACGAGCTGGTGGTAGCCCCCATATGGCTCAGGAAATGGCTCATAAAGCGTATAGAAAGAGAGACTGAGGTAGCCAGGAGCGGCAAGCCCGCAGCCATAACTGCCAAGATGAACTCCCTCTGCGACAAGGAGGTCATCGATGCCCTCTATGAGGCGTCGGCAGCAGGAGTCAGGATAGATCTCATAGTCAGAGGCATATGCTGTCTCAGGGCGGGAGTCCCCGGGCTTTCCGAAAATATAAGCGTCCATTCAATAGTGGGCAGGTACCTTGAGCATGCCAGGATCATGCGCTTTGAAAATGGCGGCGATCCCCTTTACTATATGGGCTCTGCAGACTGGATGCCCAGGAATCTGGATCGAAGGGTGGAGATAGTATTTCCCCTTCTTTCAGAGGCAAACAAGCGTGAGGCCCAGCATATACTGGATGTACAGCTCAGTGACAACCTCAAGGCTCACATACTCATGCCGGACGGCTCCTACGAAAAGGCCGACCTGAGAGGTAAAAAGAAGATATGCGCCCAGCAGGTCTTCATGGAGGAGGCCGCAGAAAGAGAGGATGCCTCCAAAAAGGAGATCACAAAGGAGGGCAGGAGAGTATTCGTGCCCATGGAGGCTGAGGGCTTATAAGCCGGATCACCGGGACTGGACAGCCGGCATTGGCGGCTGAGACATTTTCCTGATAGACTCTGAGTGTGAATTTTTGTAAAATATTAATATGCCCGAAAGAAATTCACAGCTGAAATCGTATATAATATATAAGACTGTACGATCTTTGCAGAGCTTTGGGAAAGGAGAAAGCAATGCCTGATATCAACATACTTGTGGTGGATGACGAAAAGGAGATAGCGGATCTCGTTGAGATATATCTGGTGTCGGACGGCTATAAGGTCTGGAAGGCCCAGGATGCGGAGGAGGGCCTGCGTATACTTGAGGAACAGGACATCCATCTGGTGCTCCTGGATATCATGATGCCCGGCATGGACGGTATCCAGATGTGCAGGAAGATAAGGGAGACATCCAACATCCCCATCATCATGCTCTCCGCAAAGAGCACGGATCTGGACAAGATCATGGGACTCGGTACCGGAGCCGATGACTATGTGACAAAGCCCTTCAATCCTCTTGAGCTGACCGCCAGGGTCAAGTCTCAGCTGAGGCGTTATACCCAGCTCAATCCCAACAACAACCTGGGTGAGAAGGATGCAAATGAGATCACCATCCGGGGCATGACCATAAACAAGGACAACCACAAGGTCACCATAGACGGGGAGGAGGTCAAGCTGACTCCCATAGAGTTTGACATACTTTATCTGCTCTCATCCAATCAGGGCAAGGTATTTACCACCGATGAGATCTTTGAAAGAGTATGGAACGAAAAGGTCTATGAGGCCAACAATACTGTCATGGTCCATATCAGGAGGCTCAGAGGCAAGATGAAGGAGGATCAGAGACAGGACAAGCTTATAACCACCGTCTGGGGCGTAGGATATAAGATTGAAAAATAACGACATCACGAAGCGGTATCGTACCCGCTTCATATTCAACATCATCATAGCGGCGTTTGCCGTATGTCTGTTCGAGGGCTTGCTCATACTAAATATGGGCAGGCTTATCGGCGTTATTATGGGCATAGGTGAGGCGGAGGCTCTGGAGGCGGCCCACTCCACGGAGGCCATATTTTTTTATATCATAAGTGCGGTGCTGGCCTTTGCCCTGGTCTTTTATCTGCTGCAGAGGGAGAGCCTGGAATACATAAATCGTATCTCTGAGGGCATAAGCGCAGTGGAGCGGGGAGACCTGGATTCCCGCATAGAGGTCATAGGAGATGATGAATTCTCCTCCATGGCTGAGAGCATAAATCATATGTCGGAGGAGCTCAAGGAGCTGCTCCGGTCAGAGCGGGAGGCGGAGCAGAGCAAAAATGATCTGATCACGAACATCGCTCACGACCTCAAGACGCCCCTCACCTCCATCATAGGCTATCTGGAGCTTCTGTGTGACGGAAAGGTCCAGCTCAGCCCGGAGATGGAAAAGAAGTATCTGCGCATAGCCTACAACAAATCCAGGAGACTGGAGCAACTCATAGCTGATCTGTTCAGCTTTACCAAGCTCAGCTACGGGCGCATCACCATGAAGGTGGGCTATGTGGACATAGTCAAGCTCCTTTCACAGCTTCTGGAGGAGTCCTATCCTTCCTTTGCGGAGGCAGGCATATCCTATGAGCTCAGAAGCAATGTGGACAGCCTGGAGATAGCGGCTGACGGCAATCTGATAGCCAGAGTCTTTGAAAACCTCATAGGCAATGCCATAAAGTACGGGGCTGAGGGCAAGCGTGTCATAGTCAGGATAGGCGCCGAGCCTGACAATGATGCGGTGGAGGTAAAGGTCATAAACTTTGGCTTCGTCATACCGGAAAAGGACCTGCCCAGGATATTTGAGAAGTTTTATCGGGTGGATCAGGCCAGGTCCACCAAGACCGGAGGAAGCGGACTGGGACTGGCCATAGCAAAGGAGATAGTTGAGATGCACGGTGGAAGCATAACTGCGAGCTCGGATCTTTCCGGGACCGTGTTTACCGTGAGGCTCAAGATACATTTTGACAAGAGACTTGAAAACTTCAGCAGAGCATAAGATACATAGATCATTTTTCCTGGCTGCACTGGCTTTGGCTTCTGCGGCTTCATTTTTATGCTTTGAAATGGATGCCTACGCGCTCTCTTCTGCCAGAGAATCGGCAGAGTCAGGGACTGAGTCTGTAGTCGTGCTGGAGGGCCCTCTCTACGGGGACGAGATAGATCTGGACATAAGCTATGGCTACCAGAATGTGGCGAAATCCGGAGAGTATCTGCCTATAGAGGTGGATATTGAGAATCAGACTGATCAGGATATCTCGGGAACACTTTATATTGACATAGAAAATGATTCGAATATCGATATAAGTTACGATTATAATATAAATATAGATAGGAATTCGCATATAAAATTCCAGAGCACCATAAATGTCCCGGATGAGACTGACCATATCAGACTAAGGCTCTGTGATCGTGAGGGCAAGCTGCTCTCCGAGGAGAGCTCGGACATAACCATACACGGTGAGGGAGCAGAGCTGCTCATAGGACTGCTGTCAAACAAGCCTGACAGTCTGGCCTATTTCAGGGGAGTGAATCTGGGAGGATCAGGCCTGCAGACCAGGACCGTGACCCTCAACCCGGGCAGCCTTCCTGATACCAGGGAGGGACTTGAGCAGCTGGACATCATAGTCATCTCGGATCTCAACATGCAGAGGCTTGGAGCTGAGCTCACCTCTGCCATATATCAGTGGGTCAGGGACGGCGGCGTGCTCCTCATGGGCATGGGGGTAAATGCAGATCCCCTGGGAGAGCTGTCCCAGTATCTGGGAGAGCTGGAGCTCTCCAGCCCTGAGCTTAGGGAAGTGAACATGGGCATACAGTACAGTCAGACCGGCCCTGATGGAGCGGTGCTGGAGCTTATGACCAGGGAGCTCTATGCTGAGGATGGCATACAGGCCATGCAGTCTGGCAGTCTGGCCATGCTGACGAACATATCCGCGGGAAGCGGAGTCATAGGCATCACTGCCTTCAGCCTCTGCGACATAGAGGATTTCTGCTACGAGCATCTGGAATATGTGGAGGACATGCTGGAGGCCCTGCTTGGGAGCTCCCGTATCAGGAGCCTTGGACAGGTCACAGGGGAGATGGATTCAAAATGGAGACAGCTGAAGAGCATGGTCGACATAGCCGATTCCGAAAGGTTTCCAGAGCTTGTGCTCTATCCCTTCATGGCACTTATATATGTGCTCATCTGCGGCCCCGGGCTGCATCACTATCTTAAAAAGAAAGGCCTTGCGGTCTACTATCCCTTCGGCATCATCATCTGCTCATTTTCTGCAGTGCTGGTGGTCTGGCTCATGGGCGTGGGCCTGCGCTTTGGCGGCGTGTTTGCGGATCATGCATCCATAGTTCATATGGATGAGGAGGGCAGGACCGAGACCAGCTTCATAAAGCTTTCATCTCCCGGCAGGGAGGAGATGGAGCTGGAGATACCGGAGGGCATGCTCCTGCTTCCAGTGCTGCCTTCCTCCAGTGACGAGCCGTCCGGATATCTGAGAGACCCTGAAAGGGGACTGTCCATAAGCATCAGTGGAGCATCAGAGAGCGAGGAGGCTTCAGGTGTCGGAAGGCTGTCAGTCATGCCGGACGAGGCATTTTCAGAGGCATATCTCGAGATGAGCGCGGCGTCGGAGCTCGGGGAGGGAGAGCGCCTTCAGATAAAGCTGGGATACTATGACGACAGGCTGAGCGGCAGCCTGAAAAATGACACGGGCAGAGACCTCTATGATGTATGCATACTCCTGTTCGGAAGGATCATAAGCGTGGGGGATCTCCCTGCAGGCGAGAGCGTGGAGCTGGAAGGCCTCAGGACCGTCTATGGTCCTGCAGGCTCGTCGGTATTTTCAGCCTCATATATAGTAGGGCCCGAGGAGGGCGGCAGGGACGAGAGCCGGAGCAGCAGGCAAAAAAGGATAGCCCTGCTTTCCTATTATATGGAGGAGATGTCTCTTTACTATGACAGGGGTGCAGAGCTCATAGGCTTCTGTGACGGAGGAGGACAGGCTGAGAGCCTGCTTACGGACAATGGCATTGAAAATGAGGGACTGACCATAGTTACAGCCTCGGTGGAGGCAGACATGCAGGACCAGTACGGCTCCAGCAGGTCAGTCATAACGGGAGAGCCAAGAGTCATAAGCGGAAGCTATGATGCGGCCTCAAATACCATAAGCGGCACGGCTGCCACGGTGCTGGAATACAGTCTTGGTACGGACCTGAGCCTGAGCTCCGTGCGCTTCAACGCACTCTCTCCTGAGTTTGCCGGACTGTGCGACGAGGAGGGAAGGGAGCTTCAGCCCTTTACCGGAGCCGTATCGATATACAATTATGTGACAGGAAGCTATGACATCATGGACGAGGGAGAGCTGAGCTTTTCAAGGAATGACATAGAGCCTTATCTTTCCCCGGAAAATGCCGTGATGGTCAGATATATACCTGATGAAAATGTCGACGAGGGGACGCTCATGTTCCTTCCGGTACCATCAGTGACGGGAGTGGGCTGATGCTTGAGCTTAAGGACATAACTAAATTTTATGGAAAGTTCTGCGCCCTTGACGGACTCTCCCTGAGGGTGGAAGAGGGTGCCCTCTATGGCTTTGTAGGTCCCAATGGTGCAGGAAAGACCACAGCCATAAGGATCATGTGCGGCATACTCAGCCCTGACTCCGGAAGCGTGCTCCTGGATGGAGCTGAGATCAGGGGAGGGGATGCGGACATAAGGAGCCGCATAGGCTACGTTCCAGATTCCTTTGGGGTGTATGATGAGCTGAAGGTGAGCGAGTATATGGAATTCTTTGCCTCCTGCTATGGCATAGACGGTATGGAGTCGAGGAAGCGTACGGAGAAGCTGTTGGATTTCGTTGGGCTTTCGGATCGGGCGGACTTTTTTGTGGATGCTCTGTCCAGAGGCATGAAGCAGAGGCTGTCCCTGGCAAGGGCCCTCATGCATGATCCGGACCTGCTGATACTGGATGAGCCAAGCTCCGGACTGGACCCCAGGACCAGATATGAATTCAAAAACATACTGTCGGAGCTTTCCGAGGGAGGAAAGACCATCATCATAAGCTCTCACATACTGAGCGATATAGCCGAGCTCTGTACGGACATAGGCATCATAGATCAGGGCAGCATGGTCATGTCGGGCAGGCTGCAGGAGGTGCTTCGTATGGTCACTGCTGAAAACCCCATAATCATAGGCATGGAAAGCGGGCTGTCAAATGCGGTGAAGTTCCTCAAGGCTGAGCCTGCAGTCACCTCCATGGCCATAAAGGGCAGCGAGATCATGATCAATTTTTCGGGAGACCGGAGGGCTGAGACCGAGCTCCTGAAGCGGATGATAGGCTCAGGCCTGGGAGTGAGGAGCTTCAGCCGCGAAAGGAGCTCCCTTGAATCCATATTCATGCAGCTGACGGGACACGGAGAGGAAAAGACCGTGGACCGGTTTGATGCAGGGGAGGAGGAGCCATGAAGCTTGATCCCATACTAAAAAGGGAGGTAAGGGTCCAGAGCAGGGGCTACGGGCTCATGATGATGGTCAGTATCCTGAATCTGATCCTTTTCCTTATAGGCATACTGGCCATGCTGGCGGTCATCTCCCGGCTGAGGCAGAGCCTGGAGGCGGACTATGGCGCCCTCCTTGGGGTGTATGCAGTGCTGGTCATCATATCCTTCCTCATACTTACCCTGGCCTGTCCTGCCATGACTGCCGGAAGCATATCCGGAGAGCGACAGGCAAAGACCCTGGAGCTCCTGCTCATAACGAGGCTTGAGCCTGCAGGCATAGTGATCGGGAAGCTGAGCTCCAAGCTCTGCATCACGGGAGTGCTGATACTGTCCTCCCTCCCGGCCATCATGCTCCCCCTCATATATGGGGGCATAGGGGCCTTTGACATCTTCATGACCGTACTGACGTTTTTCGTATCAGCCCTGCTTTACCTGAGCATAGGGATCTTTGCGGGCTCAGGTACCAGATCGGTGCAGAGGAGCACAGTCATGGCGTACGCACTGCTCCTTATGCTCCTTCTGGGCACTGCACTTCCCGGCATGATCATGTCAGGCTTCTGTACCGCGTATGACAACAATGCTGCGGCGATGCTGCTTATGCTGGATCCGCTGGTAACCATGCTCATCATGATATCCGGACAGACCGGCGGTGGGGGCATGGGGCAGCTGCTGTATGAAGGACTCAACTGCAGATATTATGAGGGCATGAGCTCGGTTTATGTGCCCGTCTGCCTTCTTTTGGAGGCGGCATTAGCTGTCTGCTTCCTCTTTCTTTCGGTAAAAAGCATAAAACGCATGCAGGGGCATTGAAAAAATCCGGGCCTGTATGTAAAATAGTAAGGCGATTTTTGTGATCAAGGAGTTATAAACAGACGTTGAAAAGGATCATACTCACCGGCGGAGGGACTGCCGGACATGTGACTCCCAATCTGGCGCTCGTACCGGAGCTCAGGAAAAGGGGATACGAGATAATGTATATAGGCTCCATAAACGGTATCGAAAGGGAGCTCATAACGGCTGCCGGCATAGATTACAGGCCCATACAGAGCGGAAAGCTGAGGCGGTACTTTGACCTTAAGAACTTTACGGATCCCTTCAGGGTGCTCATGGGCTTTTTCCAGTCGCGAAGGCTCATGAGGAGCTTTAAGCCTGATGTGGTATTTTCGAAGGGCGGCTTCGTGGCAGTGCCCGTGACCTTTGCGGCCAGGACCTGCGGAGTGCCTGTGATAGCCCATGAGT
>CALWHG010000022.1 GCA_944380315.1 uncultured Lachnospiraceae bacterium
CAGAGGTGTAAGAGCAGTGATGTTCTCAGCTGACTGCTACTAATAGGTCGAGGGCTTATCCGCATTGCTTCCTTTTTCGGTATGTGAGATTTAAAAGGTATACATTGAACAGACTGTCAAAAGACAGTCTGTTTTTTTGTGCAATTTGTATATGTAGAAATTTTACCCCCTATTTTTATATATTTCTTCCAATTGACGGTGATCCCGACCTCCGTATATAATGTGGTCACTTTCTAAATCATTCTTTTTTCTTCAGGCCGATCTTATAAGGAGGTCATCATGACCAGATATCTTTTATCTTATTTCATTTCTGCTTTATTCAAGGGATACTTAGTCGTTTCTGCCGTACTTGTCCTTGTGCTGTGCAGAAGTCCATGCATATATGCTTCTGAGCTGATCCTGGATGAGCCATATCCTTCGGATGATGTCCTTACTTATGTCAGTGTTTCTGATGATGCTCTTTTTTCCTCTGATGCCTTTCTTCCCGGATATGGGGAGACTGCCTTTATTGATCTTAAGAATTCAGGCAGCTCCGATGTCTATCTCAGGTTAGGCTTTACAAAGCCTCAGACTGGCTCTTTGGCCCTTTTTAAGGCCTTGAGACTGCGCATAACAGACATGGAAGGCAAGCTGCTGTATACCGGCTCTCTGGATGAGACCGACATGATATATGATCGTCTTTATGCCGGCTCTGAGGACAGATTGTCTTTATTTCTTACACTCCCTGCAGATATTGGAAATGAGGCTCAGTCTCAGTCAGTTTCATTTGAATTAGGTATCCTGGCTTCGGATTCTCTTGAGGGCCTGGATGTATTTGAGACCATGGAGCCTGAAAGCTCCTCCGGAGTTCATGGATCTTCCGGCGGCTCCTATCCTTTAGGCAAGGGTTATGAGTTTTCCGTGGGCCCTCTGGTCATAGTGCCTACAGATCAGCTGGTCATATATACATCCCCTGACTTCACTCATCCCTTCGGATATGCTGGCGGTACCTGGGTGCTCAGGGATGAGAGCAGACATCTGTGGGGGTATATGCTTCCTATGGGGACATTCATAAGCTCAGGCTTTGCTCAGCTGTATAACCCCTATGGAAGGGACGGAGGCAGCTATGGATGGTACTATTTTGATGACCAGGGATATATGGGCTCCGGCTGGATCAGGCCGGGAGAGGATATATGGTATTTTGGCCATGATGTTTCCGATGGGGATCTTGGTACCATAAAAAGGGGCTGGCATGAGGATGGTTCTGATGGACGCAAATATTATCTTTCCATGAAGGATGGACTCATGCAGACCGGATGGATAAGTCTGGGAGCCGGAGACAGGGAAAGGTCCTATTATTTCGCCAGGCTTGAGGATACCTATAAGCAGAACTGGTTTTATAATACCTGGTTTGGAAGATGGGTATATGACATGCTTGGGGACAGGACCTATGGATCCATGTATGTGGATGAACAGACTCCGGACGGAAGGAGGGTAGGCAGTGATGGGGCGCTTATTGAATGATGTGCGGAGCCTGGTATGGACCGTCATCATTACCGTGCTGGATATGATCTTTGTCCTTTGCGTGATCACAGGCACAGTCATACTTCTGTCCGCATATAAGGAACGGGTCACGGGTGAGCCTCAATTTATATGTGGATATAAGACCGTATATGTATCCAGTGGGTCCATGGAGGATACCATAAAGAAGGGTCAGATGGTCATGGTCAGGAGGATGGATGGACTTGAGGCTGAGCCGGGCGATATATTGTTTTTCAGGAGAGGGTCCCAATATGTCATACACCGATACATAGGCGATGATGCTGAAAGAAAAGCATCGGGCGAAAGGGATCACATGATCACAAAGGGCGACAATAACGACATAGAAGATGTGACAAGGCTTGCTCCCGAGGACGTACTCGGGAAGGTGATGCTATAGATTTTGGAGGGATATATGATAGACAGAAAAGTTAAAAGAAGTATTATGATCAGGGCTCTGGCAGTCATGCTTGTCATATTGGCTGCAGGACTTGTTTCTACCGGGGCCATAGCCTACTGGACCGACAGCATAAATACTACGTCCACGGTCGAGACGCTGGATATAGGCATAGAATATGAAGATGATCAGCTGAGCCTTTCAAAGGCTTCCGCCTTTCTTCCTGGAGAGATATCGGAGTTCAGCTTCAAGGTCATGAATGTGGGCAGTATATCAGCAGATATCAAACCTGTCATAACAGTCATAAGCGATGCTCCCATGAGTGTCGGAGGGTCTGAATACAAGCTTTGCGATGAGGACGGCAATGATGTGGGAGATGAGTATGAGGCAGCATATTTCAATGGTGAGGAAGAGGTCGAGGCCCAGCAGGGGACAGAGTATGACAAGGTGATCTATACACGTAAGACATATAATACTCTGTACGGATCGGTCCATAAGGATGAGACTCTTGACAAGGATAACGAAAGCGGGTCACTGATAAATGAGAAGCAGTTTACCTGCCATCTGATGCTCTCTGAGGCCAGCGACAACAGCTTTATGAATGTGACGGCTGAGGTAAGCGTGGATACCTATGCAATACAGCACAGATATTCAGAAGGGGCGATAAATGAGATGGCACCGGGCCAGGCATAAGCTACTGGTCATCATGCTGTCTGCTGCGGCCATGCTGTTGGCAAACAGGGCATCCGCATATTTTATGGACATGGCTTCGTACAAGGGTGCCATGCTGAGGACAGGCCATATGCTGCTTTCCTATCCTGACAGTCTTAAGCCCTCCGGTGCGGAGGGAGGGGAGGTGGCGATCATAGCGGATATGACCGAATATGATCAGAGACTGACTCCCTTTAAGGATGGAGACAGCATAAGCATAAGCTTTCGGACTTATCTTGACGGAGACTGCGGGGCTATCCTTGTGCCGAGGCTTGGCATAAATAAAAAGGGCTCTGATGAAGGACAGGTGATCATAAAGACTGCCATAAACGGAGGAGGCTTTGCTCCACTGGAGACCATAGACGGGCCGGCAGGAGAGTACGCCGTCTACGGAGGATATGAGGAGCTGTCTCCTGGCCATGAGATGGAGTTTTCCTACATCATAAGCATAGAAGGACTTCCGGCAGCTGATGAGCTTATGCTGGATCTGGATTTTTCCATCTGTGGCGTACAGAAACCGGGAAATGAAGAGCTTATTGCTCCGGGATCAGAGTCTCAGGACATATATACAGCCATATATGAGGATCACTTTGATCCTGTCAGGGATAATGTGACAGGCTTTACGGAGTACAGGGATCTGGGAGATGCAGTAAGACCTGACGGCAGTCCGGCTTCAGATTCATCTTCAGAGCATGTGCTGGTCGTACTTTCTCCTAATATAGTGGATAAGGGCTCAGATGAGCCGGGCATAGGCTGGTTTGCTGTCCGGGATGGGAAAGAGCAGCCCATAGATACCGGGGAGGGCGGAAGCATAAGACTTGCCATAAATCGATACAGCATATCCTGCGGCTTCAGATATGAGGTATGGAACCGGGCGGGAAAGATAAGCTCGGACACCATCAGACTGGATCCGGAGGACATATTTTCAGAAGATCTGGGAAGGGGAGATACAAATGGGTAAAAAGCTGAGCAGCATGAGATCGGCATTACTGATCTCTGCCCTATGGAGCATGAGGGTCATGGCCTCCGGTATCTTTCAGCCCGGAGATCTTATAGAAGCAGATACGGAAGTGGTAAACATGTCTGATCAGGATGGAGATCTTATCACGCTGTTACCACTGTATTCTCCAAGGACCTATGAGCTTTTGTTTGATGCAAACGGAGGAATGCTGCCATCCGGGGAGGAGCAGATGGCCATGGATGTAGTCTACAATGATGGAAGGCGTATCTTTGACCCTCAAAATATAAATGGAGATCATATGAAGGCAAATGAACATATGATAACTGTGCCTGAGGATCCTGTAAGGGAGGATCATGATTTCCTTGGCTGGTATCTGAAGGGTAACGGGATGCCTGAGGACCCTGGGCCTTTAGACGGGACGCTCATATCAGACGGAAGTCGATATATGATCGCAAATGAGGATCAGGAGGCATTTTCTCAGACCCTTCATACGGACGACCGTGCCATGGCCGTGGCTCTATGGCAGCCAAGGAGCCTCAACATAGATGACGGAGATCAGGCAGACGAAGGCTTTGAGGGACCTGATACGGTGCCGGGCGGAGGTTCGGGAGATGAGACCCCAGGACTTTGGGATGAACAGAATGTCAACAATCATGTGATCGAATATATCACCGGCATAGAGGATAAGGTCTCCTATGAGAAGATATACGGAGATATAGGAGATCAGTACGGAAGGATATATCTGTCGGCGGAAACGGAGCATGCTCTGGGCTACAGCTGGTTCAGGAAGGTGGAAGGAGAGGCTGATTACAGCAGGCTTGCTGAGACCTCGGGGCTCCTGTTGCTTGATCAGCTGACCAGAGCCGATGATAAGACCAGATATATGTGCGAGGTCTCCATGGGAGAAAATGGGGAGAAGCTGAGCTTTGAGACTGAGATAAGCGTACACTGGCTCCCCAGGCTTGGAGACCCTCATATATTGATGAAGGTGAGCGGATGAGAGATGAGGACTTAAGGATATGAAGGAAGGTTTTTATACTGCTTTGCTGGCTCTGATCTTTTCTGTATCGCTGTTTTTTGCAGGCAGGGCCAGTTACCTTGGCCAGGAGACCAGGGACCCGGAGCTTAAGGAAAACATAGGCAGCAGGTCAGAGATACAGCTGCATTCGACTCCGTCTGAGCCGGCGTCCGGGACGGCTCCTCTGCTTACTGCGACAGATGTGGCCGGGAGCTCAGGATATCATTATGAGGGACTGTCAGAGCAGCAGTATACGGAGGATATATGGGAGCAGCTTTATATCATGTGGCCTTATCTGGCAGATGATACCGGAAAGGACTTAAGGGATGGTATAGAGAGGATGTTCCTTCCATATTATTCCCTTACACTTTCTGGATATGAAGCGGAGGAGGTATTTGGCGGCTGGGAGCTGGCCAGGTTTGATGAGAGTACGGAAGGATATGTGAGTCTTGGGGTATATGCATATGTACGGGAGGTGGACGAGGCCGGAGATCCCCTGGAGGGCGAGAGAGGAGACTTCAGATGGGAGGCATTTGGCCAGCCAGAGGTCGAGGCGTACTACCCGAGATTCCAGCGCCATGTTGCCCTGGTATCGGTAGAAAACTGGGACACATTGAGGATACATCTGATGATCAATATAACCACGAACAGACAGGGACCCAGTACTCACATCACCTATCAGCTGAAGCACCTGAATCAGAGGTTTGAGAGGGGAAATCTCATAAGCCCGGCCATAGAGATCAAGGACGGACAGAAGACTCAGCCTACCTTGGGTACACTGACCTACAATGAATTTGTCAGCACTGCAGGGACCGAGCCGGGTGACAGGACCCTGATAGTAGATGCTTACTGGGACCTGGAGGGAGAAGATCTTGAGGCCTTCAGCAGCAGGATAAGCATGGACAGGCTGTTCTGGGCAGCCTGGTCATATAAGGATGTGGAGGGTGTAGAGGATTCCATAAATTATGGGGCACTGAGTGCGGCTGATCTCAGGCTCTGCATAGAGCAGGCCAAATGTGAACATGCAGGCAAGCATTGCATACAGATCAGCGGCGACAGAGAGGAGCACACCTACGAATGTCAGGACTGCGGACTCATATATGGCAATGAAGCTCATGAGCTTGATGCTTCCACCGGATGCTGCAGTAAGTGCGGGTATCAGCTGTTTGTAAGCGGAAGGGTAGTATATCAGCTTTACGACAGGATGGAATATGCAGAGTACAGCGCCGTGCCCGGCAGCAGCATGGAACTGAAAAAGATCACAGGTTATATGCTTCCGGAAAAGGCGGAGGTCCCGTACGAGGGAGGAGACATATATATAATCTGTGATCCCATAAGGTATACCATAGATCACCAGACAGACAGGAGGGAGCTGTATTACGACCAGCACCTTCTGCTTCCCAGGGAGGATCTGCCCGGCTATGAGCATGAGGGCTATCACTATCTTTCAAGAGCGATGTCGTGAGCAGGTATCATCTGTTGTCATACATGATCTTCCTGATCTCGACCAGACGGTCTCTGATCACTGCAGCCTCCTCAAAATTGAGCTCTGCAGCACACATGCGCATCTTCTTGTTAAGCTCCTTTTCAAGAACCGTAAGCTCCTTAAGGCTCATGGACTCAGGATCCTTGGAATGCTTTCCGCTGTCATCCTCAGCTGTCTTGGAGATGATGATAAGATCGCGCACAGCCTTGTTTATGGACTGAGGAGTTATGCCGTGTTCAATGTTATAGGCATTCTGTACACTGCGTCTCCTCTCTGTCTCATCCATGGCCTTCTGCATGGACTCAGTGATGGTGTCCGCATACATGATGACATGTCCGTCCACATTTCGGGCGGCACGGCCTATGGTCTGGATGAGTGAGGTCTCACTCCTGAGGAAGCCCTCCTTGTCTGCATCCAGTATGGCTATGAGGGATACCTCGGGTATGTCAAGGCCCTCTCTGAGCAGATTTATACCGACCAGTACGTCAAATACATCCAGACGGAGGTCCCTTATGATCTGGCTCCTCTCAAGGGTATCTATGTCTGAGTGGAGATATCTTACGCGTATGCCTATATCCTGCATATACTTGGTCAGATCCTCGGCCATACGCTTGGTAAGGGTGGTCACAAGGACCTTGTAGCCCTTTTTGGTCTCCTTGTTTATCTCAGATATGAGATCATCTATCTGTCCCTTTACGGGCCTTACCTCTACCTTGGGATCCAGTAGGCCGGTAGGCCTTATGATCTGCTCTGCTCGCAGCAGCTCATGCTCAGCCTCATATACATTGGGAGTGGCTGAGACAAATAGCATCTGGTCTATCTTTGACTCAAACTCCTCAAAATTGAGAGGTCTGTTGTCAAGGGCAGAGGGCAGTCTGAAGCCGTAGTCCACCAGAGTGATCTTTCTGCTGTGGTCTCCTGCATACATGCCGCGCACCTGGGGGAGAGTGATATGGGACTCATCGACTATGATGAGGAAGTCCTTGGGAAAATAATCTATGAGAGTATAGGGAGGCTCTCCGGCAGCAGTACCGGACAGATGCCTGGAATAGTTTTCTATGCCTGAGCAGAAGCCTGTCTCCCGCAGCATCTCCACATCAAAGGTGGTACGCTCGGATATGCGCTGTGCTTCTATGAGCTTGTCCTCTGATCTGAAGTAGCTGACCCGTTCCTCCATCTCTGCCAGTATGTTGCGGCAGGCCTTTTCCAGCTTATCCTTGGGGACAACATAGTGTGAGGCAGGGAATACGATGCAGTGCTTGAGCTCAGACTTTACATGCCCCGTCACTGAATCTATGGAGGTGATGCGGTCTATCTCATCACCGAAGAACTCGATCCTGTAGGCCTCTCCGCCGGAGTATGAGGGGTAGATCTCAAGTACGTCACCATGGACCCTGAAGGAGCCACGCTTGAAATCCATCTCATTGCGGGAATACTGCATGTCCACCAGTCTTCGGAGTATCTCATCCCTGTCGTAGGACTGGCCATATCTGAGAGATACGGTCATCTTTTTATAGTCTATGGGTGAGCCCAGACCATATATGCAGGACACTGAGGCAACTATGATGACATCATCCCTCTCGGAGAGGGCTGCGGTTGCAGAATGTCTCAGCTTATCGATCTCATCATTTATGTCGGAATCCTTCTCTATGTAGGTATCAGTGGAGGGAACATAGGCCTCAGGCTGATAGTAATCATAATAGGAGACGAAGTATTCGACCGCATTGTTTGGGAAGAATTCCTTCATCTCTGAGTAGAGCTGGGCAGCCAGGGTCTTGTTGTGGGCCATGATGAGAGTGGGCTTTCCAAGCTCCTTTATGACATTTGCCATGGTAAAGGTCTTTCCCGAGCCTGTTGCGCCAAGGAGAGTCTCAAACTGATTGCCCTGTCTGAAGCCCTCGACCAGTCTCCTTATGGCCTCGGGCTGGTCTCCCATGGGCTTAAATTCACTTACAAGATCAAATTCTGCCATCTTTTCCTCACCTGTTTTAGCGTAAAACGCCGGTTTTCTTTTTCTTTGAACTGTGATAATATTATACAATGTGAGCAAAAATATTCATAGTCATAGTTAAGTCTAAAATGCCAAGGGCATGGAGGTGATAAAGTGAAAAAGAAACCGGTGACGCTGGTCATAATGGATGGATACGGACTCAGGGATGAGTCAGAAGGCAATGCCATAGCAAAGGCAAAAAAGCCAAATCTTGACAGGCTCATGAAGGAGTGCCCCTTTGTTAAGGGATATGCATCCGGGCTTTCAGTCGGACTTCCCGACGGACAGATGGGAAACTCTGAGGTTGGTCATCTGAACATGGGAGCCGGAAGGATCATATATCAGGAGCTCACAAAGATAACAAAGTCCATAGAGGACGGAGATTTCTTTGAGAACCCGGTACTGCTTGAGGCAGTTGAAAACTGCAAAAAGCATGATTCAGCATTCCACATGATGGGACTGGTATCTGACGGTGGAGTCCACAGCCATATAACCCATATATATGGCCTTCTTGAGCTTTGCAGGAGGGAAGGACTGAAGAAGGTCTATGTTCACTGCTTCATGGATGGAAGGGATACGCCTCCCGATTCAGGCAGGGGATACATAAAGCAGCTTGAGGATAAGATGAAGGAGCTCGGTACTGGCGAGATAGCTACCATCAGCGGACGCTATTATGCCATGGACAGGGACAAGAACTGGGATCGTACCGTGCTTGCATATGACGCACTGACAAAGGGCGTGGGAGAAAGAGCTGACAGTGCAGAGCAGGCCATGGAGCAGAGCTATGCAAAGCAGGTATATGACGAGTTCATAGTACCTACTGTCATAATGAAGGACGGAGAGCCTACGGCCAGGGTGTCTGAGCATGATTCACTGGTATTCTTCAACTTCAGACCTGACAGGGCCCGCCAGATCACCAGGGCATTTTGTGATGATAAGTTTGAGGGCTTTGACAGAGGCCAGAGACCTGACATATACTTCGCATGCTTCGTGGACTATGACAGCACCATAGAGAACAAGCACGTGGTATTTGTAAAGGAAGAGATAAAGAACACACTGGGCGAGTATCTTTCAGCTCTTGGAAAGACACAGTGTCGTATAGCAGAGACTGAGAAATATGCACATGTGACATTTTTCTTCAATGGAGGTATAGAGGCCCCCAATAAGGGCGAGGACAGGGTGCTGGTGCCTTCTCCCAAGGATGTGCCCACATATGATCTCAAGCCTCAGATGAGCGCACCCATGGTATGCGAAAAGCTCTGTGAGGCCATAAAGAGCGATAAGTATGATCTGATCATATGCAACTTTGCAAATCCTGACATGGTAGGTCATACAGGTGTCATGGATGCAGCAGTGAAGGCCATAGAAACTGTGGATGAATGCATAGGAAAGGTCTGTGAGGCAGTAAAGAGTGTGGATGGAGTATTGTTCATCTGTGCGGATCACGGCAATGCCGATATGATGGTAGACCCTGAGACTAAGGAGGCATTTACGGCTCATACCACAAGCCCAGTTCCTTTCATACTTTTCAACGCAGACAGCAGGTATGGCCTGAGAGAGGGTGGAGTGCTGGCGGACATAGCACCTACGCTGCTTCAGATCATGGGCATAGAGGCTCCGAAGGAGATGACCGGAAAGAGCCTTCTCATAGAGAAATAACATATATTACGGAGCTTTTGATAATCAGCCATATAGCATAGGATTTAGCAGGATATTATACGGGACATAAAGAGTGATGAAGATAGCCATTTTGACTGACACACACGGAGGCATATATCAGGAAGAGGCAAGACAAGCAGGCTTTGAGCTTTTGGAGGCACCGTTCATGGTGGACGGAGTGCAGCATAAGGAGGGCCGTGATCTTGGGAGAGAGGAGTTTTATGAGAAGCTGGAAGGGGGATCAGATGTGTCCACCTCGCAGCCATCACCCGGGGAGATAACCGATGCCTGGGACCGGCTCCTTGAAGATCACGATCAGATAATCTGCATAACCCTTTCCTCCTCACTTACAGGTGCTTATGAGACCATGACCATGCTCTGTCAGGATGAACCCTATAAGGGCAGGGTGTTCCCCATAGACAACAGGGGAGTATCGATCACTGAAAAGCAGGCCTGCTATGATGCAAAGAAGCTCATAGAAAAAGGCTATGATGGCAGGGCCATAAAGGAGATCATAGAGAGCAACAGGGATCAGAACATCATCTATCTCACCGTGCCTACTCTTACCTACCTCAAAAAGGGCGGACGTGTCACTCCGGCGGCGGCAGCCATAGGCTCCCTTCTCCGTATCAAGCCGGTGCTTGAGATAGACGGTGGCAAGCTGGATGCCTATGCCAAGGTAAGGACCATGTCTCAGGCCAAGGAGACTATGATAAATGCAGTACAGGCTGCTCTAAATGGAAGGCTTCATGACCCTGAGGCAAGAGATTCAAGGATCTTCGTGGTCCATTCCAAAAATGCTGAGGCTGCCATGGAATTCATGGAGGAGGTAAAGGCAAAATGGCCTGCTTCAGAATTTTATGTGGAGGAGCTGGCACTTGCCATAGCCTGTCATACGGGCCCGGGCGTCCTGGCACTGGCTGTGGAAAGGAAGCTTAAGGAGGCGGAGGACTGAGCTCTCAGGCCGCAGGCCTTCAGACCGGACTATCAGATATGATCATAATCAACAGGAGGACTCATGAGGCGGCCACTGGTATTTTTATCATTGGCAGCATTGTCAGGAGTGCTTTGGGGCATAGGAGAGGCTGACAGGCTGTTCTGTCTTTCACTTTCAGCCTTTATCCTTTTGTTTATAAAGAGATCATCAAAAGGCAGAGGAAGGAGACTTCCCCTGCTTTTTCTATACCTGTGTGCAGCTCTTATAGCGGTGACAGGCTATTTAAGGGCTGGTCAGGTGAGCAGGGACTTTGAGAAGCGATCGGACTTTTTTGAGACCCATGGAGCCACAAACCCGGGACAGTTCGACTATGGGCTGTATCTTAAGGGGGAAGGCATAAGCTCTGAGGCGGAGCTTCAGGAGAAGTACGATGGCTATCAGGGCGAAGATCCGCTGAAGCGCGGGCTCAGGGATGCCAGAGCGTATCTCGGATCTGTCATAGACAGATATATGATTGCCGATGATGCGGGCATATATAAGGCCATGCTCCTGGGGGATAAATCCGATATGGGAAATGACATAAAGGAGCTTTATCAGGCCTCCGGCATATCTCATATCATAGCAGTGAGCGGACTGCATATATCCCTGGTGGGTATGAGCTGTCTGAGACTGCTGGACAGGATCAGACTGAGGAAGGGGGCTTCTCTTTTCATCTCCGGTATCGCCTCGGTCCTGTATGTGCTCCTTACGGGAGCCTCAGGATCGGCTCTCAGAGCCCTCATCATGCTCATATGCCGCTTCTGGGCCATGTACAGGTCCAAAAGCTATGATATGATCTCAGCCATAGCACTTGCCATGCTGCTGCTTATATTTGCAAGGCCATATATGACCCTGCAGAGCGGATTTCAGCTTTCATTTCTTGCGGTCTTCGGGATAGCCTTTCTCGGAGATACGGTCACACGCAGCATCGAGCTGCTTTTCCAGAACAGAAGGACAGGATACATAAGGAAATATATCGACAAAAGAGGAAGACTTTCCGGAGCGGTGAGGACAGTCATATCCAATCTTTCCGTGCAGCTCATGACGCTGCCCGCCATAGCCTTTCATTTCTTTACATTTCCCATTTATGGCATAGCCCTGAACTTTGCAGTCATACCACTGACAGGCCTGGTCATGTATTCCGGCATGGCAGTGCTGCTTGCAGGCAGCCTTGCAAACACTGCCCTTGTGCCTGAGGCCGTGGCGGTGGGGCTGGGTGCCCTGGGGCATTATATACTTGAGCTTTATGAATGGCTCTGCAGGCTCAGTATCGGGCTTCCCTTCAATGAGATCCTCCTGGGGCGTCCGGATATGATAAACATCATAGTGTATTATCTGGTCATATGCGGGGCGGCCATCCTGTGGAGAAAGCTGGGCTGGGGCGGCGTCTCTCCGGGCAAGGCAGGCAGAGCCTGGAGGCTCAGGTCTTCACCCATGGCTCCCCTGTGTCTTATCCTCACCTTCCTGATCCCGACAGCACTGCTCATCAAGCTTCCCGAAAGGATCGACGGGCTTACGGTCACGGCCCTGGACGTGGGGCAGGGAGACTGCTTTATCCTGCGCAGGGGAGAAGAGGTATACATGGTGGATGGAGGCTCTGACTCGGACAAAGACATTTATGGAAATGTCATCAAGCCCTATCTGATGCATGAGGGCATAAGACGCATTGACGACATATATGTGAGCCACAGCGATGCGGATCACACAAACGGCATACTGGCCATGCTTATGGAGGACAGCATAGCTGCAGGCAAACTGATACTGCCCGGGGCAGCAGAGGAGGCAGAAAGCTATGCGGAGCTGAAGGCAGCCTGGATAGTCTCAAACAGCGCCGGCAGGGATGACTCAGACATGAAGAACTCTGACAGGGACGGATCAATTTCCTATGCAGAGCTGACGGTGCCTGGTGAGGACGAGCTTTTTTCGTGCCTTTATGAGGGCAGCACTGGGGAAGAGACAAATGACCACAGTCCGGTGCTGCTGCTTCGTTATGGTGCATTTTCCATGCTTTTTACTGGAGACATGACGAAGGAACAGGAGGAGAGGTTTTATGTGGAGGGAAGCAGGCTCAGGGAGCAGCTCATGCCCTTTGGAGTGACCGTGCTCAAGGTGGGACACCATGGAAGCAGGACTTCCAGCTCTGATCAGCTTCTGAAGGCTGCAAAGCCCGCATATGCCCTCATATCCTGCGGAAGAGAAAATCGTTTCGGACACCCGCACGAGGATGTGGTGGAAAGGATAGCCAGATATGCTGACTTGCAGCTTCGTACTGATGTGTCCGGAGCCATAAGCATTTATACTGACGGGAGCAGCATGAGCGTAAGCAGCTTTCTTGATCCATGAGGGCCGCGGGGACTGTCCCTGAGACCATGAGGATTTTATAAAAGTTTTATATTTGTTAGCACTCAAACAAAACGAGTGCCATTGACAAATGCTCTCCAGGGCTTATAATTGATATCAGCGCTTAAAACAACAGGCGGCCAAGGGAGACGAGGTCATTTCGGCGGCTGCATGAGTATAGCTGAGGACAGGAGGTCATTTTATGTCAGATATAAAGGAAACTAAGGGTACGCTCAGTATAGACAGCGAAAATATATTCCCGATCATTAAAAAGTGGCTGTATCAGGACCATGACATTTTTTATCGTGAGCTCATATCAAATGGCTGTGATGCGGTGACAAAGCTTAAGAAGCTGAGCCTCATAGGCGAGTACGAGGCACCTGCAGATGAAAAATACAGGATAGATGTGACCGTGGATCCGGATGCAAAGACCATAACCGTGGAGGACAATGGACTCGGCATGACTGCCGAGGAGGTCCAGAGCTACATAAATCAGGTGGCATTTTCCGGTGCGGCTGATTTCCTTAAGCAGTATAAGGACAAGGCAAATGAGGACCAGATCATAGGACATTTCGGACTGGGCTTCTATTCCGCATTTATGGTTGCCGACAAGGTGACCATAGACACCCTCTCCTATAAAACGGATCAGGCTCCGGTACATTGGGAGTCCGAGGGCGGCACGGAGTTCGTCATGAACGAGGGCAGCAGGAAGGAGAGAGGCACCGCAGTCACCTTGTATCTCAATGAGGATTCCCTCGAATTCTGCAATGAATACAGGGCCCGTGAGGTCATAGATAAGTACTGCTCCTTCATGCCTGTGGAGATATATCTTCATGATGCAAAGAAGGATGCTGAGGCCCGGAAGGAAGCAGAGAAGGATGCAGGGCAGAACACAGAGCAGGATGCTGAGGCAAAGGATGACAGTGAGGTAAAGACAGAGGCTCCTGTAAATGATACAGATCCTCTCTGGAATGAAAATCCTTCAAAGGTCACAGAGGAGCAGTACAAGGAGTTTTACCGCAAGGTATTCAGGGATTACAGGGAGCCGCTCTTTTGGATACATCTGAATATGGATTATCCCTTCAACCTGAAGGGCATACTGTATTTCCCCAAGCTCAATCTGAAATATGACAGCCTTGAGGGCGTGATCAAGCTATACAACAATCAGGTGTTCATAGCCGACAACATAAAGGAGGTCATACCCGAGTACCTCATGCTGCTGAAGGGTGTCATAGACTGTCCGGATCTGCCGCTCAACGTATCAAGATCGGCACTTCAGAACGACGGATTTGTAAAAAGGATATCGGATTATATCACCAAGAAGGTCTCAGACAAGCTTCTTGGCATGTTCAAGACCTCAAGGGAGGATTATGAAAAGTACTGGGAGGATCTCAGTCCCTTCGTAAAATACGGCTGCCTCAAGGATGAGAAATTCGGAGACAAGATGAAGGATGCGGTGCTCTTCAAGGATCTTGAGGGCAAGTATCTGACTGCCGATGAATATATAAAGGCCCAGTACGGAGAGGCTGAGGGCCAGGCGGATGAAAAGGCCGGTGAGAAGGAGGCAGGAGAGTCTGCCGCAGCAGCAGGCGAGGACAAGGCTCCTGAGACCGAAGAAAAGGAAAAGAAGATCATATATTATGTGACTGACGAGAAGGAGCAGGGCCAGTACATACGCATGTTCCGTGACCATGGCATGGATGCGGTCATGCTTCCGGAGATGATAGATTCCGCATTCATGGGATTCCTTGAGCAGAAGGATGACAGGCTCAGGTTCACGAGCATAGATGCGGATCTGACCGATGAGCTGAGGGACAAGGATGGAGCTGCTCCTGAGGCAGAGACGTCAGATAAGCTGATCAAACTTTTCCGTACGGTATTGAAAGATGACAAATTAGATGTTAAAGTTGAAAGGCTCAAGGACGAGAGCGTGGCATCCATGATGACCATGTCCGAGGAGGGCAGACGCATGCAGGAGCTTTCAAGGATGTATGCAGCCTATGGCATGGATATGGGCGCCATGAAGAAGGAGGATCAGACCCTGGTCCTCAATGTGAGAAACAGGCTCGTCATGAGACTCTCTCAGGGCGAATTTGACAAGGATGAGGCCCTTAAGGAGGATGTGGTCAGACAGCTCTATGATATGGCTCTGCTTCAAAGGAATGGTCTTTCTGCAGAGGAGATGACCAGGTTCATCGAGAGGAGCCAGGAGCTGATGATGAAGCTTTGATAAGGAGGAGCTATGTCAAAAGAAAAGAAGGATGAAAAGAAGGAAGGAAAGAAGCTTTCTGAAAAGCTTACCTTCAGCTTCAAGCATATAGGCAGGGAAAATCCTGAGCATTTCAAGAAGGCAGACAAGTTCTGCGAGGGTTATAAGGATTTTCTGGACCATGCCAAGACCGAGCGTGAATGTGTCAGCGAGGCACTGAGGATCGCTAAGGAGGCAGGTTATACGGAGTTCGATCCGGAGGCAGAGTATTATCCGGGAAGGAGAGCCTACTATAACAACAGAGGCAAGGCGCTCATACTCGTAAACTATGGCGAGAAGCCTCTGACTGAGGGAGTCAGGTTCAACATAGCTCATCTGGACAGCCCGAGGCTGGATCTGAAGCCTTTCCCTCTCTATGAGCAGGACGAGCTTGCCCTGTTCAAGACCCATTATTATGGAGGCATAAAGAAGTATCAGTGGGGCACCACTCCGCTTGCCATGCATGGCACTGTCATACTGGCAGACGGTACCAGGGTGGACATATCCATTGGCGAGAAGGATGGTGAGCCCAAATTCGTCATATCGGATCTGCTCATACACCTGGCCGGAAAGCAGCAGGAAAGGCCTCTCAAGGAGGGCCTCAGGGGCGAGGAGCTCAATATCATAGTAGGCAGCATACCCTACATGGAGGAAGAGGATCTTAAGGAGCCCATGAAGCTCATGGTACTCAAGCTGCTCAACGACAGGTATGGCATGACTGAGGAGGATTTCCTCAGGGCAGAGATAGAGTTCGTACCTGCTCAGAAGGCGGTGGACATAGGCATGGATCGCTCCATGATAGGCGCCTACGGACAGGATGACAGGGTATGCGTATATACGGCCCTGATGGCTGCAGTGGAGACGGAAAAGCCGGAGTTCACTACGGTGACCGTATTCACCGACAAGGAGGAGATAGGCTCAGACGGAAATACAGGCATGGCATCAAGGATGCTGGATCATTTCATGGAGGACCTCTGCGAAAAGAGCGGGGCCAAGCTCCGTGAGGTATATAAGCATTCTCTCTGCCTTTCATCAGATGTCAATGCAGCCTATGACCCGACATTTGCAGATGTATTTGAAAAGCACAATGCAAGCTTCCTCAATCATGGCCCCGTGCTCACAAAATACACAGGCTCCAGAGGAAAATCCTCTTCAAATGATGCCTCAGCCGAGACCATGGCCAGGTTCATACGCTTCATGGAGGATGATGGCGTCATCTGGCAGGCCGGAGAGCTTGGAAAGGTAGATGAGGGCGGCGGCGGAACCATAGCCATGTTCATGGGCAACAGGGACGTGGACACTGTAGATCTGGGTGTTGCAGTGCTGTCCATGCACGCACCCTTCGAGGTGACTGCAAAGCTGGATGTATACTATACATACAAGGCTTATAAGGCATTTTACAAATAATGACAGAGCTTCTGATAAAAACATTCATAAAGGATCATGAGGACACTGACAAGGCCGAGGTACGCTCGGCCTATGCCTTTCTTTCGGGGGCTGTGGGCATAGGGATAAATATACTGCTGTTCCTGTGCAAGCTGTTTATAGGCATATTGAGCGGCGCCGTATCAGTCATAGCTGATGCCTTCAACAATCTGTCCGACGTGGGATCATCGGTCATCACTGTCATAGGCATGAGACTGGCGGGACAGCCGGCCGACAAGGAGCATCCCTTTGGACACGGACGTATAGAATATCTTACGGCACTGTGTACCTCGATCATGGTCATATCCGTGGGCGTACTGCTTCTGTGGAGCTCAGTCCAGAAGATCATACATCCGGAGGAACTCAACTTTTCATATATATCACTCCTGGTGCTCCTGGTCTCCATACTTGGGAAGGCCTTCCTTTCTGCTTTCAACCGCAGACTTGGGAAAGCCATAGGCTCAAACGCCCTGCTGGCAGCAGCAGCTGACGCAAGATCAGATATGCTTGCCACTTCGGCGGCAGTCCTTTCCCTGCTGCTCTATCATCTGAGTGACATAAACATCGATGGAGTGTCGGGAGCTCTTGTGTCCGCTTATGTCATAAAGACAGGCGTGGACATAGCAAGAGAGACCCTCATGCCCATCATAGGCTCGGGAGCAGAGCGGGAGGACTTCCGGGAGCTGCTTCGCTTTATAGGCTCCTATGAGGGAGTACTTGGTACCCATGACCTGATAGTTCATAATTATGGCCCGGGAAGGAATTTTGCCACCATACATGTGGAGATACCGGATGACATGAGCCTCAATGACGCACATATCCTCCTGGACGGCATAGAAAAGGATGTGGCTGAAAAGTTCGACATCATGCTGGTGACCCATGCGGATCCTGTGGACATCCACGATACAAGGGTGGCCAGGATCAGGGAGATACTGAAGGGCATAATCGCCGCAGAGCACAGAGAGGGGCTCAGCTTCCATGACATACGCATCATAAATGCTGCAGGAGGCGGGCTCAATGTGGTATTTGATCTGCTGATACCCTGGGGCCTCGACAAGGAGGAGACGGCTGCCATAAAGCACAGGATAAAGGCCGAGCTCAAAAAGGCAGCTCCGGGCATAAGTCCGGTCATAACGGTAGAGCACGGATATTGACTTAAGGAGAGGATATATGGATAAGGCAAGGCACAGAAATGACAGACTGCTCCTCATAGGGGCGCTGGTCCTCTGCGCCCTGCTTTTTTTTGCCCAGAGGATACTGCTCTTTGCAGGGGTCAAAGGAGATGAGAGACAGGTGGTCGTGACCCTGGATGGGGAGACGGCTCTCAGGTGCCCTTTCAGTGCCCTGAGGGATGCCCGGACTGAGGAAGAGCTCAGGGCAGTCTCTGAGATATATGATGAAGATATTTTAAGTTTTTCCGAAGAAGGTGTGGAAGTAAGGACCTCTCTCGGGTATAATATTATAAGCTATGCAGAGGAGGGCGAAGGAGGGCTCATATGCACTGCCGCGGACTGTCCGGACAAGGTGTGCATGGATACAGGCGTCGTAAGGACTGCCGCAGAGGCCATCGTCTGCCTGCCTCACAGGCTTACGGCAAGAGTACAGTAAAACGGGGGTAATGATTATGGATCTTTTAAGCATAGACAGATCTAAGGAACTGATCTCATCCGATAAGGCAGGAAAGGTCATGCACATGCTTTATCAGGAGGATGCAGAGGCCGGCAGGGACAGATATGGGCTGGTGCTGGACGGCTACAGGAAGGCATTTCCGGAGGGAGAGGTGCTGCTTTTCACCTCAGCGGGACGTACGGAGATATGCGGCAACCATACTGACCACAATCATGGCAAGGTGCTGGCTGCGAGCATAAATCTTGACTGTGTTGCAGCAGCGGGCCCCAATAAGAGCTCGGTCATACATATCATATCCGAGAGCTTTGACCAGGACTTTGAGATAGACCTGAACAGGCTGGAGCCCTCAAAGCGCCATGCCGGTACCGTGGATCTGACCAAGGGCATAATCAAGGCCTTTATAGATTCAGGATATGAGGTGGGAGGCTTCAATGCCTATATCACGTCAAATGTCATAGCCTCCGCCGGGGTAAGCTCATCCGCATCCTATGAGATGCTGGTATGCTCCATGATAAATGAGCTTTTCAATGACGGAAGGATCGATGTGGTAGCCTTTGCTCACATGGGCAAGTATTCGGAAAATGTCTACTGGAACAAGGCCTCGGGCCTCATGGATCAGATGGCCTGCGCAGTGGGCGGACTTATAGCCCTTGACTTCAATGAGCCGCTCGCTCCCAAGGTAAGGAGACTGGATTTTGACTTTGCAAAGACCGGCTATGCCATGATCATGGTACAGACCGGAAAGGGACATGCGGACCTTTCAGAGGAGTATTCCTCCATACCTGATGAGATGAAGTCCGTGGCTGCATTTTTCGGAAAGGACGCTCTTTCCGAGTGCAGCGAAAAGGAGCTTATCGACAACATAAAGGAGATAAGGGAGCGCTGCGGTGACAGGGCAGTTATGAGAGCCTTCCATTTCTTTGAGGAGAACAAGAAGGTGGATGGAGCCGTCAGTGCCCTTGAGGATGGAGATTTTGAGAAGGCACTTTCTTATGTAAGAGCCTCCGGCAATTCCTCCTGGAAATATCTGCAGAACACCTATGTGACAGGAGCGGTGAAGGAGCAGGGCATACCTGTAGCTTTGGCGCTTACGGAGATCTATCTGGACAGTATAGGCTGCGGAGCCTGCAGGGTGAACGGAGGAGGCTTTGCCGGAGTCATCCAGACCTTTGTTCCCGATGACAAGGCAAGGGAGTATGCGGAATATATGGACAGGGCCCTTGGAGAGGGAAGTGCCCATGTCATGAAGATACGTCCCGTAGGTGCGGCCTGCATAAACAGACTTATGGATTAAGACATGTATAAATGGAGTGCTGCAAAATAGATGAAAGCATCTATGGAGCAGCACTCCCTTTTGGTATGCATATGGATGTGTACGCTGAAAGTCCGGAGTACAGTGACGGCTCAGATGGCCAGCACGATGCCTCCATCAGCTGCATATATGGTGGATACGCCTCTGGAGGGGGCTATGACCACATCTGCTATGTCAGGAAGGCCTGTGAGATAAGCCTTTACGGTCTCTGCTCTTTCAGGACAGTTGCAGTGGACTATGGCTGCATGGAGAGGACCGTCGCCCACTGCTCTGGCCTGCTCCACACATATGTCGCACATCTTTTTGAGAGCCTTTTCCACGCTCCTTGCAGTATCGAATTTCTTTATCTCTCCGTTATCCGCGAAAAGTATGGGCTTGATGTTCAGAAGGCTCGCAAAGCGGGCTGCCGTACCGGAAAGGCGTCCGGTCTTCCTGAGGGTCTCAAGGTTATGAAGGACGAAGAAGGTCTTCATGTCGTCTGCCTTTTTGACAGCCTTTCTGTATATCTCATCAAAGGGAAGCCCCTTGTCACAGAGCTCCTTTATATAAAGTCCCATGCGGGTCTCACCGGCACATCCGGATTTTGAGTCAATGACGGCTATGTTCTTTTTATGTCCATGCTGTTCAAGATACATGTCCCTGGCTACGCATGCGGCATTGTAGGTACCCGAAAGCCTTGAAGTGAGGGTGACCACATATATATCATCTGCATCACAGTCATAGGCCTCCATGAAATCATGAGGGGAGGGGCAGGCCGTGCAGGCTCCCTTCCTGCTGTGTGCCATGAGCTCGAGGAAGGCATGCTGATCAAAGCTGGCATCATCAAGCAGTATGGTATCATCCACCTGAAGCTTGAGAGGCACTGTCCCGAAGGGCGCATCCTTTGCGGCCATGGCCTCCGTGAGGTCCATGCTGCTGTCACCAATGATCCTGTAGCTCATATGATATTTCTCCGTATATTTTAAAATATGATGATATCGTTACGTGGTTTTTAAAACCATGTGTAGCTTACAATGAAAATGTGCCTGTGTCAACCTTTATCGCCATATGTCTGCTTGAGTAAATGGGGATTGTAGTGTAAAATACCATAGAAAAGACACGATAAGATGATATCGGAGATAAGGAGGAAGATATGGAGCATTTTGAGTACAGGCCCAGCGGCATATGTGCCAGCCTGATCGAGTTCGATCTTGACGACGAAAACAAGGTACACAACACCAGGTTCACAAATGGCTGCAACGGCAACCTTAAGGCGGTTTCCAAGCTTACCGAGGGCATGGATGCAGAGAAGGTCATAAGCATACTTAAGGGCAACCTTTGCGGCAATAAGGGAACCTCCTGTGCTGACCAGTACACCAAGGCCCTTGAGGCGGCTCTGGCAAAGAGAGCCTGATGATATGAAAAAGATCCAGAGGACCAGAGGCATAAAGTATGTGCTGTCGCCGTTCCTGCTCTATATAGCAGGGGTGGTGGTAGTTGAGCTGGGACTTTCCATAGCCTTCATGCTTTTTGCCATGGCTGCAGAGCGGAGCGGATCGCAGCTTCTGATCGTCATAGATCATTTTCTTTATGTAAACGAGGAGATACTCATACCTGCCATAGCGGGACTGATCAAGATACCACATTTCCTTCGGGATTATTATCGTGAGGACTGGGAGTACCGGGTGGAAAAGGAAAAGGGCCTTGCGGGAGAGTATGTCTTCAACATGCATGAGGCAGGACTGTGGAAGGGTAAAAAGGGCATCCTGAAGAGCTTTCAGGAGGCCGGAAGACCGCTTGTCATAGTACTGCTTGCGGTGAGTGCATGTGTGTTTTTCAATCTGGCCGTAAACAGGGTCATGAACTATCTGCATGTCGCCTACAGCGGCATGGCCTATATAACTGACGTAGGAGGCGTGGGCGGCCCTGGAAGTGCCGTGCATGTCACGGGCGGAGATACCATCAAGGGTATAACCAACCTATGGGTAGTTATATTTGGTACGGTCATAGTGGCTCCGGTAGTAGAGGAGCTGGTATTTCGAGGGGTCATATTCAGACGCATGAGGGACAATCATGGGTTCCTTATATCAGCCGTAGTCGGATCTGCTGCATTTGGACTGATACATTTCAATCTTGTGCAGGGTATCTTTGGATTTTTCATGGGTTTGGTATTTTCCTTTATATATGAGAGGACCCACAGACTGACGGCGCCGATCATAGCCCATGCTTCAGCCAATGTGCTCAATGTGCTCATGCTTCTGCCGGCGACGAAGGGAGCGTTTGAGCTCCTTGGAAGCAATGCTGCCTATGTGGTACTGATATTCTGCGTGAGCGGTATCCTGTGCCTCGTATTCCTGGCGGTGCTCAGACGCAGGACTCAGACCGTTGAATATGTACCCTACAGTCATGTGGCTGTTATGGAGGAAGGAGAGGAAGCGACATGAAGCTGCTTTCAGTAGCCATACCCTGTTATAACTCTGCACAGTATATGAAAAAATGCATAGATTCAGTGCTGCTTGGCGGAGACAGGGTAGAGATACTGATCATAGACGATGGATCGGCAAAGGACGACACCCTGGCCATAGCAAGGAGCTATGAGGAAAGGTATCCCGGCATATGCAGGGCCATCCATCAGGAAAACGGGGGACACGGAGAGGCAGTCAATACAGGACTTAAAAATGCCACCGGATTGTACTTCAAGGTGGTGGACTCGGATGACTGGCTGGACGGAAGGACCTTTGGGGCCGTGCTTGACAGGCTGGAGTCATTTTCCGGAGCTGAGGGGGCCGAGGAGCCTCTTGACCTTTTCATATGCAATTTTGTTTATGACAAGGTGGGACAGAAGCATAAAAAGGTCATGTCCTATCGCACCGCATTTCCTTCAGACAAGGTATTTTCCTGGAGCGATGTACGCTATTTCATGATGGGACAGTACATCCTCATGCATTCGGTCATATACAGGACCGAGCTCCTTCGGGGCTGCGGGCTTCGTCTGCCGGATCATACCTTCTATGTGGATAACATTTATGTATATTATCCGCTGCCCTATACGAAAAGGCTCTACTACATGGATGTGAACCTCTACAGATACTTCATAGGCAGGGAGGATCAGTCGGTCCATGAGGATGTGATGATAGGCCGCATAGACCAGCAGATCAGGGTGACCAAGCTCATGCTCGGCTATTATGATATATCTACCATACAGCCGAAGAAGCTCAGGGCATACATGCAGAGCTACCTTCAGATCATGATGACCATATCCTCCATACTGGCCATTCGTTCCAGGACGAGGGACAATATGGACAAGAAAAATGAGCTGTGGGCCTACCTTAAGGAGAGGGACAGATGGCTCTACCGGAGGCTCAGATACAGCACCCTGGGAGTGGGAGTCAATCTGCACACCAGCCTCGGCAACAGGCTGACCGAGTTCTGCTATAAGGTCATACAGAGGTTTTATGGATTTAATTAAAAAAATCCTTGACATTTACATTAAATTTCAATATACTAATCAGGCGTCATGAATATGACGCTGCGGGGTCTTAGCTCAGCTGGGAGAGCATCTGCCTTACAAGCAGAGGGTCATAGGTTCGAGCCCTATAGGCCCCATCATTTTGAACTGTATCATGCGAAAGCATGTTTACATACAAAGGTATCGTGCCCTTGGCACTTTACATATATGGCGGAATAGCTCAGTTGGCTAGAGCATACGGTTCATACCCGTAGTGTCGAGAGTTCGAATCTCCCTTCCGCTACTCAGAAGGAAGCGCAGAGGCGCTTCTTTTTTTGCGGCCGAAGCCCATGAAGGACAGCAAGCTTAAATCTTCATGAAAAAACTGTGTTTTTTCTTGATTGTACGGGTTCATGGTGCTATAGTACGGCCATAACGGAGGATGGGTATGAGAGCTCCTTTATGAGAGCTTCTTATGGAAAGCCGGAAATGGAGTGATAGATATTGTATCGAGAGCATAGACCGGATATAGCCAAAAGGATCAGAGGGCTGCTTGGCGTGTTTTTATGCATGGCCATATACCTTCTCTGGTTCATGCTGCTTGAACGTAAGGTGACAAATGATTATCATATCATACATGTGGGCCTTGATGACTATATCCCCTTCTGCGAATATTTCATAATCCCATATCTGCTGTGGTTTGTGTATGTGGCAGGAGTGTGGGCATATTTCTGGGCCAGGGACTGGGATACATTTTCCCGTATGAGCCGCTATCTTTTCGGCGGCATGTTTGCGAGCCTGTTCATATGCAGCATATATCCCAATGGTACGGACCTTCGTCCGGTCATGGATACAGACGCCAATGTATTTACTGCCCTGTGCGGCATGATATGGAGCGCGGATACACCGACGAACGTGCTTCCCAGCGTGCATGTATTCAATTCCATAGGCATACATACTGCCATACTCAGGAGCGCCAGGACAAGAGACAACAGGCTGGTCACGACTCTGTCACTGATCCTGTGCGTATCGATCTGCCTGTCTACCGTATTCCTCAAGCAGCACAGCTGTGCAGACGTGCTGGCGGCAGGGCTGCTATCATATGCCATGTACGGGCTTGTCTATGAGCCCGAGCCTGCTGTGCCCCAGAGAGAGCGCTTCAGGAGGCCTCTGCCCGGACGTTCAGAGGACTGACGCAACTTTTACAAACTTTTTATAAACAGGATGTCATATTTATGCTACAATCCTCTCGAGAGCATCGAGAGGATATTTTATGTACTATTTTATAGTCAATCCAAATGCGGGAAGCGGCAGAGGGCTTACCGTATGGAACGATACAAAAAAATATCTCAATAAAAAGAACATAGACTACGATGTCTATTTCACCGCAGAACGGGGAGACGCCAGACGCAGAGCAAAGGAGATCACGGAGACCTGCATGGGACCGGTCTACATGGTGGCGGTCGGAGGAGACGGCACCATAAATGAGGTCATAGACGGGGCTGTGCTCCGCTCTGACGTGGCCTTCGGCTTCATCCCCGCAGGCTCAGGCAATGACCTTACCAAGGGCCTGGGGCTGTCTGCCAGCACCAGGAAGTCCATAAGGAGGGCCCTTTCAGACGGACGTATAGAAAAGCTGGACTATGGAGTGCTCAGCTGCGGCGAGGGAGGAGAGGGCTGCATACGCCGCTTCACTGTGAGCTCAGGCATGGGCTTTGACGCTGCGGTATGCCACTCCATACTCTGCTGTCGTGAAAAGGGCAACAGAGGCATCATGAAGCTGGGAGCCCTGAGCTATCTTCTGACCGGTATAAAGGAATTCATCTCGACAAAGCCGTCAAAAGGCTATATCATACTTGATGACAGCAGGAAGGTGGAGTTTGGCCATATACTGTTCATATCTGCCCACATATATCCCTTTGAGGGAGGCGGCTTCAAGTTTGCGCCTCAGGCGGATCCCAAGGACGGGCATCTGTCAGTATGCGTGGTCAGCACCTCAAACAAGCTCAAGCTGGTCATGACCCTGCTGAGAGCCAGAGGGAAGAGCCTGAGACAGAGGAACGGGGTACGATTCTTTGAATGCAAGGAGCTTCGCATACATACGGACAGGCCCCTGGCAGTACATACTGACGGAGAAAACTGCAGCTATCAGACCGATGTGTCCATAAGGTGCGTTCCCGGACAGCTGAGGCTGGTGCATTGACGGAGGATGTAACATGCGTATAGGCCATGGCTATGACGTACATAGATTTGCGGAAGGAAGGAAGCTCATACTGGGAGGCGTCAGCATAGACTTTGAAAAGGGCCTCCTGGGACATTCGGATGCGGACGTGCTCACCCATGCTGTCATGGATGCCATACTGGGCGCCTGTGCACTGGGAGACATAGGGAAACATTTTCCGGATACGGATCCCGCCTATGAAGGAGCAAACAGCATAGGGCTCCTTTCCAGGGTAGGGGAGCTCATGAGGGAGCAGGGCTATGAGCTCTGCAATCTGGATGCGACGGTGCTCTGTGAAAGACCGAAGCTGAGGCCTCATATCGACGCCATGAGGCAGAACATAGCAGATGCGCTGCAAGTGGATCGGGAGCTTGTGAGCATCAAGGCCACCACGGAGGAGGGCCTTGGATTTACAGGAGAAGGACTGGGCATGGCGGTACATGCCGTATGCCTTGTAGATAAAGAGGACAAAGGGAGAATCTGAGTATGAAGATATTTGATACCATGCAGAGAAGGAAGGTGGACTT
>CALWHG010000023.1 GCA_944380315.1 uncultured Lachnospiraceae bacterium
TCGTGCGGATGTCAGGACTTTGCGGGCTGCGACAATCTCACCGTATGATGGTGTGGTGCCGCCTTCGGCCATTCCCTTAACATAGCTCCCATTTCGTGATTTAGGACATTAATACACATTTTTGAAAAGGTATTACAATCATCTGAGACAAATATAGACTTCCCGTTACTGTATACGGTTCCTTCTGCTCCTACCGATGTAGATACTATAGGAACTCGATAACTTACTGCTTCAAGTAACTTTACTTTCACTCCTCCTCCATTTAGTAGGGGTAAAACGACAAGGTCAGCCTTATTATAAAATTCGCTCACAGAATCAACCATACCTGTAACAACAATATTTGTATTTTGAAGAGCTAAAACAGAATCTGTTGGTTCCTTTCCCACGATGTAAAAAACAGCAGAAGGGTACCTGGACAAAATTTGAGGAAAAATATTTTTTACGAACCATTGAACTGCTTCGATGTTTGGACCATATGACATCTTGCCTACAAATATAATATTTCTACTTTGATTACAAGTATTTTTCTCTTTCTTTTGTCCTTCTTTATGCACAATATCAGCACCCACAGGAACCAACTTAAGAGCTAAATTCTCGGATATGGATAACCACGACTTCTGCATAAATGCCATATCTTTATCAGAAACAAATGTGATGAGCTTAGGACACACTGTCTTTAATATTTTCTTTTCATAACTTTTCAGTCTATATGAATCTATAAAATATATGAATTTTTTAATAATATTTCGTTGGCTTTTTGCAATACTTCTATATACCTTCCACTCAATGTTGTGTTCATTTAGAACAATAGGTATATCCGTTTTTAAACCGATTAAATTTACACACATATGAGGAAAGTCTACGTTAATAACATCAATTGTGTTCTTAGCAATACACTCTTCTATATCTTTTCTCATAGCCGAAATGTTTCGAGATGAAACTGTATAAGGATATCGAAACATTCCTTTGTACGCCTTCCTCTTATTTTCAGGTCTAAAATATAGTTTCACATCAACACAATATTTTTTTAATTCTTTCGTATATTCCACGTCTTCCTCAGAATCATAAGGATAAAACAGAAAGATATTATTATTCTTGGATAATTTCTCTAATCTCTTAAATACGCCCAGTCTTCCGCCAGAATTCGCTGGTAAAATCGTTTCAAGTGTAATCCATATAATATTCATTTTTGAGTTCCGTCCAATTTTATTTGTCCATCAAATATCTTAATAAATAAGTATAAAAAGCACCTATTTCAAATTAAATATTCCCATTTGTTCTTTGCTCGCGTCCATGTCCAATTGCATATCACAAAATCTTTACCCTTTTCTCCGATTTGAATTCGCTTATTATCATTATTTAGTAGCATACAGACTGAGTTAGCAAAGTCATCTTCAACATCAGCAACCATCCACTCCTCGTTATCCTTGGCTCCTATATTTTCAGCTCCTATACTTGTCGTCACAACAGGAATTCCAATTGCCATAGCCTCAAGAATTTTTGTTTTAATCCCACTCCCAAAAGTCATTGGACATACAAAAACTTTACAACATTCAAGATAATCTCTTACATCCTCTACATGGCCTGTAAAATGGATGTTATCAGATTCAAGACTTTTTAATTCATCAGAAGCGCCTCCGCCAATAACTATAAAATGAGCGTCGGGAACTTTCTTTAGCACTAATGGAAATATTTCTTGGATAAAGTGTCTTACTGCATTTTCATTATGAGCTACGCTCATTGCACCTAAAAAACCAATAGTATTATCCGCGTTTTTGCTATGACGATATGTAAAATAATTAATATCGACTCCGATAGGAATCGCTATTGCCTTCTCCTCACCTATCTCCTGATTAAAGTCAGCTGCTTCTTTTTCAGCGACAAATACCGTTTTATCACAGATTTTTCCAATCTCAACCTCATACTTCTTCAAAAGCATAATCTCGTTTTTTATTACATATAGCTTTATTGGTTTCAGCAACATAATCTGGCGCAAGAAAGAAGGAAAGGATCTTAAGAAAGCTCCATAAGGATTAATCTCATCTATATCCATATCTAATTCCCTTTGATAACGCATTGAAATTCTATCGTCTAAATCTGCTATTCTAAAGCACGGCAAATCTTTTATGTATTCTGTACTACGAACCATATCTCCTATGACGGCAACCGGTTTTTCTTCGCTAAACACTTTATTGACAACATCTTTTGCTTCGTCATTCCAATATAGCGAAACCTGCATAGGGTTTTTACGCTGTATGAAAGTTTTTTTTATAATATTTAAGCCTCGAGCAATAATGCCTGCCTTGGGTAGGACTATAAGTCTATCAATAAATGTCGGCTTATTATTTGGGTCATCCCCCTCTTCTAAAAAAGCTGCAACTACAAGCCTATATCCTAATTCCTCAGAAAGAATACGACAATAATGATATAGGGATGTCTTTCTTCCTGATGATGCCGGGAAAGGAAGTCTCGGCATTACAAAAAGTATTGTCTTTTCTTTCGCCATTATTTTCACCTATATATTTCAAAAATCATGTTGATTTATTGCTTTCTTTTCTTGCTAAATAAATTACAATCAAAAGGGGAAATTATTGTTGTGCAATTTGTGGCTCATATGTCTCAGGCGTATAATGAACCACTCGTGTACCGCTATCTTCAAACTCAAATGGAATATACATTAAATCCTTCATAGCCCATCTGACAGAGTCCTGCTTTTCCTGTGGTACATAGAACACAAGAAAACCTCCGCCACCTGCACCAAGTAACTTCCCACCCAAAGCTCCGGCCTTAATTCCTCTATCGTAAAACTCGTCGATACTGCTTGTCGAAATCTTATCACCTGTTTGTTTTTTTAATTTCCACGTATGATTAAGCAACCGACCGAAATCATCTAAATCTATATTCTTGTCTGTCAACACATGCTCAGCCTCATCAACAAGTATAAGCATTTCTTTTAATTGTGCAGTCTTTTCATTTGATGAAACTTTGTTAGCTTTATGAATCTCGGACGAGAAACGAGTAAAACCTGTAAAGAACATCATTAAATTTCTACTCAGTTGCTTCTTACGTTCCGGTGAGATAATCACAGGCAAAACTTCATATCCGTTCGGTCCAAAATTAATTCGGTTAAATCCACCATAAGCTACAGCAATCTGATCCTGCCATCCGCCAGCTTCATTGCACAGTACACGCTCAAGATATATGGCCTCATCTGCCAGCTTCATCTTATCTGCATACTTCCCTTTAAGAGCATAAAATGCATTCAACATTCCTACTGCAAATGAACTACTCGTTCCAAGCCCCGAGCGAGCTGGTAAATCTGCTTCATATGTCAAACGAATCTCGTGCATGTCAAGCATTTTCATTGCATTACGAATAGCAGGATGCTGGATATCATCTATTGCAGTAACCCGCTCTATTTTAGAATAAGAAAGTTCCGTGGAATAATCAAAAAATCTAGGTAAATGTCTAACAGTAACATAACAATATTTATCAAATGTAGATGAAAGAACAGCACCACCATATTCACGAAAAAAAATTTCCATATCAGTTCCGCCGCCAAAAAATGACATACGGAAGGGCGTTTTTGTTATAATCATAATTAAAACTCCTCATTCATTTCTCTTTTGATATAAATCGTAATTACTGTGAAATTCATTTATCAACTATTCCAATTTGGACAGACTTATCAAACATCCAATACTTTATTGTCTTCAATAATTCAATTTGGGTAGACAACCTTTGTACATAACAATCTAAAAAGACGATTTCCATCCAACTAATATCCTTTGGACAGACCTGCCATTATGTAACGAACATTCCATGAAAATGCTTATAAAATCACGTTTTCAGCGGTGTGAACATCATTTTTCATGTCATGACTTCTGCTTTATAATGAGCTAATCACTGTTTGCGTCCATCTATCCAAAATGGAAAATTTCATGTTTATCAAACCCTGTCAGGCTCCCCACTTTCGCTTTATAATAGGTAGCCACCCCGCCTACTCCATCCGACTTTCGCTTTATAATGAAGAAATCACTATCCAAACGCTTCTACACAAAAACACCTAATTCAGCCACTTTTAATGTAGAAAACGGTCACCATACCGTTTTCCCAACCAACTAATTCTTTCGGCTAGCCATTTGCATATTATTTATCCTTTTGCCCCACAATTTGGGGTAAATAAAAATCAGCCTCCACAGACTCCCTCTCTGTCTGCACAGGCCGATCTTCATCATTTACAGGGAGCCCTCCTGTTTGAGGACCTTCCTGATGGTCTTCAGGATGATCTTGATGTCCAGCCCCAGTGACCAGCTGTTGATGTACTGGTTGTCCAGGCGTACCACCTCCTCAAAGTCGGTGATGTCGCTGCGTCCGCTTATCTGCCAGAGTCCGGTTATGCCGGGCTTTACGGCCATACGAGTTCTGTGGTGCAGATCATAGGCCTCGTACTCATCTATGAGACAGGGTCTGGTGCCCACCAGGGACATGTCGCCCCTGAGTACATTGAAGAACTGGGGGAACTCGTCTATGCTGGTCTTGCGTATGAACTCGCCTATGCCTGTGCGCTCTTTACCGTCCACTATGCGGTTGCCTATGACCCTCGGGTCAAAGTCCAGCTTGAACATGAGCCCATCCTTGATGCGGTTCTGGCTGAGATAGTCCTTCTTCCTCTCCTCCGCATCCGGATACATGCTCCGGAACTTGTACATCTTGAACCTTTTGCCATTTTCCCCCACACGTATCTGAGAGAAAAATATGGGCCCAGGTGAGCTTATATAGATGGCCGGCGCCACGAAGATGCAGAGCACTCCCGTGATCAGACAGCCTGCCACTCCTCCGGCTATGTCCATGGCCCGCTTCATGAAGGCCTGCTTCTGGCTCATGTAATTCATGCTGAGAGTCAGCACCGTATAGTTGCCGAGCCGCTCCACCAGCTGCTTGCGTCCTTCTGCATTGTCCATGCGTCTGATGCTCACATGTACCGTCACACCTGACTCCATGAGGCCATTTACCAGCTCCTCCGGATAATGTCTCTGTCCCTCATAGGCCACAAAGACCTCATCCACCCATTGCTGTGCCACAAAGTCCAGCGCCGTATCCTTGTCAGCCACCACATCCACGCCGCATATGCGCTCGCCCACATGATCTCCGTCTATGATGGCTGCACCTGCTATGCTGAACATCTCATAGTTGTGGCTTACTATGTCCTCTATGGTCCTCCTTGCGTCCTTCTCATGACATATGATGAGCAGGCTCCGTTTACCCAGACCTGACTCCATACGACTGCGAAGGAAGGCCTTGTAGACAACACGCATGCCAAAGCCAATCGCCATATAGAGAGCCATCATCAGGAAAAATGAAGTCCTCGAGTATATGCTCCCCTCCTGCACCGTAAATAGGTACATGGTGGTTATGACAAATACCAGCAGGCTGTGCTTTATGGAGACCACGAACTCCCGGTACATCCCACGCTTGAGGACATTTTTATAGCTCTCATAGAAAAATATGACTGCTATGTCTATGAGCTCGATGCATATGGCCATGTTCCTGTAGGTCACGGCTGCATACGGATTTGACATGCCGTGGCGTATGAGGTACGACAATATAAAAGAAGCCTGCAGGCATACCATATCGAGCAATATAAAATCCCAATGTTTAAGCCAGCCCTTGGCTCCTTTCTTATACATGATCCCTTACCTGTCAGCTATCAGTCCCTATATCTGTTTGTTCCTCATACGGCCTGCCAGGCTGCCTGCTATCATGAGCAGTATGCCCAGTCCCACCGCGCAAAATGCCGACAGAAGCCCGCTTTCGAGCACTCCCCTCACGTAGATCTCTGCGGAGCTGCTCATGCCCTCCTGATGAGCTCCCATCTGCTGTATGTACATGACCACCGAAGCTATGCCGCAGACCACTCCGCCTGCTATGACTCCTACGCCTGCATAATGCAGTGACCTGTACATATAGTGCTGTATGCATATGAGGCCTACGCCCGCTGCAAACACTACAGCCAGGGCTGCTGCCCCGCATATCAGCACATTTTCTGAAAATGCTTCCTTATCCCTGTGCCATCTCTCCAGGTCAGGGTGTCCCATATCGCTGTAGAGTCCCTGCTCAAGAGAGCTGAGCATGTTCTCGAGGCCCATCTCGGCCTCAGGTGTCAGCACTATGCCCTGCCCGGCGATATAGTCTCTGATCGGTGTCTCTATCCTTCGCCTCAGGCTCGTGCCCGTATCCTGAACAGCCACATCTGCCTCTGCAGACTGCTCTGTCTCCTCTGTCCGCGCTGCCTCTTCCTCTGAAGTCTCCACATCTTCAGTCAGGCCTTTCTGCTCCTCAAGCTCGGCTATGGTCCTTTTACGGAGCTCAAAATAATACCAGCTCCTCAGGCTCTCATCATCGCCCACCACATCCTCTGGCACACCTATGCCGGAAAGAAATAGCTCAAGCTCCTGCCTGAACTGTCTATACCTCTCCTCATATCGTCCCGATGATGTAGCCGCCTCGCTCATGAGCTCCTGGCTGTATACTCCAAAGCCGTAGTACCCGAGCATGCCAAGCACAAATACTCCAAAGGCTATGGCAGCTGAAAGGAGGCAGTCTATCATATGCCTTCTCAGATTCTTATCCATCTGCCCGCCTCTTTCTCCTGTGATGATGGCTGAAAAGCCCGGTACCTGCCGATACGCCTATACCGGCTACGCAAAGAAGCGCTCCAAGGCCCACAGCTCCCATTATCATGTGCTCCGGGTACTCATAGGCCGGTATGAGCTCCTCATACTCAGGCTCCTCATCCTCCTCATGGGTATCCATGCTCATGGCTGCCTCAAGGGCCAGCACTATGGGTGACGGTTCAGTCTCTGGCGGCAGGGTCTCTGCTACGGTCTCCGCCTCAGTCTCAGTCTCTGAAGCTGCATCGCCTGCAGTCTCTGATGCTTCTGTCTCCGCAGGCTCCGTCTGGGGCTCTGTAGTCTCCGCCGCTGTTGTCTCTGCCTGAGCCTCAGTCTCCGGTGCCGTAGCTGCAGCCGCACTCTGTACCTGCCCTGCCGCATCCTGAGCCGAAAGCTGGGCTGATGACTCTATGCCCTCTATGACCGATCCCAGGTTTCCTGCAGCTGCAGCTGGATCGACCGCCGCCTCCTGATACACCGGTATCAGGTAGCCGTCATTGATGCCCTGCTGTATGCTGGAAAACATCTGGTTTATGGCCTCCTGCTTCTGCTCCGCAGTCACATCTACGGAAGGATCGTCAAGATAGGCCCTCGCCGATGCCCTGTAGTCCGGGGACACCTGATACAGCACCCCGTTGTACTCTCTCTGGCTGTCTATGATGGCAAGAAGCTCTGCCTCATTTGCATTTATGGCAGCGTAGGCGCAAAGCCTGCCACAAAGCATCGCATACACCAACGCCGCCACAAATATAGCAGTAAGATATTTGATTTTATGTTTACTTACCGTTGACACTTTTCAGCTTACGGAAGGGCTATAACTACCTTCATCACGGAGCCGTCCTTCATATTTACGGTTACAGTCTGACCATTGGGATACATAGCCTTAACAGTCTCTATTCCCAGGCTTCCGATAAACTCATTTACCCTTGCCTTGGCATCCTCTATATTGGTTGCAGTAAAGGAATTGAATGTTATCGTTTCAACATTGTCTCTTTCTACACCAGACGCATCTATTGCATTGTCTGCTGCATCTATAAGAGCTCCAAGCTCAGCAGTATCATTTATGTCAGGAGCTGTTACTGCTACAGTTACAGTCTTTCCAGAGGTACTTACTCCGGTAACGCTTCCCTTGCCTGCTCCTAATGCAGCATTCATATCAGCAATGTTTTCTTTAACGGCATTTCCCATTGTCTGAGCTGCCTGCTGAGCCTTTTCCTCTTCAGTCATGGTATGACCACCGCCTGAGCTTGATCCACCGCTTGAAGAGCCGCCGCCATAGTATACGCTTGATCCGCCGCTTACCACTGCGGGTGTAGCGCTGAAGGTCAGGATGTTCACGCCTGCAGGTGTGGTGGTGCAGTGACCATTTGCATCAAATGTATAGGTTACGCCGCCGATCACCTGAGTGCCGGTAGCCATCCTTCCATCCTCAAAGAAGTAGTAGTAGCTGTTGTCGATCTGAGCCCAGTTGTTCCTTACTACATTGCCCAGATTTGCGCCTGAGGGCTCGCCATAGTACCAGTTGCCGCACCAGTTGATCCAGCCATAGGAGCAGTTTCCGTCAAGGTTGATGTAGTACAGTCCGTTCTGAGTGGTCACCCACTTATCCTTGACTGCTACGCCGTTCTCGGTCCACTGCCATACATTGGTGCTTACCTGAGCCCAGTCTGCCATCGCCGGTACAGCCATAATCAATGAGATAGCTGCTGCAGCGATCATTGTTGTGATGTGTCTTTTCATCGTCTTTTCCTCCTGATTTTTTTGCCCCGTTGGAGCTGATTTATTTAAAGCTGTTTACCAGCGGTAAGCCGCTTTATCTATCATCATCAAGGTAGTGATCCTCGTAGTCCCCGTAATAATAGGACCCGTAGTAGCCTCCCTTGTGATTTGATACCTTGTTGAGCACTACCCCCAGCACCCGCACTCCAGTGCGCAGCAGCTGGTCCCTGGTCTTCTGCAGGAAGCGCCTGCCCACATAGCCGCACTCCACCACAAATATGGCTCCGTCGCATTCCCTGGCTATGATGGCCGCGTCTATGACGGACCCAAGGGGCGCCGTGTCTATGACCACCATGTCATAGTTCTGCCTTGCGTAGGCTATGAGCTCTGAAAATGTCTCATCCTCAAAGAGCTCAGTGGGATCAGGTGCCGTAGGCCCTGAAAGTATGATGTCCAGGTTGTCCTTATTTGTATGATATATGCATTCCGAAAGCTCCTTCTGTCCGGAGAGGTACTGGCTGAGGCCGTATATCTCGCCGCCCCTTGCTCTCGGGTGCATGCGCCTTACAAATACCGACTTCCTGATGTCAGCATCTATATAAAGTGTCTTCTTTCCTATCTCTGCAAATGATCCTGCAGAGGCGAAGCTCACCACTGACTTGCCTTCATTTGGCTGGGACGAGGTGAACATGATCACCTTTATGCCCTGGCCGGAAAACTGTATGTTGGTCCTGAGGGTCTTGACGGCTTCAGAGACATGGTTGTCATAGGGCTGAAGCACCAGCTCCAGATCATGCATCCTTCCTTACCTCCTTTACGCCGCTGTCCTTCCTCTTATGTCTGCCCGACCTGTCCTTCCTGCGGGAGCCTGAGGCTATGTCCCTGGACTCGGGTATGGCTGCCAGCACAGGCAGATCCAGATATCTGAGCACATCGTCCTCGGTCTGGACGGAATCGTTGAATATGACGCCCATGGTTATGACGCCCATGACCAGTATGACTCCGACCACGCCGCCTATGAGCACGTTGCGCACAAGGTTGGGGCCTGTGGGGAGCTCAGGTATCTCTCCAAGCTCTATGGTCTTTGGCGGATCCATCTCCATGATGTCGGCTATGTACTCGGAGGCATTTGCCGTGACCTCGTCAACTATGGTCTTGGCCATGAGGGGATCCTCATCCTCAACGGATATATATAGTATGCGGGTATCCGCCGGGTTCTCTATGGTCAGCTTCTCCTCAAGCTCCTCAGCCATCAGATCCAGTCCCAGGTCGTCTATGACGCTCTCCATGACAGTGCGGCTCATGATGAGCTCGCTGTAGTCCTCAGTCAGCTGTGAGCCTATCTGAAGGTCCGTCAGGCTCGTGAGCATGGTCTCCTTGGTCAGGATGTACATCATGGAGGTGGAGGTATACACGGGATCCAGCACCAGCTTTGTAAATGCTCCCGTCATGCCGGCGCAGATCACTCCCGCCAGTATGATAAATACGAGCTTTCTTTTAAATTCAAAAAACAGCTGTCGAAGGTCGATCTCTATATCCTCGTCCTCCGCCATGCTCTGGGTCTGTGTA
The DNA here is from genome assembly GCA_944380315.1 of uncultured Lachnospiraceae bacterium. Classification (GTDB taxonomy): domain Bacteria; phylum Bacillota; class Clostridia; order Lachnospirales; family Lachnospiraceae; genus Avilachnospira. Next base: position 9,963 of record CALWHG010000023.1, read on the forward strand.
GGTATCTTGTCTCTTAAGATATCAGTTTCTCTGGTCTCCTGCATAAACCGTATCACCTATGACAGCAAGGGGCCCATAGTAGAGCATCCCCTGAAGCTCTTCCTCATCCATATGCTTCGTAAGCCATGCAGCCGCCTCCTCATGGGAGGGGCTCCTTCTCCCCAGGTCGTGTGCGTCGGTCCCAAGGAAGCTCACATGTCCCCTGAGCACCTCCCTGCGGCACCATCTGGTATCTCGTCCCGGGATCAGGCCTCCGTCCTTTTCAAGGCTGTGGTAGTTCATCTGCAGCAGCGCACCCTGATGCATGAGCTCCTCTATGCGCTCCTGCCCCTGGTCCTCCTTAAGGGCCCTGTACCTTTCATAGTGGGCTATGACAGGTATGTACCCTGCCATACCGAGGCCCCTTACGGCCCGCTCCATCTCCATATAGGAGGAAGTGGGATAAAACTCCGTGAGCACGTATCTGCTGTCCGCAAGGCTCAGTGCCTCGCCCGACTTAAGGCTCTCCAGAGCTCCGTCGTACCAGAGTATCTCATTTCCAAGATAAAGCCTGGGCAGTCCGTCCTGCTTCCCGACCTCATCCAGAAATGCCTCAAAGACATCCCGAAGCCTCTGCCCTGCCACCTCCTGGCCTCTGCCGCTGTAGTGGGGCGTGAGTATGACCGCCTCTGCTCCGGCCTTGGCTGACCGCCTAAGCATGTCCATGGCTGTCTCAAGGCTGTCTGCTCCGTCATCTACTGCCGGAAGCATATGGCTGTGGATGTCTATATACCTGTTACCGCATGTCTTATTTTGCATATTACTATATATAGTGGCACCTATTTATGCCTGTTACTACTTTACCCCCCCCGCATGGTTTTGACAAATAGTTGATTCACAAGGAAAATGCATATACTTCGGAGTTACTGAAAAACAGCCCTGTTGCGGCAGTTTTTAGGCTGTGTTATTATAGCTGTATAAGAAAATATACAAGGAAGGCATGGTATGAAAGACGGATTTTTGAAGGTACGGGCTGCTTCCCCTGCTCTCAGGGTAGCAGACTGCATATATAATAAAGAACAGATCATAGCTGCCATGGAAGATGCATCAGCCTCGGGAATCAGGCTGCTCTGTCTCCCTGAGCTCTGCATCACAGGCTATACCTGCGGAGACCTTTTCCTGCAGCAGAGCCTTCAGCGCAGCGCAGAGGAGGCCCTTGCAGATATCCTGCAGGCATCCACGGCACATGATATGGTAGTGCTGGTCGGCCTTCCCCTGTCGCTTCAGGGCAAGCTTTATAACTGTGCAGCGATCATGCAAAGGGGCAGGCTCCTGGGATTGGTGCCCAAGACCTACATACCGAACTATGGAGAATTTTACGAAAAGAGACATTTTCAGGAGGGGCCCTCTGAGCCCCGTGAGATAGACTGCGCCGGACAGCGGACCTGGTTCGGCTCACAGCTCCTGTTCTGCAGCCGCTCCATGCCCTCCTTCGTGCTGGGTGTCGAGATCTGTGAGGATCTGTGGGCTCCAGTGCCTCCCAGCTGTGCCCTGGCCCTTTCCGGAGCCACTGTCATAGCCAACCTGTCCGCCAGCGATGAGACCATAGGCAAGGCCGAGTACCGCCGAAGCCTCATATGCGGACAGAGCGCGCGGCTGCTCTGCGGCTACATCTACGCCGATGCAGGCCATGACGAGAGCAGCACGGACATGGTATTTGCAGGCCATGACCTCATAGCTGAAAATGGCTCCCTCCTTTCAGAGTCAGAGCCCTTCTGCTACGCCTTCTGCGATACTGAACTCGATCTTGACCGCATGGTCGGGGAGCGCATCCGCAACTCAAGCTTCCAGCCTGCTGATGATGGCTTCATGCGCATAGGCTTCGACATGGAGCTTTCGGAGACTGTGCTTACCAGACACATCTCCCCTTCTCCCTTCGTACCGGCTGACGATGCTGACAGAGATAAGCGCTGTGAGCTGATCCTGCGCATACAGGCAGAGGGACTGGCCCGCAGGCTCCGCCATATAGGCAGCTCCTGTGCGGTCATAGGCATTTCGGGCGGCCTCGACTCCTGTCTGGCCCTCCTGGTGGCAGTAAAGGCCTGCGAGCTCCTTAAGCTCCCCGCCTCCTCCATCCATGCCATCACCATGCCCTGCTTCGGCACCGGCAAGCGCACCCGATCAAATGCGGAGAAGCTCTGCGATGCCCTGGGTGTGACCTTCAAGGAGATAAATATCACCGATACGGTGCTCAGTCACTTTTCTGACATAGGCCAGGATCCGGAAAATTATGACGTGACCTTTGAAAATGGTCAGGCCCGCGTGCGTACTCTTGAGCTCATGGACTACGCCAACATGCACGGAGGCATAGTCATAGGCACAGGAGACCTGAGCGAGCTGGCCCTCGGCTGGGCTACCTATAACGGCGACCATATGAGCATGTACGGTGTAAATGCAGGCGTCCCCAAGACCCTGGTACGCCATATAGTACACTATGCAGCTGACACTGCAGGCCCCGGAGAGCTTCGGGACGTGCTCCTTGACATACTCGACACTCCAGTCAGCCCCGAGCTCCTGCCCGCCTCTGAGGACGGCAGCATGAGCCAGCCCACTGAGCAGCTGGTTGGCCCCTATGAGCTTCATGATTTCTATCTGTATCATGTGCTTCGATTTGGATTCGGTCCTGCAAAGATATACAGACTTGCCAGAGCGGCATTTGCAGGAAGCTATGACGATAAGACCCTGCTCTACTGGCTCAGAAGCTTCTACAGGCGCTTCTTTACTCAGCAGTTCAAGCGCAGCTGCATGCCCGACGGCCCCAAGGTGGGCTCTGTCACCCTCTCGCCCCGCGGCGACTGGCGTATGCCCAGCGATGCCTCAAATGCTGTATGGATGAAGGAGCTGGATGAGCTTGAGTGATCACATATGCTGAGACCGAAGGAGGACCTGCGGGTCCTCCTTTTTTGCATCAAAAAACCGCCAGCTGCATCGCAGTCTGGCGGATCCAAGCTCCCGGCCGGACTCGAACCGGCGACCCACGCATTACGAATGCGTTGCTCTACCAACTGAGCCACGGAAGCAGATATGAAAATGTTTCCTTAAAAAAGAAATCGAGGCGACAGGATTTGAACCTGCGGCCTCTGCGTCCCTAACGCAGCGCTCTACCAAGCTGAGCCACGCCTCGATCTTACCTTGCGGTAGTTTGGTCTTTTTCTGTCGACCGAGTATTTATTTTACATGAAGAACCGCAAAATGTAAAGTGCTTTTTTGACTTTTTTTAATTATTTTTCTGTTTATCTGAAAGTCGGGTCACCGTACCATCCTCATGCTGGATGCTGATATTGTTGAGGTGGCCTCTCAGATTGTGCTTTACCGAGTCTATATAAAGTCTGCGGAGCTTCTGCTGCTCCTCCTTTTCGGCCTCAGTAAGCTCTGCTTCCTTTGACTTCCTCCAAAGCTCATTTATGCGAGCTATCTCTTCTTCCGTTATAAGCTTCATGCCTTTTCTCCTGTCTTTATATCTCAGTGTCTGTCCTTAAGCTCCTCCAGTATCCTTAAGGCAGCCTTGATCCCGTCTACCGCTGAGCTTGTTATGCCCCCGGCATAGCCGGCTCCCTCTCCCGCAGGGTAAAGCCCTCTGATCCGGGACTGCATGTCCTCTCCTCTGAGCACCCTTACAGGGGCTGAGGTCCTGGACTCCACGCCGCTTATGATGACATCGTCTCCGTCAAAGCCTCTTATGGTCCTGCCAAAGGCTGTCATGCCCTCGATTATATCATCTTTTATGTATTTCGGGAATATGGAAGCCACATCTGCCGATCCAGTATAGCCCCTTGTGACATTTTCATAAGCAGTTGAACCTTCAGGCTCAGTTACAGCCTCCCTGAACTCCCCGTAGGTCTCATAGGGTATGATGCCTGAAAGCAGCTCATAGGCCTTTTCCTCCAGGCGCTCCTGAAAGGCCATACCGCAGAGCGGCCCTTCGGCCTCCATGTCCTCCGGCCTTACAGACACTATGATGGCTGAATTTGCATTTTCCGAGCCTCTGTCATGATAGCTCATGCCGTTGACGCACAGCCGCCCCTCCTCCGAGGAACTGTTGATGACATAGCCTCCCGGGCACATACAGAAGCTGTAGACTCCCCTTCCGTCTCCACAGGTATGCGTCAGCTTATAGGCTGCCGGCCCGAGTATGGCACGCTTCTCCGAAAGCCTGCCCTCCCCATAGAGCGCTCTGTCTATGAGCTTCTGAGGATGCTGTACCCTGACGCCCACTGCAAATGCCTTGGGCTCGAGGCCTATGCCCTTCTTAAGCAGCATGCGATAGGTATCCCTGGCACTGTGTCCTGTAGCCAATATGACCTGGGATACAGGCAATCTGAGCCTTCCATCAGTAAGCTGCTCTGCTCCCTCCGGAAGCACTCTATGCCTTTGTACGCAGCTCAGGATCAATGCTCTCAGCTCATCATTTTCTATCTCAAGCTCATCAAGCCTGGTATCAAAAAGTATGTCTCCTCCGAGGCTCTTTATCTCCTCTCTTATGGAAGCCACCACTCCGGTCAGCACATCCGTGCCCACATGAGGCTTCTGATCCGTCAGTATATCCTCTGGCGCACCGTGCCTGTAAAACTCCTCCAGCACGAAGCGCACATAGTCGTCCCTGCCCTTTATGGAGGTCACAAGCTTCCCATCGGAAAATGCTCCTGCGCCTCCCTCACCAAACTGCATGTTGCACTCAGGATCAAGGTGCCCTCCCTGCAGGAAGCTCTCCACCTTCTCAGTACGCTTATCAACCTGGCTCCCTCTTTCTATCAGGATGGGCTTTGCTCCTGCTCTTGCAAGGACAAGTCCCGCAAAAAGACCGCAGGGGCCCATACCGACTACAACAGGCCTTTTGATATCCTTACCAAGCCCTTCCGTCAGCTCGTCCGGAAGTCTTTCTATGGTCACCGGCACATGCTCGTAGCTCTGAACATTGCTGTTTCTGAGCTTCTGTATAAATGCCGTCTCAGTCTGGGCAGTACCTCCTGCCACACTGTCCCTGAGCTTCACACTTACGGTATATACGAACTTAATGTCCTGCTTGTCCCTGGCATCCACAGATCTGCGCAGTATCCTGAGCTTACGTATGCCCTCCGGATCTATCTTAAGCACTCTGGCAGCCCTGTCCCTGACCTTTTCAAGCTCCAGCTGCCGGTCCCTTCCTGCCTCAAATATGGATAGCTTTATCTGATTTATGCGTATCATATGGTCCCTATTATATCATGCTTGTCCGGGCTATACAATCTCACTCCAGATTCACTATACAATCTCACTCCAGATTCAGTCTCCTTGACAGCACCACATTTGTGATCAGTACCTTTGCTGCCAGCAGGAGCAGGGTGATGATATTCATGACTATCAGGAACACGTGCAGGGATATGATGGCGTTGTCCAGGATAGAGCTTGAAAATACTATGACAGCCGGGCCTGACATGATAAAGATCAGGCTCCACATAAGGGTCGTCTCAACTATGCCCAGTACTATATACCATACCACCGACATGGCCACCTTATGATTTCGGCTGAGCTGGCCCAGGGCCATGGCGGCGTAAAAGCCGTATACGCCCTCAAAGCATCCAAGCAGGAACATGACTATCAGCTCTATGGTATACAGTCCTGCATGGACTGCAAGCCCGGGGGAAAGCTCACCTGATGCCACTGCCCGAGATATGGCTGAGGCTATCTCTGCCGGAAGCATGATGAGTGCCCTCAGGAAATCCATGCCTGCCAGCAGCCCTATGGCGAAAAAGCCCACCACTCCTGAAAGAAACATGATGATCACTGCCACAAAGGCTCTGGAAAATGTCAGCTGTGATACGCTTACAGGCAACGTGAACATAAGATAGCCCTCATCCCTGAGGAGCCCCTTATAAAAGCGCTGCACAGTCACTATAAATGTCATGATACACAGTCCTGCCAACAGGCATATATACACGACTAAGAGCATGGCCTGGAATATGGCTATGAGGCTTTCAAGGAAGGTGCCCTGAAGCATGGACTCTGCTCTCGTGAAAAACTCGTTGTTTATGGCCAGTCCATTTACCACGGCCAGGGCAAGAGTAGCCGCATATATGGGAAGCATGGCCCTTATCATGGCCTTCCATTCATATTTTATAAGCTTAAATGTCATATCGTCTCCTTCCTCCTCAGCCCTGGGCAAACATCTCCCGGAAAAGCTGATCCACGGATCGGCCCTCCTCTTCCCTGAGGCGGTCCACATTTTCCCTGCGTATGATCTGTCCCTCCTTAAGGAGCACCACCTCGTCCAGCACCTTTTCCACATCGGCTATGAGATGGGTAGATATGATCACCGTAGACTCGGGACTGTAATTGGTTATGATGGTCTTCAGTATAAAGTCTCTGGCTGCAGGATCCACGCCTCCTATGGGCTCATCAAGGAGATACAGCTTGGCCTCCCTGCTCATGACAAGGATCAGCTGCAGCTTTTCCTTGGTACCCTTGGACATGTTTTTGATGCGGTCCTTCTCGTCTATGCCAAGCTTGTCCATCATATCCCTGGCCTTCTGTCTGCTGAAATCGCTATAGAAGTCCTCAAACATGCCTGCAAGATCCTTTACCTTCATCCAGTCTGCAAAATACATGCGGTCAGGCAGGTAAGATACCACAGCTCTCGTCTCCGGTCCCGGAAGCCTGTCATCTATATGTATGGTCCCGCTGTCGGGATGCAGAAGGCCATTTGCCAGCTTGATGAACGTGGTCTTGCCTGATCCGTTGGGGCCAAGCAGTCCTACTATCCTTCCTCTCTCTATGGAAATGTCTATGTCATTCAGGGCTGTTTTGGATCCAAACCTCTTTGTGACCTTATCAAATCTCATGATCTCCTTATCCATCTTCTTCCTCCGTAATGGCTTCTCTCAGAACTCCCATGATCTCATCCCTGGTAAAGCCCAGCGCCTCCATCCTTTCAAGAAATATGTCTACCTCTTTTTTCACCTGAGTCCTCCTTATCTGATCTATCCTGTCTCTGTCTTCGGTCACAGCCCTGCCGGCAGTCCTGTTCGTCACCACCAGGCCCAGGCTCTCAAGCTCAGCCATGGCCCGCTGCATGGTATTGGGATTGACTCCTGCATCCGCCGCAAATTCACGGACCGATGGAAGTCGCTGGCCCGCCTCAAACTGTCCGCCCGTTATAAAGGCCGCAAGCTGTTCGCTCAACTGGGACCAGATGGGATATCTGTCGTCTATCTTCCATTCCAAAAATGAAGACCTCCTTCCTTCAGTATTGACAGCTGTTGTTTGTATTAAGCACTTAATACAATAATACTGTTTGAACCATCGGTCAACATTTTCCCTGATCTTGTAAGGATGATATAAGGTTAGGTCTTGAGCCGTGCAGGAAAGATATGGCTGCAGGAAGCATTTTCAGTGGATTTTTCTCTCATATTCCTTTATTATGATACTGAATATATCCATGCAAGACTTGATGGAGGAGGTACTTATGGATAAGGCAAAATGGTGGCAGGATGCTGCCGTATATCAGATCTATCCCCGCAGCTTTTTTGATTCAAACGGAGACGGCATAGGCGATCTTAAGGGCATAACCGCCAAGCTCGACTATATAAAGTCTCTCGGTATAGACATCATCTGGTCATGTCCCTTTTTTGTAAGCCCCTGGGCAGACGGAGGCTATGATGTGGCTGATTATCGCTCCATCGCTCCGGAGTTCGGCACCATGGAGGACTTCGATGAGATGATCGCAGGCATACATGCCCGCGGCATGAGGTTCATGATGGATTTCGTAGGCAATCATACCTCTGATGAGCATGCCTGGTTTCAGGAGGCCCTTAAGAGCAAGGACAGCCCCTATCACAGCTACTATACCTTCCGCCCCGGAAGGGACGGCAAAGAGCCCTCAAACTGGGCCAGCATCTTCGGCGGGAGTGCCTGGGAATATGTGCCGGAGCTTGATGAATACTATCTGCATCTCTTTGCGAAAAAGCAGCCTGACCTCAACTGGGAAGATCCTGCGGTCGTGCAGGAGGTATTTGACATCCTCAATTTCTGGGCCGACAAGGGTGTGGATGGCTACAGGCTTGACGCCATAAATTATCTCTATAAGGAGCCTGATTTCCCGGATGTGGAGCCCATGCCCGGAAGTCCATATGGCTTTGCCACTGAACATTATGCAAATAAGCCCAAGGTGCATGAGCATTTCCGTACTCTTCATGACAAGGTCATGGCACCCAGAGGACTGACCACCGTGGCAGAGGTGGCCTACCTTGATGAGGAGACAGCCAGAGGCTATGCCGATCCCGCAAGGGGCGAGCTGGATGCCCTCTATCCCTTTGATCTGCTCAATGTGGACCAGGAGGGCTATGACAAGTTCAGCCCTCTCCCTCTGGATCTGCCCAGCCTCAAGCGGGCGCTGTCCCACTGGCAGTCTGTCATGCATGACCACGGCTGGCTGGCTCTGTTCATAGGCAATCATGATCAGCCCAGGGCTCTGAGCCGCTTTGGAGATGAAGAGCACTATCCTGTCCGCTCGGCCAAGCTGCTGGCCAATGCCATGTATTTCCTTCAGGGCACGCCCTACATATATCAGGGAGATGAGATAGGCATGACAAATCCCCACTATGCCTCCCTGTCTCAGTTCAAGGATGTGGAGGCTCTCAATGCGCTCAGGGAGGGTCTCGATCGTGGCGACAGCGAGGAGCGCTGGTTGAAGCTCCTCAATGACCGTTCCAGGGACGGGGGACGTGCTCCCTTCTCCTGGTCTGCAGATGAATATGCAGGCTTCAGTACCACAAAGCCCTGGATGGATCCCTGCACTAACTATAAGGATATAAATGCTGCCATAGAGGAGGATGATCCTGATTCGGTACTAAACTTCTACCGCAGGCTCCTCAAGGTAAGGAAAGGGCTTCCGGCTGTGATCTACGGATCCACTGAGTTCCTTGAGATGGATGACCCGGAGCTCATGGTCTACATCCGCAGGGCAGAGGGCCAGGAGCTTATATCCATCAACAATTTCTCGGGCAGCGAAAGAAGCTATAGGCTCCCTGCAGGATATGAGACCGCAGAGCTCCTCATATCCAACTGCGGCGATCCGATCATAAAGGACGGAGTCATAGATCTGAGGCCCTGGGAGGCAGTGACGCTCATAGTAAACTGCTAACCTGTACCTGACAATATAAAAAGGGACCGCCTGAACATGTACCAGTGATCCTGGCCGCATGTCAGACGGTCCTTTTATAGGTTTATATATCAGATATGGTTTGCCACCTCAAAGGCATCCCAGATCGCATACATGATGTTGCTGACCTTCTTTGCGTCTCCGAGGAGATAGAGCTCAGGCACATCGAACTGAAGCTCCTGATAAAGACTGTTATTTTCCCTGTAGCCTACAGAAAGGATGACGCTGTCACAGGCGATGTCCTTAGTCTCTCCGCCTACCTCGGCAGTAAGCACGCCATCTCTGTATCCGGTCACCTTAGCACCGGTGATCACATCTATGCCGTTATAGGGGATGAGACGCTCCAGCATCTCCTTGTTTGCACTGCAGATGGGACCATTTACAGCCATGATCTTATCGATGGCTTCCACAAGCGTCACCTTCCTGCCCTGCTGTGCAAGCCAGAGGGCCGTCTCGCAGCCTACCAGTCCGGCTCCTACCACTACAGTGGATGCTCCGCAGTCCTTTTCCTTAAGCAGCACCTGCTCCGCAGTATATACCCTGTCGTCATCTCCGAGGGAGAATCTCTTGGGTACAGATCCGGTGGCCAGTATGACTGCGTCATAGTCTCCTGAGAGCACCTCAGCCTTTCCTATCTCAGTATTGAGATGCACGGGCACTCCCAGCTTGTCAAGCTGTACGGCATACCAGCGTGCCAGAGCCAGATCGTCCTCCTTGAAGTCAGGAGCTCCTCCGGGAAGCAGATTACCGCCAAGCTGGCTGCCCTTTTCAAAGAGCTCAGGCTTATGGCCTCTGATGGCCAGCACTCTGGCGGCCTCACAGCCTGCCACGCCTCCGCCTACTATCAATACCTTCTTGGGCTTCAGTACAGGCTCATAGGCCATGGCTCTTTCTCTGGCCGCCTGTGGATTAACAGCACAGTTTATCATGGAATAATGCTGTATCCTTCCCATGCAGCCCTCCTGACAGGAGATGCAGGGACGTATCTCGTCCACACGTCCGGACCTGAGCTTATTTACATAATCAGGATCTGCAAGCAAGGGTCTTCCAAGGCTGACCACATCGCAGTCACCCTTTTCTATGGCTTCAAGAGCCATGTCGGGATCATCCATACGTCCTGCACAGAGCACAGGTACGTCAACTACCTCCTTGACCATCCTGCAGTATTCACGGAACAGTCCCTTCTTTTGATACATAGGGGGATGGTTCCACCACCAGGCATCATAGGTGCCCACATCCGTATCAAGTGCGTCATAGCCGTACTGCACGAGAAGCCTTGCAGCCTCAAGTCCCTCCTCTATGTCTCTGCCCTTTTCCTCAAATTCCTCTCCGGGGAGAGCGCCCTCTCTCCAGTCCTTGATCATGCTCTTTACGCTGAATCTGAGAGCAACAGGGAAATCACTGCCGCATCTGGACTTGATCTCCTCTACCACCTCTTTTGCAAAGCGGAGCCTGTTTTCAAGGGATCCGCCATACTCGTCATTCCTGAGATTGAACATGGATATGGCAAACTGATCCAGCAGATAGCCCTCATGCACCGCATGTATCTCCACGCCGTCGAAGCCGGCTCTCTGGGCATTTGCAGCGCCGTCACCGAAGGATCTGACTATGCTCCTTATTTCCTCGATCTCCAGCGGTCGGCAGATCTTGTCAAGCCAGCGATGAGGTATGGCCGAGGGAGCTACAGGCGGGAACTCGCCCAGGTTCGTGGGGATGGTCACACGACCGAAGCCTGCAGACATCATAAGGAATATCTTGCTCCCGTAGGCATGTATGCGCTCGGTCATCTCCTTGCTGGTCCTTACGAAATGCACGGGATTGTACGTGGAGTTGGGACAGTTTGGCATGCTCTGGGGCTCTACCTTACAGTCTGAAAATGTCACACCGGTGATGATCAGGCCTGTGCCGCCCTTTGCCCTCTCCGTATAGTAGTCTATGCCCCGCTGGTTCCAGCCTCCCTCGGAATCGGAAAGGCCAAGGGGCCCCATGGGAGCCATAGCAAATCTGTTCTTGATCTCACAGCTTCCGATCTTTATGGGAGTAAAAAGCTTCTGATACTTCATGCCTGGCCCTCCAGCTCAAGTATGGCCTCTACGGCCTTGCAGGCAGGGCAGTCACAGTACTTTGCGCCTGCTGCCTTGATCTCACGGCCATGGGCAGCCACACCCTTGGCAGCCTCAGCACCCCCAAATACCGCTGCTCCCGCCTCAGACTCTGCAAACTCTATGAGTCCGTCCACGGTCACAATGTCTTCCTTAAGCTCTGCTATGAGTGCCTTATAGGCCTCATCCTCCTTGTCGGTGCCGCAGGCTGAAAGCCAGGCCTTGCCGGCATCCTTTGCCTCCTGACAGCAGGTAGCCGAGTTTATGAGCTCCTCCACCTTTTCCTTTACTACAGCCTTTTTCTTGTCGTCCATGTTTTATACCTCTCCTTCCATCATATTGATATATAGATTATACAATATCCGCTCCTGTCTCATCAAGGAAAATGCTTACAGCAAAAAGACACCAGCCTTTGCCGATGTCTCTTAAGGATATCCCTTAGATATCTTTATGTCACTGTCCGTAGTGATGGCCGCCGCAGCCGTGGCCCTCTCCATGTCCGTGGCCACCGCATTCATGATCGTGATGTCCGCAGTGTCCCTCACCATGGTGGCCGCAGTCGTGACCATCCTCATGATCATGATGATGGCACTCAGCCTCAGGATCGAAGCTCAGGCTGCCTGCACACAGGGCAGCTGCTGCCTCATCGGCGCTGCCGCTCACTCCGCCATAAAGCCTTATGCCTGCTGCAGCGAGGGCAGCTCTGGCACCGCCTCCTATGCCTCCGCATATGAGCGTGTCAACTCCCATGGCCTGGAGCATGCCTGCAAGGGCCCCGTGTCCTGTGCCGTTGGTATCCACCACCTCGCTGGACACTATATGACCATCCTGTACATCATAGATCTTGAACTGGCCGGTATGTCCAAAATGCTGGAATACCTGTCCATCCTCATATGTCACCGCTATCCTCATGATATCCTCTCCTTTTTCTGCGCTGTAGCGCTCTCTCAGTCGTTTTTTGTAGCAGTCGTCATATCCATGGCCGCAGCCTCTTCCGTCACAGAGTCTGTATTCTCCTCCCCCGATGTGCAGGGGCCTGCTCTGGGTCAGCATGAGGGCAAGCTTTTTGCGTGCATTTTCATACACCTTCTGGACCGTGGTCCTTCCTACCTCCATGAGCTCCGCACACTGCTCCTGGGAGAGTCCCTCCAGGTCCATGAGCCTTATGGTCTCATACTCGTCAACGGTCATGTTTACCGGTTCATGCCCTACAATCTCTCCCTGGGGGATAAAATCCTGTGAGATCGGATAGTCGCATACTCTCCTGCATTTGACTGGTCTCGGCATAGATATTCCTCCTGAGTTTTATCGATCATAAGTATAGCTTTATTTATGACATATGTCAATAACTGTATTTGTCCTTCAGGTACAGTATGGCCCTTTCATAGCCCCTGAAGCCCTCCCCATAAAAGGTCTTCTCTGCTGCCAGGGATATGAAGCTGTGATGTCTGAACTCCTCCCTCTCATAGATGTTTGAAAGATGGACCTCACAGCAGGGGATGCTGACTGCCTTCAGGGCATCGAGTATGGCCACGCTCGTATGTGTATAGGCCGCCGGATTTATGACTATGCCGTCCACCTGGCCATAGGCCTCCTGTATCCGGTCCACTATGGCACCCTCGTGATTTGACTGGAAGAACTCCGCCTCTATGCCATTTTCCTCACATATGCCCGCTATATACCTGAGCAGAGCCTCATAGCTCTCGTCCCCGTATATGCCCTTTTCCCTTATGCCCAGCATGTTTATGTTGGGTCCATTAATAATCAGCAGCTTCATAGGCCATCTCCCTTATCCTTTCCGCCACACTTGCAGGAGGCTCCTCATTCAGAAAGCTCATGTCCGCATATCCGCGATAAAGCTCTATGCGGTCCTCATATATCCTTTTCAGGTCATCCATGCTCTTTGACAGGGGCCTTCCTTCCATGCTGAGCTCCGCAAGGTCTCTCTCAAGGAAGACTATGAGCCCGTTCTGCCTCAGAGAGCGCATGTTCTCCTCCTTGAGCACCACGCCCCCGCCGGTGGCTATGACCGTACCCGTATGGGCACCGAGCTCACTGCAGGCCTCCGTCTCCAGCTCCCTGAAATAGGTCTCTCCATAGGTGGCAAATATATCAGGTATGCTCATGTCAGCCTCTTTTTCTATGCAGGCATCACTGTCAAAAAACTCCTTTTTGCAAAGCCTGGAGAGCTCCCTCGCCACCGTGGTCTTACCACAGCCTGGCATGCCTATGAGGCAGATGTTCATGAGCCTGTTTTTAAGCCTCCTGTATATCTCCTCTGTCACGCCCTCCGGAGCCTTCATATCAAAAAACAGCTCATGGGCGGCCACGGCCTGGGCTATGAGCATACGAAGCCCCGATACCGTCCTGAGCCCCAGCTCCTCCGCATCCATCAGGAGCCTGGTCCTGCGGGGATTGTATATCACGTCCGCCACTGCCCTGAGCCTTGGAAAGAGACCGGGATCTATGGGGCTCTCTCCATTTCCAGGATACGTGCCCACAGGCGTGGTGTTTATGATCACATCTGTGTCAGCCCGAAGCCGGGAGACATTTTCATAATTGAGCTCACCGCTCCTTGAAACTATGGAGATACCTGCTGCTCCCTCGTCCTCACAGAGGGTCCTGGCCGTGAGCGAGGTGCCCCCGCTCCCAAGTATGAGTACCCTGGCACCCTCGAGCCTTATGCCTGCATGGCGGAGCATGTACCTCATGCCGAGGTAGTCCGTGTTGTCCCCGAAGAGGCTGCCATCCTCCCGCTTTACTATGGTATTTACTGCTCCTATGCGGCGAGCCCTGTCAGAGATCTCATCCAGATAGGGTATGACTGCCTTTTTATAGGGGATGGTCACATTTATGCCTCTGAAGGGCCTGGACCTCATGAAGCCATCCAGCTCCTCCGGCTCAAGCTCCACAAGCCCGTAGGCATTATTGCCAAGCATGCCATGTATCTCGGGAGAGAAACTGTATGGCAGCTTCCTTCCCAGCAGGCCATAGAGAGGATATGCTGTTTTCTGCTGATCTCCTCCCATGTCCTCAGATCACCTCGCTGTAGCTTCCAAGGTATGTGAACTTCTCAAACTCATCGTCAAACTCACAGAGCAGTCTCTGGACCTTCTCATCGTGTATGTTTGCCTCCAGATCGAAATAGAACATGAACTGGAAGTCCGTATCAGGCATGGGGCGGCTCTCAAGCTTGGTCAGATTGAGTCCCAGCGCTGAAAACCTCGATACTACATGGTAAAGGGAGCCGGGCTTATGTGCTATGGAGAACATAAGGCTGGTCTTGTTGGCTCCGGGATATATCTCCAGGTTCTTTGATATGCATATGAACCTGGTATAGTTGTTTTTATTGTTCTGGATGCCGTCCTCCAGGGATTCAAGGCCGTAGAGCTCCGCACAGTTTCTTGAGGATACGGCGGCTATGTCGTTTCGATCGGATTCCATGACCATGCGTGCCGCCATGGCGGTATTTTCACAGGCCTTGAGCTGCACGCCCTTCAGTGTGCCCAGGAAGTCGCTGCACTGATCGAGGGCTATGTCCTTAGAATATATCTCCTTAATGTCGGAAAGCTTAGTGCCCTTCTTTGCCAGCAGGCAGTGCTCGACCTTGATCTTGGCTCCTCTCACTATATAGAACTTGTGCTTCCTCATGAGGTCATAGACCTCGTTTACGGAGCCTGCGGTGCTGTTTTCTAT
>CALWHG010000024.1 GCA_944380315.1 uncultured Lachnospiraceae bacterium
CTTCGCCGTATTGTGAAAATAATCTATGTGCGCGGCTGATATCAGACGGTACATGTTCGTCCTGCCAAGGTCACAGGTAGCCAGCATGCTGAAATTCTGACCATGGAGCTTTTTGACTGTCACCGCATCGGTCTCATCCGCTTCATAAAGAGCGTCCAGATCATATATGCCTCTCTCCTTCAGTATGTCACAGAACCTGAGGAATATGCCCGCAGTAGCCTCAGCATCGTTGACGGCCCTGTGGTGGGAGGAAAGCACTACTCCGAGCTCCTTGGCCACCGTATCGAGCCTGTTTCTGAAGAGATGCTTGAGGAGCATATAGGAAAGCCCCAGAGTATCGACGACTGTGGGGGAGAAACCCCTTCCAAGAAGAGCTGCATAATGCCTGATGAAGCCCACGTCAAAGGCTGCATTGTGTCCGACTACAGGCGCATCGCCGCAGAAGTCCAGGAACTCAGGCAGCCACTTTCTGAAATTGCCCTGTCCCTTCACATCTTCATCGGTTATGGAGGTCAGCCTGGTTATGTTTGCCGGTATGGGTATCTCCGGATCTATAAAATGGGAGAACCTATCCACTATGAGGCCATTTTCTATCTTGACTGCACCTATCTCTATGATGAGACAGTGCTCCATGGAAAAGCCTGTGGTCTCTATGTCGAATACCACGAAGGTGTCTGAAAGCTTCTGCCCTCTGGGATCCCTGACAGCCTTCTTGTCATCATCACAGAAGAAGGACTCTGCTCCATAGATCAGCTTGAGCTTTGGATCCTTTGACAGGGCGTGAAAGGCCTCGGGAAACTCCTGGACCGTATTGAGATCCGTAAGTGCCAGACTGTCACAGCCAAAGGACTCGGCCATGCGGATATAGTTCTTGACGGCTCCTATGCCGTCCATATCGCTCATCTTCGTATGCAGATTGAGCTCTACCCTCCTGTCTCCGGCATAGGCCTCTGTCCTGCCCGCTATACGGCTCTTTGCTCTTTTAATGCCCTTTATACGGGAAATGTTTATGTCCTGATGGAAATTATCCGGAGGCATTACCGAGCCTGAAAGGGCCACGCAGCGCCCGTCCTTTATCTCTCCGGATACAGCATCCAGCTCCTCCTCCGCAAGAAACATGGAGCAGCTTATGGAATCCGTACCGTCATAAATGTTGAATTTGAAGGCATAGCGTCCGCTCTTGGTCTTGACAGCCTCAGGAGTAAATACCTCTCCGACTATCATGACCTCTCCCATATCGCTCTCAAGGGCAGATATGTCCGTAGGCGTACCGCTGAAATCGTAGCCATATACCACATCAGGGTCGTCAGACTTCTTCATGCGCTTGGGAGTCCAGGCATTGCTCTTTTTGAACCCATCCTGACCCGGCTTCTTCTGTCCGAAGGACTTTTGTGAGGCCTGCTTCTGGGAAGCTGGCTTTTGAGCAGCCTGCTTCTGTGCAGATGAAGAAGGATCTGCCTGAGTCCCGTTATCCTCGGAAAATGGTACCTCCTCCGTATCCTTTGATACAGGGAGCTCACTGGTGATGCTTACAAATATGTTTTTGTCCCCGAAAAGTCCCTGCTTTACTGCGGACTGCAGCCTGAAAAGGGAGCTCCGCTCAAGCTCTCCGTTTATGACTATGTGAAGGGAGCTTTTGACCGGGTTCGTGCTGACTCTGACCACATCGGTCTCACTGACCACGGCCCGAAGCTCCTCATCTATATCCAGTTTGTCAAATACATTTAAAAAGCGTCTGGTCATAGATATGTATCAAGTTCCTTTTTGAATTCTGAAAGCAGGTCCTCTTCCCTGACCTTCCTCAGTATCTGGCCCTTCCTTATGATCAGGCCCTCTCCCTTTCCGCCGCAGATTCCAAGCTCAGCCTCCGCAGCCTCTCCAGGGCCATTTACCACACAGCCCATACAGGCCACCTTGAAGCTCAGGCCCTCGTAGGCTTTTTCGGAGACGAGTGCATTTACCCTGTCTGCAAGGCTTATGAGATCTATCTGTGTACGTCCGCAGGTGGGACAGCTGACCACCTCTATGCCCTTTTTCCTCAGTCCAAGGGAAGCAAGTATCTCCTTGGCTGTCCTGACCTCCTCGACCACATCTCCCGTAAGGCTGACCCTGACCGTGTCACCTACACCGTTGTAAAGTATGATGCCAAGGCCGACGGAGGACTTTATGCTTCCGGCAAAGAGCGTGCCGGATTCAGTGATGCCCACGTGTATGGGATGGTCCGTCCTGTCCTTTATGAGCTCATGAGCCCTTATGCACATAAGCACGTCCGAGGATTTGATGCTTATGACCAGCTCCTCATAGCCCATGTCCTCTATGAGCCTGCAGTTGCGAAGGGCAGACTCCACCAGGCCCTCGGCAGTCACATGTCCTCCATGCTCTCTTACGATATCCTTCTCAAGGGAGCCCGAATTGACACCCACCCTTATGGGCACATGCCTTTCCCTGCAGGCCTTCACGACCTCTGACAGCCTGTCAGCTCCGCCGATGTTGCCGGGATTTATGCGTATCTTGTCTGCTCCGCACTCCACAGCCCTTATGGCAAGCCTGTGATCAAAATGTATATCGGCCACGAGGGGGATATGTATCTCCTTCTTTATGGAGCCTATGGCCTCCGCAGCAGCCATGTCCGGCACTGCGACCCTTACGATATCGCAGCCTGCGTCCTCAAGTCTCCTTATCTGCGCCACGGTGGCAGCCACATCATCGGTCCTTGTATTGCACATGGACTGGATGAGCACCGGATTGTCTCCTCCTATGACTCTGTCACCTATATGAACCTCACGGGTCTGCATACGTCTCGGCATATAACACCTCACACTATGATACTTATATCGTTGAACATGATCAGGACCATGAGCATAAGCAATACTGCCATGCCTGCCACATGGATCCTGGCTTCTATCTCCTTTGGAACTCCTTTGCCGGTCACCATCTCGATAAGTATGAATATAAGCCTTCCCCCGTCCAGTGCCGGTATGGGGAGCAGATTCATGACCCCAAGGGAGGCTGAGATGATGATCATGATATTGAACACCGTAAGCAGGGTCATCCATATACCATAGTCAGAGGCTTCATCCACTGTCTGGTCTATGGTGTTGACCATGCGTACCGGCCCCATGACATCCTCCCTCTGGGCACCGCCCGTCAGGACGAGCTTGATCGACTGGAGAGCAGATATGAGACAGTATCTTACATTGTATATGCTGTAGCTCACCACCTCCAGCGGGCCTGAAAGTGGCATGTACGCTATGCTATAGCTGAGGCCCATACGCCAGCTCTCAGTCTCATCACTGTAGGCAGGATAGAACTCTGCGCTTTCCCTGTGGCCCTCTGTATCTATGTATTCGAGCCTTACGGGAAGGCCCTCGGAAAAGTCATCCTCGTTAAGGTAAAGGAAAAGCTGCAGGTCTCTGGACAGCTTTATGGAAGCTCTTTCATCTCCTATGGCTATGGCCGTGATCAGGTCGCCCTTCTCAAGCCCAGTATCATACGCCGGCATATCCGGCTCGACCGCAGCCACATAGGGCTTGTCGGCTCCCAGGGATGCCGTCAGGATGAGAGAAAGAAAAAATGCCATGATGAAGTTGAACAGCGGCCCACCTGCTATGATAAGAAAGCGCTGCCAGGGCTTCTTGCTGAGGAACTGTCCTGATCTGTCATAATACCGCCCGTCTATGATCAGTCTGCCATCCGGCTCCCTTTGTATATTGCTGTCCGCATCCTCATCCTGGAGCTCCTCTCCAGCCATAAGGCAGGAGCCACCAAATGGTATGGCCCTTATGCAGTACTCTGTATTGCCTGACACATGGGACCAGAGCCTGGGGCCCATCCCAAGGGAAAAGCTTACCACGGAAACTGAAAAAAGTCTGGCAAGCAGGAAATGTCCCAGCTCATGAAATACTATGATCAGTCCCAGTACAAGGACTGCTAAGATAAGGCTGATCAAATGCTTCTATCTCCCTTGTCAAAATATGCCCTTACCAGTCCCCTGGCCTCTGTTTCTGCCTTCAGTATGCTTTCCAGCTCAGGGTCAGGCAAGTTGTCCATATGGTCCATGGCATAGCCTATGGCCTCGTCTATATCCAGGAAGCCTATACTGCCATCAAGGAACAGTGCTACTGCCTCCTCATTTGCCGCGTTGAAGATCGTAGGCATGAGGCCGCCTGCCTTCCCGGCTCTTATGCCAAGCGATAGTCCCCTAAAGGTCTCAGGGTCCGGCTCCTCAAACTCTATGGATCTCAAGACAGAAAGATCGAGCCTGGGTTCCTCCTTTACATGAGGACGTCCTGGAGCATACAGGGAAAATGCTATGGGCACCAGCATGCTGGGGGAACCCAGCTGTGCCTTTATGGCCCCGTCCCGGAACTCCACCATGCTGTGTATGATGGACTTTGGCTGTATGATGGGGATGATGTCATCTATGTCCACATCAAACAGCCAGTGAGCCTCCATGATCTCCAGCGCCTTATTGACCATGGTGGCGGAATCTATGGTGATCTTGCTGCCCATGGACCAGTTTGGATGCTTTAGAGCATCCGATGCTGTCATATGACGCAGCTCATCACGCTTTTTGCCCCTGAAAGGACCTCCGGAGGCAGTAAGATATATATGCTCTATGCTTTCATGCTCCTCTCCCATTAGGCACTGATATATGGCACTGTGCTCAGAGTCTACAGGCATGAGCTCTACTCCATATTCCCTGATCATGGGCATGATGATATGCCCCGCACATACAAGGGTCTCCTTGTTGGCAAGGGCTATCTTTTTGCCAGCCCTTATGGCAGCCATGGTAGGCCTGATGCCTATCATGCCGACCACTGATACCAGGACCGTATCAGAGCCCTCATAGGCTGCAGCCTCACAAAGGCCGTCCATGCCTGATACTATCCTTGGGATATCCGAGTCCGGAAGGACTCCTTCGTCCCTCAGCTCTCTGTCAAGCTCCTGAGCCCTGTCATGATCAAATACACAGACGAGCTCTGGCCTGAATTCATATATCTGCTCCTTAAGGAGCGCTATGTTTGATCTTGCTGCGAGCACCACTGCTCTCAGCTCAGGGTCCTCCCTGACTATGGTGAGAGCCTGTGTGCCTATGGAGCCTGTACTGCCTATGATGGATAATCGCTGCATAAGCCACCTCAAATCATCTGTTCAAATATGCTGACGGCAAAATATACTGCAGGAGCCGTAAACAGCATGGAATCGAATCTGTCGAGCACACCTCCGTGCCCGGGTATAAGATTGCCATAGTCCTTGATATCGTGATTACGCTTTATGGCCGAGGCCGCCAGGTCACCTATCATGGCTATGAGAGCACCCACACCGCAAGCAGCGGCACAGGTAAAGAGGGATATCTCAGCGGAAAACAGGCCACTGTTGACCACATATCCAAATATGGCTCCCAGCAGCATGGCTCCAAGCACGCCGCCCACAGCCCCCTCAACACTCTTTTTGGGGCTCAGCTTAGGAGCCATCTTATGTCTTCCAAGCAGCATGCCGCTGCAATATGCCAGTGTATCCGAGCCCCAGGAGCTCAGCAGTATGAGCCATACAAAATACTGTCCGTTTGGCAGCATACGCGTAAGGTAAAGATAGCTGAGCATGACGGGCACATAGCACATGCCGAAAAATGCAGCAGTCACCTCCTCAGTCCTGTACTCGGGAAAGGTGATGACGTATGCGCTCATGAGTATGATGAGAGTGACCACGATCACAGTGGCCATGTAGTATATACCGCCGCAGTATACCAGCACATAGTATACTGCCGTGGCCGTATAGCCTATGATGGCCAGCCCCTTATGCTCTATGCCAAGGGCACGGTAAAGCTCAAACTGGCCTATGAGTGATATGACCGCCGTGATAAGCAAAAGCGGCAGTCCACCCATATATATGAATCCTACGGCAAGTATCAGAAGGGCTATGCCGCTGAGAAGGCGCTTACCGAACATCACACACCTCCAAATCTTCTCTTTCTTCCGTTGAATTCCTCTATGCACTTAAGGAGCACGTCCTTATTGAAGTCAGGCCACAGCACGTCCGTGATGACTATCTCCGAATAGGCACACTGCCACATGAGGAAGTTTGAAAGGCGAAGCTCCCCCGAAGTACGTATAAGAAGGTCGGGGTCAGGTATGCCTGCGGTATCAAGGTATCCTGAAAATGTCTCCTCCGTAAGCTCACTGGCTTCAAGCTTTCCAGCCTTTACATCCTCCGCAAAATCCATGGCAGCTCTCCTGATCTCATCTCGTCCGCCATAATTGGCAGCCATGACGAAGGTCATGCCAGTGTTGTCCCTGGTCTCAGACTCAAGCTTGTTTATGGCTTCTATGATATCCCTGGGGAAGCGGCTGCGGTCTCCTATCATGCGCACCCTGACATTGTTGTCCCGGGCGCGAACAAGGAGCCTGCCAGCATAATAGCGGAAAAGCTGCATGAGGCCTGAGACCTCATCCTCCGAGCGTCTCCAGTTCTCCGTGGAAAATGCATATACGGTCAGATATCCTACTCCGAGCCTCGCACAGTCCTCTATGATCTGTTCTACGGTCTTACAGCCCTCTCTGTGTCCCATGTTCCTGGGAAGGCCTCTTCTCTGAGCCCAGCGTCCGTTGCCATCCATGATGATGGCTATGGATCCCGGGATATGTGTTTCGCTGATATTACTCATAATACTGCTCCATGATCCTCCGATCTCTGCATGGGCATATACCCATAAGCATAAAATCCTATATATTTTATCAGCTTTTACAGTAAAAATAAAGGTACAGCACAGGTAAAAGCCTTCACCCGTACTGCACCCCCTGTATTTACCTTTGGCTTAAGGTCTCTGACATCAGACAGTCATGACATCCTTTGTCTTGTTCTCCACTGCCTTGTCTATGTCCTCGATGAATTTGTCGGTCATCTTCTGGACATCCTTGTCAGCCTTCTTTACATCATCCTCAGTCATCTCGCCGTTCTTTTCCATCTTCTTGACCTTGTCGTTGGCATCGCGGCGGATGTTCCTTATGGCTACCTTGGCCTCCTCGCCAAGCTTCTTGATCTGCTTGGCCAGCTCCTTACGTCTCTCCTCGTTGAGCTCAGGAAATACCAGTCTGATGGCCGAACCGTCATTTGTAGGATTGATGCCAATGTCAGACATGTTTATGGCCTTCTCGATCTCCTTTATGAGGCTCTTTTCCCAGGGCTGTATCAGGATGATCCTGGCCTCGGGAACAGAGATGTTGCCTACCTGCTGTATGGGAGTAGGCGTGCCATAGTAGTCCACCTTGATCTTGTCAAGCACATGGGGATTGGCACGTCCCGCACGGATGCCTGCAAAGTCTTCGAGCAGATTGTCATAGGATTTCTTCATCTTGTCTTCGTAGATCTTGAGTTCTTCAGTCATAATATCCTCCCATCAGTCTGCGGAAATATAGGTCCCGTCAGTTTTGCCATTGAGAGCATCGGTAATGGCACCCGGTTTGTTCAGTGAAAATACGGACAAAGGCATATGATTTTCCATACAGAGTATGGATGCGGTCAGATCTATGACCTGAAGCCTTTTTTCGACCACCTCGGTTATGGAAAGCCTGTCGTAGCGCTTCGCATCAGGATATTTTGCAGGGTCCTTGTCATAGACTCCGTCTACAGCCTTGGCAAGCAATATGCAGTCCGCACCTATCTCTATGGCACGAAGGGCTATACCGCTGTCCGTGCTGAAATAAGGATGTCCTGTGCCTCCTGCAAAGAAGACCACCTTATGCTCTGAAAGGGCCTTCATGACCTCGTCCTTGTCAAATACGGGCACTATGCCCTCCACATTGAAGGCGGAAAAGACCTTGGTATCCATGCCGCAGTTACGAAAAATCTCTGACACATATATGCAGTTCATGACCGTGGCAAGCATGCCTATCTGATCTGCCTTGACCCGATCGAAGGCATTTGAGCTGCGGCCTCTCCAGAAATTGCCGCCTCCTATGACTATGGCTATCTCGACTCCCTCGTCATAGGCTCCCTTTACCTCCTTTGCCACCTCAGTGACAGTGGCCTCATCGAAGCCCATATGCCTGTCTCCGGCAAGGGCCTCCCCGGAAAGCTTAAGCATCACTCTTCTGTTCTTCAAAACGATATACCTCGCCTTTTTTATTCCTGATAAGTATAACATAAAAGAATAAAAAAGTCCTCAAATTGAGGGTAAAATCTCTAAGATATAAGCTCAATTTGAGGACATATATTGAAAATGCCTGTATCAGCCGAACAACTCTCTTGCCTTTTCCATCCTTGCTATGACCTTTACATCAAAGGGACAACGGGACTCACAGGCGCCACAGGCTATACAGTCCGAAGCATTTGCAGATAATCCCCTGTAATGCTCTCTGAGGGATGCGGGTACCTCCTCCTGCATGAGCGCAAGGTCAAGGAGCTTTCCAACCATGGCTATATCTATACCTGAGGGACAGGGAGCACAGTGTCCGCAATAGGTGCACTGGCCGCTGTATGCATGACTGGGGGCGCTGGCAAGCACGCTTGCATAGTCCTTTTCCTCCTCATTGGCAGTCTCATATGCCACAGCCTGCCTCACATGCTCAACACTGTCATAGCCACAGAGTATGCTGGCGACTGCAGGTCTGGTCAGAGCATAGTGTATACACTGTACCGGAGTAAGGGCTACCCCAAAAGGCGAGGTCTTGGCATCAAAAAGCCTGCCTCCGGCAAAGCCCTTCATGACCGTGATGCCTACCCCCTCTCTTTCACAGATCCTGTAAAGCTCAGCCCTTTCCGGATCTATGCCCGAAAGCTCGCCCTCATATGTATGCTCCTCAAAATAATCATCCATGTTTTCACTTGCAGGAAGCAGATCAAAGGCCGGGTTGATGCTGAACAGTATCATCTCCACCTTGCCAGAAAGTGCGGCGAGCTTGGCCACCCTGGGGTTATGGGTGCTCATGCCTATATGGCGGATCACGCCCTTGTCCTTCTGCTCCTTTACATAGGCATAGAATTCACCATCCATGATGCGATGGAACTCATCCTCCTCATCAACGAAATGTATCATGCCAAGGTCTATATAGTCGGTCTGAAGTCTGGTAAGGAGATCGGAAAATGCTTCCTTCACCTTATCCATATCTCTGGTACGCACGTACTGCCCCTCCTGCCAGGTGGAACCGAAGTGTCCCTGTATGATCCAGCGCTCCCTTTTACCGGCTATGGCCTTTCCTATGTTCGTTCTGACCTCGGGATTTGACATCCAGCAGTCAAGTATATTGATGCCGTAGCTCTCACAGGCATCTATGATCTCCTTTACCTCAGCCTCATCATGCCTCTCCAGCCATTCGGCACCCAGGCCCACCTCACTGACCTTAAGTCCGGTCTTACCAAGTTCTCTGTACCTCATATCGTAACCTCCATATCATTTTTTATTATTAAAGAGCAGCCGCATAAGCAGCTGCCCTTTGTCAGAGCCTCAGGGCTCAATCATTTTCATCTATGGTGGACACATTCATGGTTATGTCCTCAAGTACATTGAGGACTATGTCCGCAGTATCAAGAGATGTGAATATGGTCACACCGTTTTCAACTGCCACACGCCTTATGGTGAATCCGTCCGTAGTCGTGCTGATCTTGTCCGGATCCATGGTATTTATGACATAGGTGACATGTCCAGCTCTCAGTGAGTCAAGGATCTCCTCGCTGCCCTCGGATATCTTCCTCTTGATCCTGGTACGTATGCCATTTTCCTTAAGGAACCTGGCGGTACCCTGGGTGGCCTCTATGTTGAAGCCCAGGTCATAGAACCTCTTTATGATGGGCAGTGCAGCAACTCTGTCCTTCCTTGCCAGAGTAGCAAAGAGGGTACCATAATTCTTTACACTCATGCCGGAGGCCTGGAGTGCCTTGTACATGGCCCTGTTGAGGTCGACGTCATAGCCCATGGCCTCACCGGTGGACTTCATCTCAGGCGAAAGCACCGTATCTGCTCCCTTCAGCTTTGAGAAGGAGAATACAGGACACTTTACGTACCACCTCTTGGGAAGCTTCTGAAGGCCTCCCTCATAGCCCTGCTCCTTTATGCTGTGTCCAAGGGCGATCTCTGCAGCTATGTCTGCCAGAGGTATGCCGGTAGCCTTTGATATGAAGGGCACGGTCCTTGAGGAACGGGGATTGACCTCTATGATATAGACATTGTCATCCTTGTCCACTATGAACTGGATATTGAAAAGTCCGTTCATATTGAGGCCAAGTCCAAGCCTAGTGGTATAGTCGATGATGGTGGCCAGAGGCTTCTCTCCCACGCTGAAGGTGGGGAACACGCTTATGGAGTCACCGGAGTGAACGCCGGTACGCTCTACGTGCTGCATGACACCGGGGATGAGCACGGTCTCACCGTCACAAACTGCATCCACCTCAAGCTCCTTGCCCTCGATATACTTGTCTATGAGCACGGGCTGCTCCTCAGAGGCTACTATGGCCTCCCTGAAGTATGTGCGGAGCTGATCATCGTCATATACTATCTGCATGGCACGGCCGCCAAGCACGAAGGAAGGACGTACAAGCACAGGATATCCGATCCTGTTTGCCACCTTGACTCCATCCTCCACATGGGTGACTGCCTCACCTGTAGGCTGAGGTATATGAAGCTCCTCCAGGGTCTTCTCAAAACGGTCACGGTTCTCTGCCCTGTCTACTGCGTCTACTGAAGTACCTACTACCTTGACTCCCAGGCTGTCCAGCCTGTTTGCCAGATTGATGGCCGTCTGTCCTCCAAGGGTGACTATGACGCCCTCGGGATCCTCCAGGTGGATGACATTCATGACATCCTCTATGGTAAGGGGCTCAAAATAGAGCTTGTCCGAGGTAGTATAGTCAGTGGAGACGGTCTCCGGGTTGTTGTTTATGATTATGGCCTCATAGCCCGCATTCCTGATGGCCCAGATCGCATGTACGGTGGAGAAGTCGAACTCCACTCCCTGTCCTATCCTTATGGGTCCGGAACCAAGTACTATGATCTTCTTCTGATCTGATACTATGGACTCATTTTCCTGCTCATAGCTTGAGTAGAGATAAGGAGTCCAGCTTGCAAACTCTCCGGCACAGGTATCTATCATCTTGTAGGAAGGAAGTATGCCAAGCTTCTCCCTGATGCGATAGACCTCACAGTCGGTCTTTCCACAGACCTTGGCTATATAGCCGTCGCTTATGCCCATACGCTTTGCAGCCTTGAGCTTATCGATATCCTCATCACTGAGACGGTCCAGATCTATCTCCTTTACGACCTTCTCAAACTCCACTATGTTGCGGAACTTCTCAAGGAAGAAGAAGTCTATCTTGGTCACATTGTAGATGCGTCCGATATCCTCTCCCCTGCGGATGAGCTCGGCTATGGCAAAGAGTCTGTCATCACGGCACTCATATACATATCTGTAGAGCTCATCATTTGACATATCGTCAAACTTTGCGAGCCACAGGTGGTTGGCACCGTTTTCAAGGCCCCTGACTGCCTTGAGCAGGGCCTCCTCCATGGTACGGCCTATGCTCATGACCTCACCGGTAGCCTTCATCTGGGTTGACAGCCTGTTGTCAGCTCCCGTGAATTTATCGAAGGGGAAACGGGGGAGCTTGGCTACCACATAGTCTACTGTGGGCTCAAAGCTTGCAGGTGTGTTGGCTATACGGATCTCATCCAGGTGAAGTCCTACGGCTATCTTGGCGCTGACCCTTGCTATGGGATAGGCTGTAGCCTTTGAGGCCAGTGCCGAGGATCTGGATACTCTGGGGTTGACCTCTATGACGTAGTACTTGAAGGAGAAGGGATCCAGTGCAAACTGTACGTTGCAGCCGCCCTCTATCTTAAGAGTACGTATGATGCGGAGAGCTCCGTCACGAAGCATCTGGTACTCTCTGTTGGCAAGTGTCTGACAGGGAGCCACGACTATGGAGTCACCAGTATGTATGCCTACAGGGTCCACATTTTCCATGGAGCAGATGGTTATGGCGGTATCGTTTGCATCGCGCATGACCTCGAACTCAATCTCCTTGTAGCCCTTTATACTCTTCTCTACCAGCACCTGGTGTACCGGTGAGAGCTTGAGGCCATTTTCCATGAGCTCTATGAGCTCCTCTTCATTGTCGGCAAAGCCGCCGCCCGTACCGCCAAGGGTAAATGCGGGACGAAGGACTACGGGATATCCTATATCATTGGCTGCCTTTATGCCTTCCTCTATGGTAGTTGCTATCTCTGAGGGAAGCACAGGCTCTCCTATCTCCTCACAGAGCTCCTTGAAGAGCTCTCTGTCCTCTGCCTTCTTTATACTGTCGAAGGAGGTGCCAAGTATCTCTACTCCACACTCACGAAGCACGCCTTTTTCTGCCAGCTGAACAGCCAGGTTGAGGCCTGTCTGTCCGCCAAGTCCGGGAACTATGGCATCGGGCCTCTCCTTCCTGATTATCTTTGCCACATATTCAAGATTGAGGGGCTCCATGTATACTCTGTCGGCTATCTTGGTATCGGTCATGACCGTGGCGGGGTTTGAGTTGACAAGCAATACCTCGTAGCCTTCTTCCTTGAGTGCCAGGCAGGCCTGAGTGCCTGCATAATCGAACTCTGCGGCCTGTCCTATGACTATGGGACCAGAGCCGATGACCATTATTTTCTTAAGATCTGTCCTCTTAGGCATTTCTGAGCACCTCTCTTTCTTTCTTTACTGGGTCCATCATGGACAGGAACTTTTCAAACAGATAGTTGGAATCCTGAGGTCCGGGAGCAGACTCAGGATGATACTGTACGGAGAACATCCTGCCCTCCTTGTCCTCTATGCCCTCCACGGAGCCGTCCAGCAGGTTCTTGTGGGTCACGGTAAGCTCAGTGCCTGCAAGGCTGCTCTCATCCACTGCAAAGCTGTGATTCTGGCTGGTGATCTCTATCCTGCCGGTCTCCAGGTTCATGACAGGGTGATTGCCTCCCCTGTGTCCGAACTTCATCTTATAGGTCTTTGCACCTCCTGCAAGGGCCATGATCTGATGTCCAAGGCATATGCCAAATACAGGCACGCGTCCTCTCAGCTCTCTGAGGGTATTTACTACCTCGGGTACATTTTCCGGATCGCCGGGGCCGTTTGATATGAATACTCCGTCGGGAGAAAGGTTCATGATATCCTCGGCGCTGGTATCATAGGGGAGCACCGTAAGGTTGCAGCCCATCTGATTCATCTCACGTATGATGTTGAGCTTTATGCCGCAGTCTATGACTGCCACATTGTATCTGGGATTTGAGGTCCTGGAGTACCAGCGCTTGCGGCAGCTGACCTGACTTACACAGTCATCGGGGAAGGACCAGGCAGCCATCTTTTCCATGCATTCAGCCAGGGGAGTGTCGGAATCGGTGATGATGCACTTCTGGGCGCCCTCATCCCTGATGAGCCTGGCGATCTCTCTTGTGTCGACTCCGCTTATGCCGGGGATGCCGTTGTCCTCCATGGCCTCAGAAAGGGTCTTGGTATATCTGAAGTTTGAAGGGGAATCATTATATTCATGTACCACCATGCCGCTCATAGAAGGGGATTTTGACTCATAGTCATCGTCATTTATGCCGTAGTTTCCTATCAGAGGATAGGTCATGACCACTATCTGGCCAGTGTAGGAAAGATCTGACAGCACCTCCTGATAGCCTACGATGGAGGTGTTGAACACTATCTCCGCCACGCTTTCACGGTCAGCGCCGAAGCCTGTGCCGTAAAACTCCCTTCCGTTTTCCATTACGATCTTTTTCTGTTTCATGTTTTCTCCTTCTTTTTCCAAAAAAAAGGCCCGGGGCAAAATCAAAAGATGATTTTGCCGTCAGGCCACTGAGCTTACGTATGAAACTGTCCGAACAAGTCGTGATCTCATTGCATACCTCTCTTCATAAACTTGCCATATTTTACCAGAAACAGAGAGGCATTGCAAGGGAAAATGATATATTAATTTTACATCATGAAGGCTTGCTGTCATGGTCAATTCGACGAGACTCGCATAAGGCAGGACTCAGGGGCTCAGCCCTGCTCCTTTATGACCGTATTCCAGAGCCTGGTCCTCTTTTCAAGGAAATTCCTCCTCATGTCATCCGAGGCCTTCATGACCTCCTCATAAAGCTCCCTGGCGGAGAGCCTGGCTGCTCCCTCTCCAAAGACTATGATCTGCTCCAGGCCATCAGAGGTAGCAACGGTGACATCATGCTTCTTGTCCATATCATGAACGGTCTTTTCAATATATTTGTCTGCAGTCTCAGCCTCCTCAGTATAGACCACGTATATGTTGTGATACCTTTCTATCTTGCGCTGGCCGCCCTTTACCCTGTAGGCATCAAAGACCAGGATAAGATTCATGCCCTTATAGCCCTGGTAGTTGCTGAGTATGTCCATAAGGAGCACCCTGGCACTGTCAAGATTGAGCTTTGCAAGCTCTGAAAGCTCCTCCCAGGCAAAGATGATATTGTAACCATCGACCAGCAGATAGCTCTTTTTCCTGTCCTTGATCTCAACAAAGTCAGGAGCTGTGGACTCCCTCGGATCCCGCTTTCCCTGTCTGCCTTCGGAAGCATAGCGCTCACTCTTTGTAAGTCCAAAGGTCTTTCGGAATATGCCCATGAGCTCCTTGTCGCTGTCATAGCCATGCCCCATATAATCGAAGCTTGCAGCTGATATACCTGTGCCTGCACCGGAGGTTGAAGAGGCAGCCGAAGCTGTAACTTTGCCCGAAGCATCCATATGATCAGCAGGGACCTGGCCAGAGCTCCCCTGACCTTTCATGGCATCGGTGGCAAAGGGCAGATGCATCATGCCATATACCTCATTCCATGGCACATAATAGCCTGCGCCATGACTGCAGAAAACTGAGCCTGTGGGCTCAAGCACATCGGCCTCAGGATCATAACTCACATCAAGAACTGCTGCCTCCGTGTCATGGCATCGGTCATAGCCGTCAAACTCAAGATTCAGCCTTCCAAGCCCCTTGGTATAGCTCATGAGCTCAGAAGCATAGTTCTTCATGAGTGCCACAGGCGCCCTGCCCCTCAGCAGGCTTTCTGTATCAGATACAGTCTCCACCTCAAAGCTGCCGCACATCCTCTGCACGTCATTTATGGCCCTGCCAAGAGACTGGAATGGAAGTCTCAGCTCATAGCGATAATAGGGCTCGAGTAGCACATTTTCCGCATACATGAGGCCCTGTCTGATGGCCCTGTAGGTAGCCTCCCTGAAGTCTCCTCCCTCCGTATGCTTGTCATGGGACCTGCCTGCAACCAGGGATATGCGCACATCAGTAAGCCCCGAGCCTGTGAGCACACCCTTGTGCTCCTTCTCAAGTATGTGGGTCAATATGAGCCTTCTGTAGTTTCCTGAGAGTCCATGGCCCTCTCCCATCAGGTCCTGGACCTCTATGCCGCTGCCTCGCTCACCTGGCTCAAGGAGCAGATGTACCTCAGCATAATGTCTCAGGGGCTCATAATGGCCTACTCCTTCAACGGCTGAGCCTATGGTCTCCTTATATATGACACTACCCTCTCCAAACTGCACATCCACCCCAAAGCGTTCGGATATGAGGTCCCTAAGCACCTCATTCTGCACGTCTCCCATGAGCCTGGCATGGATCTCGTCATGCTCTGCATCATAGGAAAGCAGAAGCTCCGGTATCTCCTCTTCCAGCTCCTTCAGCCGAAGATAAAGCTGCTTTCTGTCCACATCAAAGGGCGGGATGATGGCAAAGTCAAAAAGCGGCACGAGCAGTGGCCTGAGCTCCTGCTGCGAGCTTCCTATATCCATGCCTGCCCTGGTATGCCTGAGTCCTCCCACAGCCACTACCATGCCTGCTGCTGCCTCAGAAAGCTCCGTATAGCGCTCTCCGCTGTACTGTCTTATGCGCTCCACCTTTTCGATGACATAGGGCTTATCTGAGCCCTCCGCTCCTTCATCTGAGGCGCTTGCATCTCCGCCGTCCCCCACATGAGCCGGAAGCATGATGCTGTCCTTGACCCTCAGGCTACCTCCGGTTATCTTCATGTGGGTCAGTCGTCCCAGGCTCTGATCCCGGGTTATCTTATATACCCTTGCAGAAAACTCCTCTGAAAATGTCTCCTGCTCCGTATAGGTCTCAAGGAGGCTAAGGAGCCTGTCTACGCCCTGGTCCCTGAGCGCAGAGCCAAAGACCAAAGGAAAAAGCTTCCGTTGTCTTATGGCCATTATGATATCAGACTCACTCACGCTGCCCTCAGACAGATATGACTCCATAAGGCGCTCATCACAAAGGGACAGCTCCTCAAGGAACGATGGATCCTCAAGGCACCCATCTGAGCTCATGTCCAGACAGCAGTCAGACAGCTCCCTGCGAAGCTCTGACATCAGCCTGTCCCTGTCAGCCCCCTCCATGTCCATCTTGTTTACAAATATAAATGCAGGAAGTCCATAGCGTATGAGAAGCCTCCAAAGGGTCCTGGTATGACTCTGTACCCCGTCCGAGGCGTTGATGATCAGCACTGCATAGTCAAGCACAGAAAGCACTCTCTCCATCTCGGCGGAAAAATCAGTATGGCCGGGAGTATCCATGAGTGTAAAGCTCTTATCGCCAAGCTGAAAAACAGCCTCCTTGGAAAAGATGGTTATGCCTCTCTTCCTCTCACGGCTGTCCGTATCAAAATATGTATCCCTGTGATCTACCCTGCCAAGTGCCCTTATGACACCTGTGTGGTAGAGGATGTCCTCGGAAAGCGTGGTCTTTCCTGCATCCACATGGGCCAGCAGGCCTATACATATGCGATTTATCGATCTGTCATCCAAAGCTTTGCTCGCCAAGTTATCCTGAACCCTTCCTTATAGCGTGATGCCAAAAAGCCTTGAGGCATTTTCCCTGCAGATGTCCGCCACCTCCTGAGGTGTCATGTCTCCCCGAAGTGCTGCTATCCTTACACATACCTCCTCTATCATGGAGGAGTCTGCCCTGTCCTTCAGGGGAAAGTTTGGCAGGAAGGGAGCATCGGTCTCCAGGAGCATGAGCTCCGGAGGCATGTCCCTTACTATATCAGTAAGCCTGTCAGATCCAGGATAGGTGATCTGAGGCCCTATGCCTATATAGAAGCCCCTGTCCATGAGCTCTCTGCCACAATCCTGCTCACAGTAGTATCTGTGTATCATGCCCCTGCAGGGATAAGCATCCAGTATATCCATAAGGTCATCATCTGCCTCGCAGCTATGTATGACCACCGGAAGGCCCAGCTCATTTGCAAGCCTTATCTGAGGTATAAATACATCCCTCTGCCTCAGCCTGTATATGTCCCTGTCAGCTTCCCTGTCTATCTCTCTGTAATCAAGGCCTATCTCGCCTATGGCCACAGTCCTCTCATCTTCTGCCATGCGTCTTATCTCAGAGAGCCAGTCAGGATGCCCTCCGCCGGTGGATGTCACCGCCTCAAGAGGGAACACCCCCACGGAAGCATAGACAAACTCGTAAGCATGGGCCAGTTCAAGAGACCTCCCGGATGAAAGGAGCTCAGAGCCCGAATTTATGATCAGGCTGATGCCGCCCTCACGAAGGCTCTCAAGGACCTCCTTCCTGTCCCCGTCAAATACCTTTTCATCATAATGCGCATGCACATCAGTTATATGATCTATAGTCATATTCATTTACGGACTCCTTCATAAATGCCTTAAAAACCAAATGCCTATGGCCTACATGATCGCTCAGAGCTCCATGGACCTGAGCAGATCCTCATAGGTGTCCCTTCTCCTTATGAGCTTCCTTTTCCCGGTGCTCCGGTCAAGCAGCACCTCTGCGGGCCTCAGCCTGGAATTATAGTTAGACGACATGGAATAGCCATAGGCTCCCGTATCCCTGATGCCTATGATGTCTCCTATGTGAAGCTTGGGGAGCCTTCTCTGCCTGGCAAGTATGTCTCCGCTTTCGCAGATATTGCCCACCAGGTTGACGGTCTCCTCCTTGTCCTCATGATTATATACGGCTATATAATGATAGGCATCGTAGAGCACCGGCCTCATGAGCACATTGAAGCCTATGTCGGTGCCCACGTATTTCTCCCCGTAGCTTACCTTGGTGGAGGTCACAGTGCCAAGCAGCTGGCAGCATTCCCCAACTATATACCGTCCCGGCTCCACCTTGACATCTATCTCACGTCCGTAGGCATTCATAAAATCAGTTATGAGCTCATCCATCAGAGCTCCAATCTCATGCAGATCGGGACGCTCCTCCGGGTGTCTGTATCTGTAGGGTATACCGAAGCCTCCTCCGAAATCGATGAATCTGAGCTCAGGAAAATCCTTGGCGACTGACAGCAGCCGTCTGCAGGCTGACACGTAGTTGTCCGTATCATAAAAGAGTGAGCCTATATGCTGGTTGATGCCTATGATATGCAGATCATAGTCCCTTATGATGCTGAACAGCTGTGGAAGCTTGTCCAGGGTTATGCCAAATTTGCTGTGGCCCCCGGTTATGATCTTGTCGTTGCCACCGTCGCCTATGCCGGGGTTGAGCCTTACTGCGCAGCGGCCACCCCTGTGATGCTCTCCGTACATCTTGAGCTGCATGAGAGAATCCAGACTGATGTCTACTCCAAGCCTGGATGCAAGCTCCATCTCATCAAAGGTTATGTTGTTTGATACAAACAGGATCTCTGAGGGGTCGAAGCCAGCCCGAAGCTCTGTATAGATCTCCCCGGGGCTCATGGCATCCACAGTAAAGCCCTCCTCGTGAATGATGCGGAGCAGCTCAAGGTTTGAATTGGCCTTGGCCGAATAGTCAGGCACGAACCTTTTGTAGCCAAGGAGGCCCTTGACCTCCCTGCAGCGTCTCCTCAGTATCTCCTCGTCATATACATATAAGGGAGAGCCGAACTCCTCTATGAGTCCGTTGGCCTCCTCTATGCTAAGCTCGATCTTTTCACTCATGTTTCTACCACCCAGTCTCTTTTCTGGTGTAAATGATAGCAAAAGCCCGGGGATTTGTCAGCAGGGAATGGAAGTTTTTTATACTGCAGACATAGTTTTAATTGATAGTGCTCACAAAATAATTAATTGGTCTAAGATAAGCATTTACCTTATAATGATATAAAGACTATATAGATACGGAGGTCACACTATGACACAGAAGGACAATGTAAGCCTTGTGAGCATCAGATGGTTCATCGAAAACTGCATGGAGATAAAGCTCCCCAATGGAAAGACCATGGTCATCGACCCCATGCTCATAAAGGATGAGAGCGAGACGGATATACAGATAGCCAAGTCCTATGCGACCGGCTTTGACGCAGATTCCCTTGAGGCCTGCGACTATATCCTGCTGACACATATCCACGGAGATCATATAGGCGCACTGAAGAAGGTGCATCAGAGATTTCCCGAGGCTCCCATACTGGTAAATGGCTGGAGTGCCTACCCTCTTGCCAAGTTCCTTGACATGCCGCTCGGTGCATTCATACCCATGACTGATGGCTGCGACTATGACTTCGACGGCTTCCATCTCAAGTGGCTCCAGGGCAGACATACTGCAGCCATAGGAAAGAAGACACCCTCAGAGTCCAACTTTGGTACCACTGAGGAAGAGATCTGGACTGTAGCCCTTGGCACCATATATAACAGCAACTTCATCATAAGCATGGACAACGGCATAACACTGGCCATGGACGGTGGTCGCTACGAGCCCAATCTCAGCAGGCTCGATATCTATAAGCCCAACATAGTATTCATCCACAGCTCCAGGGACTATGAGGCAAATGCTGAGGTATGCATGGATGCCCTCAGACGCTCAGGTGCCCAGTACATATTCCCCCTTACCTGCCAGATACAGGAGGATCCTGACAAGGCAGCCGAGGTGGCAAACGAAAAGCTAAGGGCCGCAGGCATGTATGGCAGAGTCATGTCTCCAAAGTGCGGACAGTGGTTCGACTTTTCCATGGGACTTCAGGCGCGCAGCTGAACCCGGGCATAATACCTGATACTGAGCCAGCAATATGTAAAATAAAGCGGTACGCATCAATAGGTGCATACCGCTTTTTATTCTGAAATATCTTCCTGATATAAATTTTAAATTCTGA
Organism: uncultured Lachnospiraceae bacterium; assembly: GCA_944380315.1. GTDB lineage: Bacteria > Bacillota > Clostridia > Lachnospirales > Lachnospiraceae > Avilachnospira. The sequence goes on from CALWHG010000024.1 coordinate 20,054, forward strand.
AATATCTTCCTGATATAAATTTTAAATATGGAAATAGCTAAAGTAAACGAGGATTTTCTTATAGTGCTACAAAAATTACAAAGAGTCGTCAGTCAATTTTAAAGAAAAGTTTATATAGTCCAAGGCATTTTGGTCTATAATTTAATAAGCTTCAAAAAGGAGGATATTTTTATGCGAAGATCCATACCGACTCTGGCAGCGCTTTCCCTTGCCATGACAGCCGCTTTCAGTATAACCGCTCTTGCCAACTGGCACTATGATGAGGGTGGATACTTCTGGGAAAATGAAGAGGGTGACAGGCTCAAAAGTCAGTGGGCCTGGCTGGACGGCAATCAGGACGGCATATCAGAGTGCTACTATTTTGGAGAGGACGGCTACATGCTCTCCAGTGCTGTCACACCCGATGGCTATGAGGTAGATGCCTCAGGTGCCTGGGTGGTCAGCGGAGTCATACAGACAAAGGTAGACCCCTCCGTGGCTTCCGGCCAGGACACAGCAGGCTCGGACGGAGCCTCCCAGACTGATGCAGGCTCTTCAGATGCTCAGGACGATGCATCCTCGTCAGAGGCACCTGCTTCATACACGGTCGGCAGCCTGACGGTACAGCCCCAGGGTGAATTTGCAGGCTCTCTGGTCATACAGGACGGTACCAAGCTCACCATGGCAGATCCTGCATCCCAGAAGACGGCCATAGTCCTTTATGTGGACATGACTCAGGATCCGGAGTACCAGGAGGTCATGCAGTCAGCTCAGGCCCTGGGCGTAGACCTTAACTCAGATGTCATGAGATCCATGGTCATAGACATCTTCATAAGCAGCTTTGCCTCAAACATGGGTTCTCAGCCCATAAGCACGGCTGATCTTTCCTATCCCTCAGGCAACTGGAGGCAGCTGCGTTACGATCCTTCAGCCATGGAGGGCGCATATACAGATATACTTGTGAGATACGACAACAACGTCTTCTATGCCATAGTCTTTGGAGGGCTTGACGGCTACGTGGACATAGATGCATTTATGAATAACTGTCTTGACTGAGGCACGCCGTTTATACACCAGCGTCCCAGGCTGTCCACAGTGTAGCCATCAGGAGTGATCATGTCCTGAGCCATGGGATATATACCGCCTGAATTTACGCCCTTGTCCGCATCAGAGGATGTAGCCTTCCTCCATCTGAAGCCAATATAGCCTTCCTCTGTCCTGAACGCCTCAGACTTATACCAGGGGTCTGTACCATTCATGAAGAATGGAGATGAATCCGACTGAAGCGCAGCGGCTAAATGAAGCTCGGAAAGATCCAGCTTCTCCTTATCTGCATCAGATATGCTGAGCTTTTGTATGGAGACATTGAAAGCTCCGGCAGCATCAGCACCCTGCTGAGGAAATACTCTCAACAGGTAGGTGCCTGGCTGCAGCTCCTTTCGTACTATACGCTGTCCGCTGCCTCCGCTCCGTCCGGAAGGCTGTCCTGGAATCTGGAGGGAAAGCTGACGAAGCTTGTATTAGTGCTCTCCGGTCGAACAGCATACTCATCAGATGCCCTGACAGCCGAGGCATAGGGGTACATGGCTGACATGCTTTGTATAGAAAGCAGTACAGCCAGGAATGCTGCTATATATCTTTTGATCGATACATATCTATGCTTCATATTTATCTCTCCATGGCATGCTTTGCCCAAAGGGGATCCTTGTATATGGCCCTGCCCACTCCTATAAGATCGGCACAGCCATCCCTGAGGAGCTCATCAGCAGCCTCCGGCTCGGTGATGCCGCCCGTAAGCATGACAGGTATATGTACCTTGCTCCTTATGGGGCCTGTAAGCTCCCTGAAGAAGCCCTGTCCCGTAAGCCCCGGGATCACATATCCTGAAAGGCCTCCGGATATGTCAAGCAGATCTATGCCTGCTGCTTCCAGGAGCGGAGCAGCGCTCAGGCTGTCCTCAAGCGTTATGCCTCCATCCAGATAGTCACAGGCTCCGAGCCTCATGGCCACAAGGAAGTCAGGCCCTACGACCTTCCTTACTGCCTCTATGACACGAAGATGCAGCCTGAGGCGTCCCTCCATGCTGCTGCCTGTATATGCATCAGTCCTTTTGTTCGTGATCGGTGAAAAGAACTGGTTGAGCAGATATCCGTGAGCAGAATGTATCTCCACTCCATCAAAGCCTGCTGCCCTGACCCTGGCTGCCGCAGAGGCAAAATCCTCTACGACCCTGTCTATGATGAACTCCGTCATAGCCTCAGGCATGACCTCTGACCTTGGCACGATCACCTCGCTGGGGCCAAATACCCGGCATCCGGTGACCTCAGGCTTTGCCTTGCCTCCCGCATGATTCATCTGCAGTATGGCCCTGGAGCCATTTTTATGGATCAGCGCAACCAGCCTTGAAAGGCCCTCCACGTCATCATCTCTGGATACTGATACCTGGCCCTCACTGGCCTTGCCCTCCGGGCTTATATAGCTGTGCTCAGTTATGACCAGGCCTATATAGCCTCCCCTGGTCCTTTCGTCGTAGTAATCCAGAAGCTCCTGTGTCACATGCCCCTCGGCATCTGCCTTGGCAGTAGCCATTGGAGGCATGACGAGCCTGTTATGTATCCTTGTACCGTTTATGACTATGTCGGATCTAAGATCTGTCATGATATCTTCTCCTCTTGTATATATGCTCCTATGTTCACGCTGCATCATAGCCTCAGCCAAGGGCCACGTCCAGAGCCATCATAAGAGTGAAGCCCAGGGTAAATGCCAACACTCCTACATGGCTGTGCTCTCCCTCGGACATCTCAGGTATCAGCTCCTCCACCACCACATACATCATGGCACCCGCAGCAAAGCTCAGCAGATAAGGAAGTATGGGCACTACATATGCAGAAGCAAGTATGGTCAGGAAGGCCGCTATGGGCTCAACTATGCCTGACAGCGTGCCGTACATGAAAGCCCTGCCCTTATCCATGCCCTGACTGTGAAGAGGCAGGGAAAGTATGGCTCCCTCCGGAAAGTTCTGTATGGCTATGCCAAGAGACAGAGCCATGGCTCCTGCAAGGCTCAGTCCTCCTCCACCTGCCAGAAGTCCTGCATATACGACTCCTACTGCCATGCCCTCGGGTATGTTGTGAAGGGTGACCGCAAGAGTGAGCATGGTGCTCCGACCGAGGCTGGTCCTGGGGCCCTCAGGCTCCTCGCTTTTCTGATGAAGATGAGGGACTACATGATCAAGTAGCAG
>CALWHG010000025.1 GCA_944380315.1 uncultured Lachnospiraceae bacterium
AGTACCCGCTATGTCCAATGTTTATGTCCATTTCTCGTAAATTTCTTTTCCTGCACGATATTCAGTTGTCAAGTTTCAGTTGTAACCTCATTCATTGAGATTCCGAGAAGTTATAATTCATAACTTGTTCATAAATAACGGATAAAACTTTTTAAACGCTTATAAAAACTGATACAACTCTCCTGTTTAGATATTTATATTTTACCATAAATCTACATTTCTGCATAGAGTTTCCATTCTATCGGCTTAGACTTATTTGTCACTGAAATAAAGAAATAATCTAATATATTCTTATCAGAGTAGCAGAGTATTCAAAATACAAAAAGCCTTTGATATTCAGCTTCTTACATCAGTATATATTATTAAATCATGACTCAATACTGACATCTGTTATTTAGTAAATCCATCGCTACTATGAAACCATATACGAAGCCTTGATATTCTGCTTCGTCCTCTAATATACTAATCAAATCTTCATAATCATTTTCGCTTTCATCAAGGCTTGCAATAAAACGCATTAACCCCTTTCTTGCAATACTTTTACCATGAAAATCATGGTGATTGTTACTTTCTATTCCTATATTGTAAATATCTCTAAATTCTATCATAACGTCACCTCTATTAAATAATACATAATATAATAAAAAGTATATATAACCGCAGATATATTGATTATTCTGGACAACTATAAAATTATCTATAATCGAGTAGGGGAGATTTTTCTCCCCTCTCACACCACCGTACATGCCGTTCGGCATACGGCGGTTCAACATAACTTCAAAGCATGACGCTCATTGTAATAGTCAAGGCAGCTTATGAGCCCTGCTTTGGTTAGTACATCTTTAGAGATTGCTCTGACAACGCATGTCTTAGTTGCTATCCAATAATAGCGATCTCCACAATACGCTGTCAGCCTTGCAAGATCTTTTCCGATCCCCAATTTCTGCAAGCCCCATTGACGTTTCTTCGGTACTTTCCACTGTTTCCAGATGATCACTCTGAGTCTTGTTCTTAAATGCGCGTCTATCTCTGTCATTGCTGTTTTCATGGAACCAAGAGCATAGTAGTTGATCCATCCCCTTGTCACCTGATTGATTTTCTCGATCTTACTCGTGACTGTCCCCGGCCTTTTCCTACAGGTCAGTTCCTTCAATCTGCCTTTGAACTTTTTCACAGCTTCCTGGTGGGGTCTGCACTTCCATTCTTTCGACTTGCTGTCCTTGTAGAATCCGAAACCAAGATATTTCAGTTTTGACGGCCATGTGATATGGGTCTTTGTCATGTTGACCTTTAGCCCAAGTTTCCTCTGTATCCAGTCCGACACCGTCCGCATGACTCTTCTCGCACTCGATTCACTCTTTACCGCTATGACGCAGTCATCGGCGTATCTTATGAACCGGAGCCCTCTTGTTTCCAGCTTTTTATCCAGTTCATTCAGCATGATGTTTGACAGCAGCGGCGACAGATTTCCTCCCTGCGGGGTTCCGAGTTTGGTTTCTTCGTACCCCTCTGGCGTCATGACCCCTGCTTTCAGGTACTTGCGGATTAGGGATTCTGTATCCCCGTCGTTGATAATGTCATGGACCAGGCTCATCAGCTTGTCCTGTGGTACGTTATCGAAGAATTTCTCCAGATCGATATCTACTATCCACTCATATCCCTCGTTTAAGTATACAAGCAGCTGCCTGATCGCCATTTCACAACTTCGGTCCGGTCTGAAACCGTAGCTCCATTCCGAAAACAAAGGCTCACACATGGGGCTTATCGCCTGCACGATGCCTTGCTGGATTACCCGATCCGATCCATTACGGTCGGGATCCCCAACTTTCTCACGCCACCGTTTGGTTTCGGTATTTCCACCCTCCTGACCGGCTGGGGCTTGTATTCCCTGCTCCTGATTTGATTCCTGATACTATCCCAGTTCTCTTTGATATAATCACCAAGGTCTTCGACTGATACACCATCCACTCCTCCTGCTCCTTTATTGGAACAGACTCTTTTGTATGCGGTGTTCATGTTGTTTTTGGACAGTATCTTTTCCAACAGTTCTGACATTGCCTTGTGTGCTTTCTCCTTTCCGTTCCCATGGATTCGCCCTAAGTTGTGCAGTACCTGCTCATTTACGTTTCGCCTTTCCTGCTGTCAGGTATTCCATGGAGCATACATTTGATTACACAGTTACATTGTTCGGCCCTTCAGCTACGCCCATTTCAGGACCCTGCCTACTACGGCCTCTGCTGACTTCTCACAGTTCGTTATTACTACAGTGAATTTCACCGCCTGTGAGACCTCGCGGGATAAGCCTGCCAGTCTTTCCTCGTCTACCTGCCTGATTTACGCACATGATTCCGTGTAGTTATCGGGCTTCATCTTGATCCGCAGACTTACCCTCACGTGCAGCCTTTTATGCAGTTCCTTTCCGTCAGACCAGAGGTTTGCCCATGGGTAATAAATTCCCCACATCCGGCTTCCTTCAGATTCCACCTCACGGTGGACACCCTTGCCTTCGGCTATATCCTTCCCACTACCGGGCGGATTTGGGACTTGCACCCGTTAGAAACGTGCGCCGCCAGGCGCACGGACAAAAAAAGACAAAGCCCTCTTTTATTTGGACTTTGTCTTCAGTCTGGCACCGTCTGCGTGGCAGGCGGTGTTTTTTTGTCTCTTCTCGAAGGCCATCCTCATGAAATGTGAAATCTTCTTGATTTTATCCTCATAAAATGTGAAATATCAGAGTACTCTCACTGAAAACGCCGAAGGCATGACTTTTATCTCGGTCCTGTCATAGCAGCCTCCGAACTCTCCGTCAAGGGTCCAGGCAAGCTGTTCCGATTCAAAGGTAAAGCTGCTGCCCTGCCTAAATTCTATGAGCTCCGATCGATAGTCCGAAGAGAGGTATGAGCTGAGGATGTCTCTGAGCTCGCTTAGCTTTTTCGGCATCCTGACAAGCTCAAGCTCCATAAGTCCGTCATCCAGTCTGGTCCTGGTTTCCCTCGGTGATCTCATGCCGGCTACGGAGTTGGAATTTGTCACAAGGCCGAAGATATAGTCTGCCTCCAGCACCTCTCTTCCCGTGGATACCCTTACATGGAAGGGCCTGATATCAGATATGGATCTGGCTCCCTCCAGGACATAAGCCAGGTATCCAAGAAGGTTTTTTGTGACCCTGGGTGTTTTGTAGGATATATCGGTAAAGTTTCCGAAACCGGCCACATAGGCAAAGCGCCTGCCATTGAGCTCTCCCGCATCCAGCCTCAAGGTCCTGGGAGAGATGGAAGCCTCCAGCACCTGCTTGAAGTCCTTCGGCAGTCCTATGCTCCTTGAGAAATCATTTGTCGTGCCCATGGGGATATAGCCAAAGGGGATGTCGATCCCCATGGAGGCCATGTTGTCTATCATGAAATTGACCATGCCATCTCCTCCGGAGCAGACGAGCATGTCATCCTCTGATAAGCCCTTAAGCTCCTCTCTGATGTCTCTGCCAGGCCCGGTCATGAATATCCTGGGCAGGAATCCCCTGGTATTATAGTGATCCACTATCTCAGCCAGGCGCTCTTTTGCATTTCCCCTCCCTGATACCGGGTTGCATATATATAACAGGTCCTTCATACACACCGCCTTTGTTTCCTGAGTATAGGTCTATTTTACATGACCTGCTCTTTTCTTACAATATATCGATAATGCGGCATGTCAACCCCCTTATAATGCTTCACCCACATATCCGCCCTGGTCATCCCGTTCCTCAGGGCCACATTTTGAGAGGCGGTATTTGTATCCCTTATGATCGAGCAGACCTCCTCTGCTCCCAGCTCCTCAAATGCATATCTTTTGCAGGCCTCTGCCGCCTCCGTGGCATAGCCCCTGTGCCAGTATGCTCTCTCAAAAAGATAGCCTATCTCCAGCACCTCACTGTCCTTCCAGGGCTGCATGGTAAGGCCGCACTGGCCTATCATCTCTCCGGTCTCCTTAAGTATGACCGCCCACAGGCCGAAGCCCCACTTTTCATATCTGGATAGCTGCCTCTCAAGCCAGTCCTGGACCTCCTCGTCCGTAAAGGCTCCCTCATATGCATACATCGTCTCTTCGTCCTGCAGTATCCTGCACAGGGCATCAAAGTCAGACTGTCCCATCCTGCGCATATAAAGTCGCTCTGTCTCTATGATCATGATACGCTCCTCAATACTTTCTGGCCATAACATGGAACATGATCGCATAAAGTATGGCCAGCAGGGATATGGACATGGCCGCAAAAATCCCTTCCTCCCTGTATCCCAGCGCCAGGCATACCAGGCAGAGCACTCCTGCTATGATCGTATATATGCCAAAGGCTGCCTCCTTTGCCTTCATAGATATGAATGCATATCTTTCATCCCTGGAGGCCGTCTCGACCCGCTTCTTAAGCTCCGGAACACGTTCCATACGCATCTCCCTGAAGAGCATGACAAGGCCTACGGCCAGTATGGCTGAGCCTATGCTCGACATCACGCTGGGATCGCTTACCAGCCCGGATAATGCCAGCAGCTCTATGATGATGCCTGCTACTATCTCCACGATGTATATGATAATTTTTTTGTTATTCATCCTCCGCCTCCTCATAAATGAATATGTCCTCGACCCTCATGCCAAAGTAGCGTGCAAGCCTGATGGCCAGTATGACTGAGGGATTGTATCTGCCGTTTTCCAGTGAGCTTATGGTCTGTCGGGATACTCCCATGGCATCCGCCAGCTCCTCCTGCTTCAAGCCCCTGAGCTTTCTTATCTCTTCCAGTTTGTTTTTCAAGCCTGCCTCCTTTCTGCGTTTTACGTAAAGTTCACTTTACATCTCATATAATACATCCTGTTTGAACGGATGTCAAGTGCGCTTTACATCGATAGTCTGAAAACATTAATACAGTATAGAAAATCTGTGGGCCTCAGGTCATCTGACGCTTATGCTTTTCAGACTCCCGCATCGTATCACGCATGCGAGGAAGTCATCCTCTTCCGAGTATGCCGTGAGGCAGCGGAAGGAGGTAAAGCATGTCAGCAGACCTGAGGCCCACAGATATTTTTATGGTATATTATATTTTATCAAATGCCATGGTACTCATCCAGCAGCCTCTGCTTCAGATCCCAGAGCTTTCTTGAGAGATCCACATGGACATGATGAGGATTTACCAGTCGCTTGGCCTCGTCCCAGAGTCTGTCAAGGTCCTTCCTGCATATGTCCTGAAGCTCCATGACGCTCGGCCTGTCCTTATATACGCACTCTCCGTCCTTGAATACGGGGATGAGCAGGGGCTCCATCTCGTACTCTCCTGCCTTCATAAGCGTTTTTTTCCAGGTCTCCACGGGATCGAACAAAAGCAGATCCTGGTTCTCGTCATAGCTTTCATCCTTCAGGGCTATAAGATCGGCAAAAAGCTTGCCGCTGTCCCTGTCATATATACGGTAGATGACCTTGTCTCCCGGATTTGTGATCTTCTCCGAGTTTTCGGATATCTTGATCTTCGGTATGAAGCTTTCTGTCTCAGGATCCTGTATGGCAGAGAGCTTATACACTCCTCCAAAGGAGGGGCTGTCCTTGGAGGTTATGAGATTCGTTCCTACTCCCCAGCTGTTTATGGTGGCTCCCTGAAGCTTCAGGGACGATATCAGGTTCTCATCCAGATCGTTTGAGGCGGCTATGGTCACATCGTGGAAGCCTGCATCCTCAAACATCTTCTTGGCCTTCTTTGACAGATAGGCCAGGTCTCCGGAATCAAGCCTTATGCCGTAGCTCTTGAGCCTGATGCCCTGCTCCCTCATCTCCGTAAATACCTTTATGGCATTGGGCACACCTGACTTGAGGGTATCGTAGGTGTCTGCAAGGAGAATGCACTGGTCCGGATATATCCTGGCATATTCGCGGAAGGCAGTCAGCTCATCGGGAAATGACATGATCCAGCTGTGTGCATGGGTGCCGAGCACGGGTACTCCAAACATCTTTCCTGCCAGCACATTTGATGTGCCTATGCAGCCTGCTATGACAGCAGCCCTCGCTCCATATATGCCCGCATCAGGGCCCTGGGCCCTGCGCAGTCCGAATTCCATGACTCCGTCCCCCTCTGCTGCATGCACTACCCTGGCGGCCTTCGTGGCTATGAGGGACTGGTGGTTTATGATGTTGAGTATAGCCGTCTCTAACAGTTGGGCCTGCATGATAGGAGCCTTGACCTTGACTATTGGCTCCTTGGGGAACATGACCCTGCCCTCAGGTATGGCATATATATCTCCTGTAAATCTGAAATCCGCCAGATAATCCAGGAAGTCCCCGTCAAATATGCCCAGAGAGCTCAGATAGTCGATATCGTCCTTATTGAACCTCAGGTTCTCCACATAGTCTATGACCTGCTCCAGGCCGCAGCAAATGGAAAAACCGTTGCCGTCCGGATTCCTCCGGTAAAACATGTCAAATATGACATCCACATTTGCATGGGCATTTTTAAAATATCCCTGCATCATGGTAAGCTCATACATATCTGTCAGCAGGGTCAGATTCCTTCCGTTATTCATGACAGCTCCTTTCTCAGCCTATGCTGTCCCGGGTTTTCTTCTGATTATATCATAAAAACAAAAGCAGGAAGGCAAAAAACGCCTTCCTGCAGTACTTTTTGTATATCATGCTGTCGCTGATCAGGCTCCGACAGCATCCTCCCTGGGGAATTTTTTCCTTATCTTCCTGAAATACCAGAACTGAAGCACTGTAGTAACGGCCCAGCTCACAGGATAGCAGAGATACAGCACCTCCAGGGTGGGGATGACTCTCAGTACGGTCATGATCCATACTATGCGCAGTCCGCAGACTCCCGCAAGCGTGACTATCATGGGTACGAAGGCATCTCCCATGCCTCGGGACGATCCCACCAGCACGTCACTGTAGCCGCAGAGGAAATATGTGGAGCATATGATCATGAGCCTCTTGAGTCCCATGGCTATGACCTCGGGATCAGTATTGTATATGGATATGAGCTGGGGCCCGAAGAAGCAGGCCAGGAGTCCCAGGGGCAGTCCTACTATGGTAGTAGCAAGTATGCAGTTTGCCAGTATCTTATTTATCCTGCTGTAGCGTCCTGCTCCCACGTTTTGGCTGGTGAAGCTCAGGTTGGCCTGGTATACGGCGTTCATGGCACTGTATACGAAGCCCTCTATATTGGAGGCAGCCGTGCTTCCTGCCATGGCTATGGAGCCAAAGGAGTTGATGGAGGACTGTATGACCATGTTCGATATGGAGAAGAAGCAGCTCTGAAGTCCCGCAGGCAGTCCTATCTTACATATACGCCTCAGCACCTTCACATCTACCTTCAGCTTGCTCAGATATACCTTGAGTGCTCCCTTTTCCCTTATGAGGGTCCTGAGCACCAGCAGCGAGGATATAAGGTTCGACACTGACGTGGCTATGGCTACTCCTGCTACTCCCATGTTCCACTCTATGACAAAATACAGGTTGAGCACCACATTTACTATACCTGCAAATATGAGATAGTAAAGGGGTCTCTGAGTATCGCCTATGGCTCTCAGTATGGCTGCACCGAAGTTATAAAGAAGTATGAAGGGAAGTCCTAAGAAGTATATCCTCAGATACAGCACCGACATGTACCTGACCTCATCGGGGGATCCCATGAGTATCATGAGCGGCTCTGACAGAGCTATGCCCACAAATATGAACAGGGCTCCGGCGATAAGTGAGGTGGCTATGGCTGTATGCACCACATCCGTCACCATGTCATCGTCATGTCTTGCATAGGACTGGGCCACCAGCACATTGACACCTACCGATATGCCTACAAAGAAGTTTACCAGCAGATTGACAAAGGATGACGTGGAGCCTACTGCTGCAAGGGCTTCGGCGCTTACGAAGCGTCCGAGGACTATGACGTCCGCCGCATTGAAAAGGAGCTGCAGTATGCTGCTTATGGCCAGAGGTATGGCAAAGAGCAGGATCTTGGGAAGCAGCGCACCATGAAGCATGTCGATCTCGTATGATTTTTTCATATAACTCACCCTACAAAAATAATGGATCCGTAAAACTAAAGATTCACAGCTTAGTGATTTTACCACTACTGCATCCAAAGTCAATACCTGTACTTGCAATTTCCCATGGACAGGGGCTATAATCTTATACTGTCTGCGATCAGCTGCAGATACGATGGAAAATACATGATGCATTTGAGGCTGAAAGGAGCCAGTACAAGGCATGAGCATAGAAGGCAGAGAGCAGCTTACGAAGGATGACGTAAGGCGCATAGAGGAGGAGATCGACTACAGGAAGCAGGTAGTGCGTCCAAAGGCCCTGGAGGACCTGAAATATGCCAGGTCACTGGGGGATCTCTCCGAGAATTTTGAATATTATGCAGCCAAGCGTGCCAACAATCAGAACAACAGCCGCATCAGATATCTTGAGAAGCTGCTTCGCACCGCCCATATCATAGAGGACAGCTCAGGCTCTGATGAGGTAGGCCTCAACAACACGGTGGAGATATATTTTGAAGAAAGGAACATGACAGCCACCTACAGGATCGTGACTCCCATAAGGTCAAACATAAGGCTCGGCCTCATCTCAAATGAATCTCCCATAGGCAAGGCACTCCTTGGAAAGAAGGTCGGCGACCGCATAGAGGTGGAGCTTGCAGGAGGAACCGTGAGCCACATAGTTATCAAACGCCTTGAAAAGACAGGGGACTCCTCTGAGGATAGGATAAACCAGTATTGATCAAAATAGCTTCCGCCCGGGACCTTGCGGCACCGGGCGGAAGCCTTTATCTTATAGACACATCACTTTCCAGGATATATTATGGCAGATTCCACATCATACTTCCTGAGCTTTTCTCTGCCCTCAAGTCCTGCCAGCTCCATAAGGAAGCAGATCTTTACGACCTCTCCCCCAAGCTTTTCGACCAGCTTGCAGGTAGCCTCGCAGGTGCCTCCTGTGGCGATCAGGTCGTCTATGATGACCACCCTCTGTCCGGGCTTCACATCATCCTTGTGTATCTCTATCTCAGCATGGCCATATTCCAGATCATAGGTCTGGGATACGGTCTCTCTGGGGAGCTTTCCCTTCTTCCTCACGGGGATAAAGGGCTTGTGAAGATTATAGGCCAGCGGCACTCCAAACATGAAGCCTCTGGACTCAAGTCCTACCACCAGGTCAAAATCCGTATCCTTGAGCATGTCTGCAAGAGTATCCACAGCAAGCTTAAGTCCGTCTGCATCGCTGAGTATACTGGTTATGTCCCTGAACATGACCCCCTTCTCGGGAAAATCAGGTATGGTTATAACATAGTCTTCAAGCTTTTCTCTGATCATGATCAACTATCCCTCCCTACTTTGTTTGCATACGCAAGTATGGCAGCCACGGTCTTTGAATCCGTCATCTTCTGGGTATATATGAGCTCCAGGAGATCGGGAAGCTCCCAGGCCTCCACATTTATGTCCTCATCCAGATCCAGATGCTGCTGGGTCTTTTTGAGATCCCTGGCAAGGAACACCCCTATGAATTCATCGCAGAATGCCACCGTGGTATTTATATTAATGAGAAGCTCCAGGTCATCGGATCTGTAGCCGGTCTCTTCCTCAAGCTCCCTTCTTGCGCACTCTATCATGGGCTCATCAGGGCTGTCAAGCTTTCCAGCGGGTATCTCAAGGGTAAAACGTCCCAGGGCATGCCTGTACTGTCTTACCATCAGTATCCTGCCGTCCTCCGTCACCGGCAGGACTGCTGCTGCCCCGTTGTGATGTACCAGGTCCCAGTGGGTATGTCTTCCATTGACCTCCACCAGATCATCATATATCTTGAGTATCTTTCCCTGATAGGCCAGCCTGTGCTCCAGCACCTTGACCGGAGCCTCCTCAGGAGCTATCCTGCCCGAGGGTCCCAGGTTCTGCTTTTCCTCTCTGCTCATGTCACACCTCTTTTGTCAGGCTATGGTCACTACCCTCATGATATTGGTATCCGTAGCCTTGGAATCCTTTGATCTGTAGTTGAGCACGCCGGCGGTCACCACCGTCAGGTCTCCCTTCTTGATATAGCCCTCCCTTATGAGCTCATCTATGGAATTCTCTATGAGCTCATCGGTAGACTCCGCACGCCTTGACCATACAGGTATGGTGCCCCAGAGCAGCATGGTCCTCCTGACAGTAGCCATGGAGGGGCTCATGGAATATATGGGCATGACAGGCCTCCACTTGGAAAGGAGCCTTGCGGTATGTCCGCTCATGGTCGGTGCCACTACTCCTGCAGCCGAGAGCCTCATGGCTGTGGATATGGTGGCATGGGCCACTGCATTCGATATCTGGTCGAAGTGCACATTTTCAGTCTTCCTGTGACGGAAGGAATCATAATTTATGTTCTTTTCCGTATCCTCACAGATCTTTGCCATCATGGCCAGAGCTGCGCAGGGATACTTGCCTATGGCCGTCTCTCCTGAAAGCATGACGCAGTCAGTGCCGTCATATACCGCATTTGCCACGTCAGATACCTCTGCTCTGGTGGGCCTGGGGTTACGCATCATGGAATCCAGCATCTGAGTAGCGGTTATGACTATCTTGTCCGCCATGTTGCATTTCCGGATGATGGTCTTCTGGATGTGGGGGAGCTTCTGGGGCTCTATCTCAACGCCCATGTCTCCTCTGGCCACCATGACACCGTCTGCTGCCTCTATGATCTCGTCTATGTTGTTGACGCCCTCCTGATTCTCGATCTTGGCTATGACCAGGATCTCAGGCGCGCCCTCCTCTCTAAGTATGATCTTTATCTGCCTTATGCAGTCCGCATCCCTGACGAAGGAAGCTGCTATGATGTCGAAGCCCTCGCTTACGCCGAACTTTATGTCATCTATATCCTGCTCAGTGAGGGAAGGGAGCTTTACCTTTACTCCGGGTACATTGACGCCCTTCTGCTCTCCCAGCTCTCCGCCGCTCTCCACATGGCAGCATATGTCTCTGTCCTTTACCTCATCCACCACCAGGTCTATGAGTCCGTCATCTATGAGTATGTGCTGGCCCTTGCCCACATCCTCATGAAGTCCCTCATAGTTGATGAACAGACGGTCCTTGGTACCCTCGCACTCCTCTGTGGTGAGCACTATGCTTTCTCCCGCACAGAGTTCGATCTTCTTGTGGTCCTTAAGTCGTCCTGTCCTTATCTCAGGTCCCTTGGTATCCAGAAGGGCTGCTATGGGCCTTCCGGTCTCCTTCCTGACCTCCTTCAGCATCTCCAGCCTTCCCTTATGCTCCCTGTGATCTCCATGGGAAAAATTGAATCTGGCCACATCCATGTCCTTTGCGGCCATCTTGAGGAAAAGCTCCTTGTCATCAAAGTTGGGTCCAAGTGTACAAATGATCTTCGTATGTCTCATACCATCTTCCTCCATATCTTCCAGAGCAATGCCTCATACAGTCAAAGCCTTGCTTGCCGCAGGGCAGTCCTCAGGATCCGGTCATCGCCACTGATCCTTCCAGTCCTTCCTGCGCTTTCGCTGCTTCATCCTGAATCTGAGATTGCTTATGATATTGCCGTTACCTCCGCCGTAGACGAACAGGAAAAACATGATCACGGGTATGAAGGCAGCAGCTATGCTTATCTTTGTGATGATACCTCCCGTAAGGAAGTTATACAGATATATGACAGCCTCCGCCACTGCTATCCATTTTGCCTTGAGGGGCAGGAAAAACATGAGGAGCACCGATGCATCCGGGTACATGATGGCAAATGCCATGATGATGGCAAAATGCGTATATATGGGGATATAGGGGAAATTGATGCCGGTCATAAGGTAGCTCACTATGGAACCTATCTCTCCTATGAGTATGCTTCCGAAAAAATAGACATTGAACTCAAAGGTGCCCATCATCCTCTCCACCAGTGAGGAGAAGTTGTAGTATATGAGCAGGCTTATGACGCCCCATACGAGGCCCGAGCCCGCTACGGGCGGGTAAAATATGGCCGTGGCTATCCTCCATATCTGTCCGTGGAGCACCTCCCTGGGATAGAAGGCCAGCCATGAGGAATATACATATGCTCCCGCAGGAGATATGATCATCAGATAGCCAAGGGAAAATATCATGGTCACATAGAGTGACAGATTTGGTATGGCATATCTTCCGAATCTGTATTTCAGCTTATAAAAAAGATCTCTCATCAGTTAAAACATATCCTTTTTCTTCAGTATGATGGTGGCTATGATGGCTATGCCCACTATGATCAGGCAAATGATGCCGAAGGCCACCGGGCTGTCCTCAAAGGGCAGGTTGGCCACGTTCATGCCATAGAGTCCCGTGATGATATTAGGTATGGACAGGACTATGGTTATGGCAGACAGGGTCTTCATGACTATGTTCTGATTGTTTGATATGACAGAAGCAAAGGCATCCATGGTCCCTGACAGTATGCCGCTGTATATGTTGGCCATCTCTATGGCCTGTTTGTTTTCGACTATGACGTCCTCAAGGAGGTCCTCATCCTCAGGATATTTTTTTATCTTGCCTATCTTGAGCAGCTTCTCAAGCACCATCTCGTTGCCCTTAAGGGAGGTGGTGAAGTATACCAGGGTCTTTTCCAGCTCCAGCAGCTCTATGAGCTCCTTGTTCCTCTGGGACTTATGCAGGCTCTTTTCGACTATCTCCGATTTCCTGTCTATGATCCTCAGGTACTGCAGGAAGAGCTGAGCGTTTTTATAAAGGATCTGAAGTATGAACCTGGTCTTTTTGAAGGTATAGTGATCTCTCACTCTCCCGTCAGTAAATGCGGAAAGCACGGGAGTGTCCTGAAGACATACGGTTATGATGACATCCTCTGTGACGAATATACCAAGAGGCAGGGTGACGAACCAGTCAGCACCGTTCCTCTCCTCTATGGCAGGTATGTCCACCACTATGACCGTATAATCGTCCTCGGTCTCTATACGCGACCTCTCCTCTTCATCCAGAGGGGCTCTGAGGTCATCCAGGTCGATGTGGTACCTGGAGGCCACAAGCTCGGTCTCGGAGGCATTTGGATGGGTAAGAGATATCCAGCAGCCCGGCTCAGCGGACTCTATCTCTGTTATGGTTCCGTTTACGGTCAGATAATAGCGTATCAACGGTCCTTGCCTCCTTTTTTTTAAGACATAATCAGCTGCGGGCAGCCTTAAGTGATCGCACGACTGCCCGCCTCGTTCAGTATACATTTTCAGAGTGTGTTTGTAAACACCAAAGGGGGATTTGACGTAGATTTAACAAAGCCTTTACCAGTTCTTTTAATATTTTTTTTACACTTTAGCTGTTTATATCCTCATCAGTTTGTGATAACATATTGTCGGGAAAATAAAGCCCGAAAAACAACTCATTCCCGGCATCTTTCTTATGGACCTCCCGAAGCTCATCGGGAAGTTTGAGGATGATGCCGGTAAACTGTATTTGTATATATTTACATAAGCTTCAAAAAGAAAAGGACAGACGATATTTATATGTCAGAAAAGAACTACAGACTTGGTATCGATATAGGCTCCACCACCGTAAAGGCAGCCATCATCGATGATCAGGACAAGGTCCTGTTTTCAGATTACAGAAGACATTTTGCAGACATCCAGAACACTCTTGCGGATATACTCTCAGATGCCCGGACCCAGCTCGGAAGCATAGAGCTTCGGCCTGCGGTCACAGGCTCAGGCGGACTCTCCATATCAGGACATATGGGTGCCCCCTTCATACAGGAGGTGGTATCGGTAGCCACCGCCCTTCAGAGCCGTGCGCCCGAGTGTGACGTGGCCATAGAGCTGGGTGGCGAGGACGCAAAGATCATCTATTTTACCGGCGGTATAGACCAGCGTATGAACGGTATCTGTGCAGGCGGCACAGGCTCCTTCATAGACCAGATGGCCTCCCTGCTTCAGACCGATGCCAAGGGACTCAACGATCTGGCCCGCAACTACAGGGCCATATATCCCATAGCCGCTCGCTGCGGAGTATTTGCAAAATCAGACATACAGCCCCTTATAAATGAGGGCGCCACCCACGAGGATCTGGCCGCCTCCATATTCCAGGCTGTGGTCAATCAGACCATATCGGGACTGGCCTGCGGAAAGCCCATCAGAGGTCATGTGGCCTTCCTCGGAGGTCCCCTTCATTTCCTTCCTGAGCTTCGGGCAGCATTTATCCGCACCCTCAGGCTCACGGACGACTGCGTCATAGCGCCTGACGATTCACACCTGTTTGCAGCCATAGGCTCAGCCATGAACCTGCCTGCTGATCCTGAGGCGGAGGTCATCGGCACCCATCACAAGGCTCCGGTGCTCAACATAGAGGAGCTTGAGAAAAGGCTCCGCTCAGGCATAAAGCTCGATACGGAGATAAAGAGACTGGATCCCCTCTTTGCTTCCCAGGAGGAATATGATGAGTTCCTCAGGGAGCACGGAAAGTCAAATGTCAGGACCGCTGACATAAAGACCTACAGCGGCAACTGCTACCTGGGCATAGATGCCGGCTCCACCACCACCAAGATAGCGCTGGTAGGCGAGGACGGATCCCTGCTCTATAAATTCTATGAGGGCAACAGCGGTTCCCCCCTGGCTACGGCCATAAAGAGCATGAAGGAGATAAAGTCCCTCCTTCCCGCAGATGCACACATAGTATATTCCTGCTCCACCGGCTACGGCGAAGCGCTTCTTAAGGCTGCCTTCCTGCTGGATGAGGGCGAGGTAGAGACCATATCCCATTATTATGCCGCCTCCTTCTTCGATCCTCAGGTGGACTGTATCCTGGACATAGGCGGTCAGGACATGAAGTGCATCCGCATAAAGGACGGGACCGTGGACTCAGTCCAGCTCAACGAGGCCTGCTCCTCCGGCTGCGGCTCCTTCATAGAGACCTTTGCCAGGTCCCTCAACTACAGCGTGGAGGACTTTGCAAAGGCCGCACTCTTTGCCAAGGATCCCACGGACCTTGGACAGCGCTGTACCGTATTCATGAATTCAAATGTCAAGCAGGCCCAGAAGGAAGGAGCCACGGTGGCGGACATATCTGCCGGACTGGCCTATTCCGTCATCAAAAATGCCCTTTATAAGGTCATAAAGATCACCAGGGCCTCGGATCTTGGCTCACATATAGTTACTCAGGGCGGCACCTTCTACAACGATGCGGTGCTCAGGGCCTTTGAGAAGATAGCCGGCTGTACTGCCACCAGGCCTGACATAGCAGGCATCATGGGGGCCTTCGGAGCCGCTCTCATAGCCAGAGAGCGCTATGGCATGAGGAAGGCTGCAGGTGAAGACGTGCATACCACCATGCTGCCCATGGACGACATCATAAACCTTCAGTACCGCACCTCCATGACCAGGTGCCAGGGCTGCAACAACCATTGCGTCCTGACCATCAACAACTTCGGTGCCGGCAGGAACTTCATATCAGGAAACCGCTGTGAGAGAGGCCTTGGAAAGGAGCGCTCACGCAAGGAGATCCCCAATCTCTTTGATTACAAGCTCCGCCGTATGTTCGATTATGAGCCCCTGCCCGCTGACCTGGCCTACAGAGGCAAGGTGGGCATACCCAGGGTCCTCAACATGTATGAGGATTATCCCTTCTGGGCCACCTTTTTCAGGGAGCTGGGCTTCCAGACCGTGCTGAGCCCTGTGTCCACAAGGAAGATATATGAGCTCGGCATAGAGTCCATACCCTCGGAGTCTGAGTGCTACCCTGCCAAGATATCCCACGGGCATGTGGAGTGGCTCATACGAAACGGGATAAAGTTCATCTTCTATCCCTGCATACCCTATGAGCGCAATGAATCTCCGGACGCCGGAAACCACTACAACTGCCCCATAGTCACATCCTATGCGGAAAACATAAAGAACAACGTGGAGTCTCTCCATACGGAGCAGGTAGACTTCTTCAATCCCTTCCTTGCCTTTACGGACGAGAAGGTGCTGACCGACGGACTGGTAAAGGAGTTCATGGCAAAGTTCGGGAAGCCCATGACCGGTGCCTTTGGCAAGGAGATACCCGGCATGACCGAGGCTCAGATACGCGAAGCGGCCCACCTCGCCTGGGAGGAGCTCCTTCGGGCCAAGCGTGACACTGAAAAGAAGGGTGAGGAGGTCCTTTCCTGGATGGAAAAGACCGGACACAGGGGCATAGTCCTGGCAGGACGCCCCTACCATATAGACCCTGAGATAAACCACGGCATAGCCGACATGATCACGAGCTACGGCTTTGCGGTGCTGACCGAGGACTCCGTGAGCCATCTGGCTGAGGTGGAGCGTCCGGTCATAGTCACCGACCAGTGGATGTATCACACCAGGCTCTATCGTGCAGCCACCTTCGTAAAGCAGCGCGACGATCTGGATCTGGTACAGCTCAATTCCTTCGGCTGCGGCCTGGATGCGGTCACCACCGATCAGGTCAGCGACATACTCACAGGCTCAGGAAAGATATACACTGTACTCAAGATAGATGAGGTCAACAACCTGGGCTCCGCCCGCATACGTATCCGCTCTCTCATAGCAGCCCTCAGGGTCAGGGAGCAGAAAAATGTAAAGAGGGTGCAGCAGTCTGCAGCCTACAACAGGGTCGTATTTACGGAGGAGATGAGGAAGGACTACACCATACTCTGCCCTCAGATGTCTCCCATACATTTTGACCTTCTGGAGCCTGCCCTCAACGCCTTTGGCTACCATATAGAGGTGCTCCAGAACGACAACCGTTCCGCAGTGGATACGGGACTCATGTACGTCAATAACGATGCCTGCTATCCTTCACTGATAGTCATAGGCCAGATCATGGAGGCACTGCTCTCAGGCAAGTATGATCTGGATCATACGGCTGTCATCATGTCACAGACCGGAGGAGGCTGCAGGGCATCCAACTATATAGGCTTCATACGAAGAGCACTTGAGAGGGCTGGCATGGGACAGATACCTGTCATCTCCCTCAATATGAATGGCATGGAGACCAATCCGGGCTTCAAAATGAACGTGCCCCTTGTGACCAAGGCCATGCAGGCCGTGGTATATGGAGACATTTTCATGAGAGTGCTCTACGCCACCAGGCCCTATGAGCTCCTTCCGGGCTCGGCAAACGAGCTCCATGAGAAGTGGAAAAAGAAGGTCATAGCTCATCTGCGCAGGAAGAGCCCTTCCATGCTTGAATTCAACAGGAACGTAAAGGGCATCATCAGGGATTTTGATGAGCTTCCCAGGCAGGACATCGTAAAGCCCAAGGTAGGCGTGGTAGGTGAGATACTGGTCAAGTTCTCCCCTCTCGCAAACAATCATATAGTCGAGCTCCTCGAAAGCGAGGGTGCTCAGTGCGTCATGCCGGATCTGATGGATTTCCTGCTCTACTCCTTCTATAACAGCAACTTTAAAGCTGAGCATCTGGGAGGACGCAGGTCCACCGCAAGGCTGTCAAACATAGGCATATCGCTCCTTGAGGCCCTCAGGTCCACGGCCCGCAGGGAGCTTGCAAAGTCCAGGCATTTCGATCCCCAGGCCGACATCAGGGAGCTCGCCCAGATGGCCAGGGAGTTCGTCTCCATAGGCAACCAGACCGGAGAGGGCTGGTTCCTGACCGGAGAGATGCTGGAGCTCATACATGAGGGAGTAAGGAACATAGTGTGCACCCAGCCCTTTGGCTGTCTGCCCAACCACATAGTGGGCAAGGGAGTCATCAAGGAGCTGCGCCGTCATTATCCTGAAGCAAATATCATAGCAGTGGACTACGATCCCGGAGCCTCCGAGGTCAACCAGCTCAATCGTATCAAGCTCATGCTGGCCACGGCTCAGAAAAATCTTGAAAAGGAGCTCAAGGAGCAAAAGGAAAGCTTATGTCGATAAGGAAAAGGAAGATCTTTGTCATAGGGCATCGCAATCCGGATACGGATTCCATATGCTCAGCCATAGTCTACGCAGCCCTCAAGAACCGCATGAAGGAAAGGGACGAGGGCATCCAGCATTCCGATGCCTACATGCCCGTACGCTGCGGACACGTAAACGAGGAGACAAAGTATGTGCTGGACCATTTCAAGGTGCCTGCACCCAAGTACATGACCGACGTATCGCCCCAGGTGGCCGACATAGAGATACGCCGCATCCCCGGCATAAGCGAGGACATATCCCTGAACACTGCCTATCGCTTCATGAAGGAGCAGGAATGCGTCACTCTCCCGGTCATAGATGAGGACAATCACTTAAGGGGAGTCATAACCATAAATGACATAGCCGAGTCCGACATGGATATGTTCGACAATCATATCATAGGCAAGGCCGAGACCCCGATAAAGAACATACTTACCACCCTTGACGGCAAGCTGCTCTGCGGAGATCCCGGAGCCTGCATAACCAAGGGCAAGACCACCATAGCCGCATCCTCCACTGATATCATGGAGGACTTCATTCAGAAGGACGATCTGGTCATAACCGCCAACAGGGCCAAGGCCCACAACATAGCCATAAACAAGGGAGCCTGCTGCCTGGTCATCTGCGGCCCTCACAGGGTATCCAGGGAGACCATAGATAATGCAGAGCGTCATCATGTGACCGTCATAGAGACGGCCCATGATACCTATACCACTGCCAGGCTCATAAACCATTCCATGCCCGTAAAGAGCTTCATGGCATCCCAGAATCTCCTGACCTTCAGGCTTTCCGACAGTGTCGAATATGCCCGTGAGGTCATGACGAAGCACAGAGTCAGGGATTATCCCATACTTGATTCAGAGGGCCACTACGTGGGCATGATCTCCCGCCGTAACCTGCTGGGGCTCAAGAAAAAGCAGATCATACTGGTGGATCACAATGAGCTCTCCCAGGCAGTGGATGGAGCCGATGATGCTGACATACTGGAGATCATAGATCACCACAGGCTCGGTACCATAGAGACCCTTCAGCCAGTATTTTTCCGCTGTCAGCCCCTGGGCTGCACGGCCACCATCATATACCGTATGTGCCAGGAGGAGCAGCTGGAGCTAAGTCCCGTAGAGGCAGGGCTCCTGTGCTCTGCCATCATCTCGGACACTCTCATGTTCCGGAGTCCCACCTGTACGGAGCTGGATCGGGAGGTCGCAAAGAGGCTCGCTGAGATCTCAGGCATAGCAGACATCTCAGCCTATGCCAAGGCCATGTTCAAGGCAGGCTCTGACCTTACTAACAAGTCCGCTGAGGATATATTCTTCCAGGATTTCAAGAAATTCAATGTGGGAGAGGTGAGCTTCGGAGCAGGTCAGATCAATTCCATGAGTGAGGAGGATTACCCTGAGATCATAGAGAAGCTCCGTCCCTATATGGAAAGGACCCTCAAGGATCTCAACGTGGACAGCCTTTACTTCCTGCTCACCGGCATACTTTCAGGCAGCTCGCAGGTCATATGCGTAGGCAAGGATGCTGTCAAAAATGCTGAGGAGGCCTTCGGAAGGAAGGCCGATGGAGATGTCATAAGCCTGCCCGGAGTCATGAGCCGCAAAAAGCAGTTCATACCTCCCATGGCCATGCTGCTCCAGCAGAAATGATCCGGGGCCTGAGCATCGGACATAAGGACTATATTGAAAGGAAGATCAAGACATGAACAAACCAGTCATAGGCATATCCTGCAACTATGATCATGACGATATTTTTAAGGATGGGGGCGACATGTCCCTCATGTATCATTATGTCTCCCACAACTATGTCAGGGCAGTCATGGAGGCAGGCGGCATCCCTCTCCTGCTCCCCATATATGACAAAAAGGATGATCTTGACCAGGTGCTCGAGGCCCTTGACGGGGTGCTGCTCAGTGGTGGAAATGACATAGATCCCCAGATCTTTGGAGAGACTGACAGGGGAAAATGTGGACGCATCATACCCGAGCGTGACGACCAGGATCTCTACATAGCCCGCAAGGCAGCAGAGCTCAAAAAGCCTCTGCTCTGCATATGCCGAGGCATACAGGTGCTTAACGTGGCTCTGGGCGGTACGCTGTATCAGGACCTGCCCAGTGACGGAGATTTTCTCTCCCATTCAAAATCCAACTACCCTCTCAACAGGATCTCCCATCGGGCAAAGGTGGAGAAGGACAGCCTGCTTTATGCTATCACCGGCCTTGAGGACCTGGGAGTGAACTCCTTCCACCATCAGGCCGTAAAGGATGTGGCACCCGGACTAAGGGTGACCGCAGTCTCCCCTGACGGGGTCATAGAGGCTCTGGAGGCGGAGGGCTCAGGCTCTGAGGGCTCATGCTTCCTGCTGGGACTTCAGTGGCACCCTGAAAAGATGTATGACGATCCCATACAGGCAAAGATATTTGATCGGTTTATAGAAGCCGCCAGAGCTTGAGCCCGGCGGCTGTAGATAAGATCTATGCGAGACTGCTCCTAAGCTCCTTAGGCAGTCTCTTTTTTATGGCAGAAGCCAGATAAAAGGCCGCTACCAGTTTAAGCAGATCAGGTATGACAAAGGGAAGTACGCATATCGCAAGACTCTCCATAAAGCTGCTGCCGCTCAGGTACATGAACCAGCAGGTGCCAAGCACGTAGCAAAGTATCAGAGAGCATACCATGACGGAAAGCTTAAGCACTACAGGCAATCCGGCAGTCTCCGCAAGAGAGCTCATATAGCTTATGAATACATAGCCCACTATATAACCTCCAGTCAGTCCAAAAAGCACCTGGGGCCCTCCGCTGAAGCCGGCAAATACAGGTACTCCCAAAGCTCCCAGTATCAGGTAACACAGCATGCTGAGCAGTGCATATCTGGGCTTAAGCATAAGCCCCATGAGGAAGGCTCCCAGCACTCCTAGATTAAAGGGGACAGGTCCTATGGAAATGACCATCTGAGAAAGTCCGGTCATGATCACTATCAGCATCGCCCCGGTACACAGGGCAAGTGTCTTTCGATCTTTCATGATTTCTTGCTCCTTTTCCTCTATTCGTGCTAATATATTAATACAAAAGCCATAAATTGTAAACTCATTTATAATATATCGTTTACATTTGACATGTAAAAAGGAGGCAATATTCATCATATGGGGCTTAAGGACGATGTACTTAAAAGGTTGGAGGAATCCAGGGGGATCCCGGTCTCCGGAGAGGAACTGGCACAGGAGCTCTCCGTCACCAGAGCAGGCATATGGAAGGCCGTAAAAAGCCTCAGGAAGGAAGGGTTTGATATAAAAGCCACAACAAACAGTGGGTATATGCTTTCCCTCACAGATGACAAGCTCTCAAGGGAGGGCATAGAGGCGGGCCTACGGACAGCAGGCTTTAAGGACGCCTGCGAGATAGAGGTCTATGACTCCGTGGATTCCACTCAAAATGTGGGAAAGAAGCTGGTATCGGAGCACCCTCTCTCGCATGCCCTGATCACCGCCAACAGTCAGACAAAGGGACGTGGGCGTTATGGCAAAAGCTTCTATTCGCCGGAGGACACAGGCATATATATGAGCCTTTGCATAAGAGTGGAAAAGCCCATAGAAAACTTTCTTTCCATCACCTTCGCCACTGCAGTAGCCGTAAGCCGTGTCATAGAGCGGCACAGTCAAAAAAAAGCTGAGATCAAATGGGTCAACGACATATGGATAGAGGGCCGCAAATCCACAGGCATACTGACGGAGGCGGTCAGCGATATGGAGAGCGGCATGCTGGGATATGTGATCATAGGCATAGGCATGAACCTTAGAACCAGGGATTTCCCGGAGGATGTGCGGGACATAGCCTTTTCCATAGATGACATGGACATATGCCGGAGCCGTCTCATAGGCGAGATAGCCGCAGAGGTATTTGAGGTGGCTAAGGATCCAGATTCCCTGGAGGTTTATGAGGAGTATAAGAGAAGGTCCCTGGTGCTTGGACGGGACATATACTGGATGAGCGGCGGAGAAAGGCTTACCGGCAGGGCCGTGGACATAAACCGTGCCGGTAACCTGGTGGTTGATACCTCTGAGGGTCAGGTGATCCTGAACTCCGGAGAGGTGTCCATAAGGCCTCTGTGATCCCAAAAATAAGTAGATATAGCATACGCTCATAGAAAAGCGCAGCCCGATCAAAGGCTGCGCTTTTTAAGTACCTCGTCTATGGTGTCAAGGTAAATGTCTATGTTCTTGACATTTTCATGTCGCTCTATCCTGTTACGATTACCTCCGTAAAGCGAAGGATCCTCGTTTCTGATCACCACCTTGGTGGATGAGCCGGCTCCGACGCCGACCACCGTATGCTTTTCCTCCATCATGAGTATATTGTAGAGGTCCTCTCTGCCAGGGATACAGTAGCCCACATTTTCCTGATTGCCCGCCATATTCTTCTGACGATAGAGATAGTAGGGCTCCATGGAAAGCTCCCGTGCGCATGCGGCTCCCAGCCCCATCATACGGGCTGCCTCCTCTGCTCCGGCCCTCTCAAGGCCAGCATAGGCAAGCCCCTCCGTGCTCAGTCTGGCCGCCCTTTTTACTGCCAGTGCATGCACCGTCAGGCTTTCCGGCCTGAACTCTCTTATCCTGTCTAAGGTATAGGCCACATCCCTTTCTGTCTCCTCGGGAAGTCCCATGATCAGATCCATGTTGATGTTGTCAAAGCCTTCCTCCCTGGCCATATGGAAGGCCTCCTCTACCTGGGCTGCCGTATGTCTGCGGCCTATGAGCCTGAGGGTCCTGTCATTCATGGTCTGGGGATTGATGCTTATGCGCCCCACGCCATGAGCCTTAAGTACCCTGAGCTTGTCCCGGTCTATGCTGTCAGGCCTTCCGGCCTCCACGGTCAGCTCTCTGAGGGCTGAGAGATCCAGTTCCTCCTCCATCATGCCAAGCAGCCTGTCGAGCTCAGAGGCAGACAGGGCCGTGGGAGTACCGCCTCCTATATATATGGTCTGAAGCTCCCTGCCGGTGATGTGGCTCCTGATCCCGCCATACTCGCCATCCCCCTTCTGAAGCTCTGCGGTCAGCCTCAGCTCTTTTCTGAGAGCCTCCAGGTACTCTCCTATCCTGTCCCTGTATTTCAGTATGGGATTAGAGGTGAAGCTGCAGTAAAGGCAGGTACTGGGGCAGAAGGGTATGCCTATGTATATGCTGAAGCCCTTTTCATAGTCAAATGAGGAAAGGGCCTCCTGCTCCCTGAGAGCGGTCCTCCTGAGGAGGCTGAGCTTCTCATCGGATATGAGGTATTCCTTCTTCAGCCTTTCGTCTATGTCTCTGTCGCTGCAGTCATAAAGCTTTACTGGCCTTATGCCTGTGAGGGTCCTCCAGGGCAGTTCTCTGCTCGTCCTCTCCCCAAGCATACCGTGCACCGCTCTCTTCATGCCTGACTTTTC
>CALWHG010000026.1 GCA_944380315.1 uncultured Lachnospiraceae bacterium
GCTCAGGACTTAAATAAAACGATCATACGGAGAATGACATATATGGATAACAAAGAAAAGAGGATACTTGACGAGGTCCTCGACATGCACAAGAAGATGCCGGAGGGAGCCATGAACATAAGGCTCAACGGCGAAGCGGCAGAGAGGAGATCCACGGCCAACATAGAGATCACCTCCAGGCCTGACGGCAGCGGCATAAACATAGACATCAAGCCGCATACAAAGAACCAGACCTGCTGCATACCTGTGGTCATCTCAAAGACCGGGTACAAGGAGATGGTCATAAATGCCTTCACCATAGGCGAGGACTGTGACGTGACCATAGTTGCGGGCTGCGGCATACACAACTGCGGCGATCAGGAAAGCGAGCATGACGGACTGCATACCTTCCATGTTGGCAAGGGCAGCAGGGTAAAGTACATAGAGAGACATTATGGTGAGGCTGCCGAAGGCAGGACCGGCGGCAGGATCATGAACCCCAAGACAGAGATATACCTGGATGAGGATTCCACCATGGAGATGGAGTCCACCCAGATAAAGGGCATAGATTCCACAAAGAGAGAGACCAAGGCGGTAGTCGGAAGGAATGCCAAGCTCATACTCAAGGAGAGGCTGCTTACGAACGGAGAGCAGTATGCGGAGTCACGTATGGATGCCGAGCTTGTGGGCGAGGGCTCATCAGCCAATCTCATAAGCCGTTCGGTGGCTACTGAGAACTCCAGGATAGTATTTTATTCAAACATAGCCGGCAAGGCTGCCTGCCACGGACATACGGAGTGTGATTCCATCATAGGCGATGAGGCAAAGGTGCTTGCAGTGCCTGCCCTTGATGCGGATCACCCGGATGCAGAGCTGGTGCATGAGGCTGCCATAGGCAAGATCGCAGGTGAGCAGCTCATAAAGCTGGAGACTCTGGGGCTTACGAGACAGGAGGCTGAGCAGGCCATCATAGAGGGATTTCTGAAGTAAGGAGTCAGCGGCCCTCAGTTGATCGGAGGAAGGATCAGTGGCTGACATAACATTTAACGGAGCGAGTTACAGCTGCATAAGAGAGATGCTGGAAGCAAGGGAGAGGCTCATACTGAGCCCCTTTGCTTCCTTTGCTTCTGAATCGAAGGGAAGGGACAGGGAGGAACCGAGATGTGACATCAGGACCGACTATCAGCGGGATCGGGACAGGATACTCCACAGCAAGTCCTTCCGCAGGATGAAGCGTAAGACCCAGGTTTTTCTGGCTCCTGAGGGAGATCACTACAGGACCAGACTGACCCACACCCTGGAGGTCAGCCAGATAGCCAGGACCATATCAAAGGCCCTGCTGCTAAATGAGGACCTGACCGAGGCCATAGCTCTGGGACATGATCTGGGGCATACTCCCTTCGGCCACAGCGGTGAGGCTGTACTTGACAAGCTCTGCTCAGAGGGCTTTGAGCACAGCGAGCAGTCAGTGCGCATAGTAGAGGTGCTGGAAAAGGGCGGCAAGGGGCTTAACCTGACCGTGGAGACCAGGGACGGCATACTGAACCACCAGACCAGCGGACATCCCTCCACCCTTGAGGGACAGGTGGTCAGGCTGTCTGACAAGATCGCTTACCTCAATCATGACGTGGACGATGCCATACGTGGCGGGCTGATCACCGAGGCTGACATACCGAGGGAGTATACGGATGTGCTGGGCAACAACGTCCATGACAGGCTCAACAGCCTGATACATGATGTCATAAATCACAGCATGGGCAGGTCGGAGATAGTCATGAGCCCGGATCATCAGGCGGCCATGCAGGGACTGAGACACTGGATGTTCGGAAACATATATACGGGCGGAAAGGCCAAGGCCGAGGAGCACAAGGCCCAGAAGATGATAGAGCTGCTGTTTGAGTACTATATGAAGCATCCGGATGCCATGACCTCAGAGTACCGTATGCTCATGGACAATGGGACTTCCAGGGAAAGAGCAGTCTGTGACTATATATCCGGTATGACTGATAACTATGCCATAGAAAAATTCGAGGAGCTTTTCGTGCCCCTCGGCTGGAGAGTGAGCTGAAGGATGCCAAGATACAGTGAGGAGACCATAGCCCAGGTCAGGGAGGCCAACGACATAGTCGATGTCATAGGCCAGCATATAAAGCTGACGAAGAAGGGAGCCAATTATTTTGGGCTCTGTCCTTTTCATGGGGAAAAGACCCCCTCATTTTCAGTCAGTCCCCAGAAGCAGATATATTATTGCTTTGGCTGCGGAGCAGGAGGAAATGTCATCAATTTCCTCATGGAATACGAAAACATGAGCTTCACTGAGGCACTCAGGTCTCTGGCGGACAGGGCGGGCATAGCCCTGCCTGAGGCAGGAGATTCGGGAGAGCAGTTCGGCATGTCTGCCCTCAAGAGGAAGCTCTATGACATAAACAAGGATGCTGCTTATTTTTATTATGACAGGCTCAAGTCCAGGGAAGGGGCCCAGGGCCTTGAGTATTTCAGGGACAAGCGCAGGCTCTCTGACCGTACCATCACCCACTTTGGCCTTGGCTATGCAGGAAAGCAGCGAAGCGAGCTCTATGAGTTCCTAAAGGGCAAGGGCTATGACGATGAGAGCATAAAGACCTCGGGGCTTGTCATATTTGACGAGCAGAGGATCAGCGACCGGTTCTGGAACAGGGTCATGTTCCCCATCATGGACCAGAACAGCCGGGTGGTAGGCTTTGGCGGACGGGTCATGGGCGACGGACAGCCCAAGTATCTCAACTCTCCGGAGACTCCCATATTTGACAAGAGCTCGGTCCTTTATGGGCTCAACTTTGCCAGAAAGAGCAGGAAGCCTCAGCTGCTGCTTTGTGAGGGCTATATGGATGTCATAGCTCTCCATCAGACTGGCTTTACAAATGCAGTAGCATCCCTTGGCACGGCCTTCAACGAAAAGCATGCCAGGCTGCTGAGACGCTATACGGAGGAGGTCATATTGACTCAGGACAGCGATGAGGCAGGCATCAAGGCCAAGCTTCGGGCATTTCCCATACTGAGGGATGCCGGGCTGAATGTCAGAGTCCTTGACATGAAGGGGCACAAGGACCCGGATGAATTCATAAAGGAGGAGGGCGCAGAGGCTTATGAGGCCCTCATAAGAGGAGCCAAAAACGCCTTTATGTATGAGACCGGTGTCATAAGGGACAGATACGATCTTTCAGATCCCGCCATGAAGACCCGCTTCTATGAGGAGCTCGCGGACAAGCTGTGCATGTTTACTGAGAGCCTTGAGAGGGACAACTATATCCAGGCTGTCAGCCACGAATACATGATCAACTATGAGGAGCTCAAGAAGCTGGTGGAGTATCGCTTCCTGAAGTCGGGAGTCCGGCAGAAGGAGAGGATACGGGACGAAAAGCAGAGGGAAGAGACGGAAAAGAGGGCTGTACGTATGGAGGCTCCCCATGAGGGACGCTCGGAAAATGCTTCTCTCAAGGCGCAGCGGCTCCTGATCGCCTGGGGCTGCTCTGACCACGAGGTGCTGAGGTCTGTAAGGACTTATCTTGAGCCCTCTGATTTCAACGAGGGAATCATGAGGGAGCTTTATGAGGAGCTCCTGAGAGAATCGGATGAGGGAGAGGCGAGCGCCTCAAGGCTCATGGAGCTCTATCCTGATGATGAGGAAAAGCGTATGCAGGCAGGACTCATCATAAACTCAGATTCAGGATATAAGAGTCTTCAGGACATGAAAAGGCAGGAGCTTGAAAAGGCACTGACCACGGCGGTGCAGAGCATAAGAGCCTGCATCCTTGACCGGGAGACCGAGGCCTGCGGTGATGACATACTTAAGCTGCAGGAGCTGTTCAGAAAAAAGAAGGAGCTGGAGAAGCTGCATGTATCTGTCGGAAAGACTTGAGAGAGTACTGACAGCCATAGGAGAGCTGTCCTATAAAGGACTGCTCGTGGATGTGGGCTGTGATCATGGCTATATATGTATAGAGGCCGTCAGGCGGGGGCTCGTGGACAGGGCCCTGGCCTGTGACATAAATCCCGGGCCCCTCGATCGGGCCAGGATAAATATAGAGGCAGCAGGTCTTTCTGACCGCATAGAGACCCTGTTGGGAGACGGACTCTGTCCAGTGGATCGGGAACGGGTAAAGGAATGCAGGGATCAGGGAGGAGTGACCGTACTCATGGCGGGCATGGGCGGACAGCTCATAAGGGATATGCTGAAGGAAGGTGCTGACCTGCTTACGGATGTGTCAGGGCTGGTGCTGAGCCCCCAGTCAGAGCCTGAGCTTGTGAGGAGCTTCATCATGGAGCAGGGCTTTGTGATCAGGCAGGAGCATTATGTGCTGGATGGTGGTAAGTATTATGTCATCATGGAGGCTGCGAGGCCGGATACGGCAGAGGAGCAGGAGCCCTATAGTACGGAGGAGCTGCTTTTCGGAAGGCCGGGGCTTGAGAGTAGGGACACTGTGCTCAGGGCCCAGCTCACAGAGCTTAAGCGAGTGACGGAGGAGGCACTTTCAAAAGCAGGACAGGGCACCTCGGAAAAGGCTAAGGAAAGAAGGAGAGAGCTTACAGAGCTTTTGACGTATATAGACAAAGCACTTGACAGGTATAAGGAGGGTGAGTATGGAAAGGATCATGCTTGATGAGATCATAGGAGTCATAGAGGAGCACTATCCCAGGACCATGGCGCTTGAGTGGGACAATCCGGGCCTGCTCTGCGGCAGCAGGAAAAAGGAGGTCCATAAGCTCATGATAGCCCTGGATGCCACGGACAGAGTGGTGGACCGGGCTGTGAGCGAGGGCTGTGATCTGGTGCTCACACATCATCCCCTTATATTTGGATCCATCAAAAACGTCAATGACGAGAGCTTTATAGGCAGACGACTCATAAAGCTCATCCAAAATGATATGAGCCTCTATGCCATGCATACCAACTTTGATGTAGCCAGAGAGGGTATGGGCCATATAGTGGCAGAGCGGCTCGGAGTCAGGGAGATATCTCCTCTGGAGCTTACGGGAGAGGACCAGGGCATGCCCATAGGAGTAGGCTTTTACGGTGAATTGGAGAGCCCCATGGGTGCCAGGGAGCTGGCGCTCCTCGTAAAGGAGAGGTTTGGCATAGGCCAGGTCATATACTATGACGGCGGCAGGCCCATAAGCAGAGTGGCCTCCTGTCCGGGCTCCGGCAGGGGCATGCTGAGCTTTGCAAGGGATCTGGGGGCGGACTGCCTGATCACCGGAGACATGGGACACCATGACGGTATAGATGCCGCGGCAGAGGGCATAACGCTGATAGACGCAGGACATTTCGGACTGGAGCATATCTATGTGCCTTATATGAAGGACTTTGTCGGGAAGCATTTTCCGGGACTTGAGATCCTGACCGATGAGACTGATGAAAGGAAGTTTGTATGAAAAAGACCTATCTTCTGGACTGTACCCTGAGAGACGGAGGCTATGTCAATGACTGGCGCTTCGGTGAGGAGGCCATAAAGGGCGTGGCGAGGCTCATAGCCGATACCGGCATAGAGATGATAGAGATGGGCTTCATAAAAGGCGATGTCTATGACAGGGACAGATCAGTATTTCCGGATCCGGATTCCATGACTGATGCCATCACTCCCAAGGCTCCGGGACTCATATATGCAGGCATGGTGGATATGAGCGCCCCCATACCCATAGAGCGCATAACCGACAGGAAACCCGAGGGCATAGATGCCATCAGGGTCATATTTAAAAAGGACAAGATAGAAGAGGGCTACCGCTACTGCAAGCGGGTAAAGGAGGCCGGCTATCTGCTCTTTGTGAACTTTGTCGGCACTGATCTCTATACGGACATGGAGTTCATAGAGGGCATAAAAAGGTTCAATGAGCTTAAGCCCTTTGCCATGACCATAGTGGACACCTTCGGGCTCATAAAGAGGAAGCAGTTCCTGAGACTGGTGTATCTGGCTGACAACAACATGGATGAGGGCATAGTCCTCGGCTACCATGCCCACAACAATCTGCAGCAGGCCTTTGGAAATGCAGAGGCCATGGTCGAGC
Source organism: uncultured Lachnospiraceae bacterium (assembly GCA_944380315.1). GTDB lineage: Bacteria > Bacillota > Clostridia > Lachnospirales > Lachnospiraceae > Avilachnospira. The sequence continues at coordinate 6,022 of CALWHG010000026.1, forward strand.
TCAATCTCAAGAGGGACATAGCCATAGACGCCTGTGTATTTGGCATGGGCAGAGGCGCAGGCAACCTCAACCTGGAGCTGTTTGCAGAGTACATGAATGAGAACCATGGCACGGATTACCGGATCGAGCCCATGCTTGAGATCATGGACAGGTATCTGGGTGACATATATAAGACCAGGTTCTGGGGCTATTCCATGCCCTTCTACCTTTCTGCCAGCAGAGGCTGCCATCCCAACTATGCCATATATCTTGAGGGCAGGGACAGCCTTACGGCCAAGGGCTTTGACGAGCTCATAAGGAGCATGACTCCTGAGGACCGGGTCAGGTTCTCAAAGGACAAGGCAGAATATTATTACAGACGTTATCTGGAAAATCATATAGATGACAGGGAGGCCCTGGATGAGCTGAGGAAGCTCCTTTGCGGAAAGAGAGTTGTATTTATAGCTCCCGGAAGGAGCCTTCAGGATGCGGGAGACGAGATAAGGTCACTTCAGTCGGAGCCTGATACGGTGACATTGGCAGTCAATTTTACAGCCGATGACTTTCACCCGGATCTCATCTTTTCCAGCAACATGAGGCGCTATGAAAAGATAGAGGGACATACGGATGCCAGATGCATAACCACCTCCAACATGAAGGAGTGCAAGATCACGGACTATGTGGTCAACTTCTCAAGCTATGCTTCAAAGGAGCCTGACATCATAGACAATTCGGGACTCATGGCCCTGAGGCTCCTTCGGGATCTGGGAGTCTCCGAGGCCATCATATTTGGCATGGATGGATACAGCCCTCATCAGGAGGACGACTACTATGACAGCTTCCTCAGATTCCGCTTCCCGGAGGGGGCAGAGCACAGAAATGACCTTATATCCGCTGAGCTTTCGGAGCTGTCAAGACATCTGAAGTTGAGGTTTGCGACTCCCACCAGCTACAGGATATAGGCGACAGGACAGGTACGATGGCAAGTACGCATGTACGGAGGATATAGATGAAGATAAGCTGTGGAGGCGAGATAAGAGAATTTGAAAAAGGCACCTCCTGGAAGGAGATAGCTTCGGAGTTTTCAGCTGCCTATGATCAGGACATACTGCTCGTGCATGATCTGACGGAAAACAGACTGCTGGAGCTTTATAAGACCTGCAAAAATGACAGAGCTGTGGAATTCCTGACCTACAGGGATCCGGACGGCCGCATGACCTATGCAAGATCTGCCGTCTTCATGATGCTCAAGGCCTTTTATGAGACCTGCGGCCATGAGGCTGTGGACAGGGTCACGGTGGAGTTTACCATAGGGGGCAATTTTTATATCATGCCCAAGGGGCCATTTTCCCTGGATGGGGAGCGCCTTAAACGGGTGGAGGAGCGCATGAGGCAGCTGTGTGCCGAGGGCAGGAGGATAAAAAAATACAATATATCCGTGGAAAAGGCCATAAAACGTTTCAGGCGGCACCGCATGTATGACAAGTCCAAGCTGTTCCGCTACAGGAGGGTATCCAGGGTCAATATCTATGACCTTGACGGTTTCCAGGATTATTTTTATGGGGCCATGGTGCCTGATACCTCCTATATAAAGCGCTTTTCCCTGGTTCCTTATAAGGAGGGCTTCGTGCTGATGCTCCCCTCAGTGAAGGATCCTTCGGTGCTGCCTGAGTTCAGGCCGTCGGAAAAACTCTTCAGGGTGCAGTCGGACTCCTTCAGATGGGCGGAAAAGATAGGTATAAGTACCATAGCAGACCTCAATGAGGCCATCTGCGATGGCAGGGCTGATGATCTGATACTGATGCAGGAGGCATATTTTGAGAAGAAGATAGGTGAGGTGGCCCAGCGCATATCCCAGAAGGACAGGAAGCTGGTGCTCATAGCCGGACCCTCCAGCTCGGGAAAGACCACGACTGCCAATAGGCTGGCCATACAGCTTCGGGCCTACGGACTTGAGCCTCATATCATATCGGTGGACAACTATTTCCTTGGGCTGGAGGAAAGGCCCGTGGATGAGAGCGGTAAGCCGGATTTTGAATCCATATCGGCTCTGGACATAGAGCTTTTCAACAGCGACATGCTGAAGCTCCTAAACGGTGAGAGCGTGGAGCTCCCCACCTACAATTTTGTGACAGGTGAGAGGGAGTACAAGGGAAATGTCATAAGGCTCGGAGAGGACGACATACTGATCATAGAGGGCATACACTGCTTAAATGACAGGCTGACCGAGAAGCTGCCTGCAGATTCAAAATACAGGATATACATATCGGCACTGACCCAGCTCAATATAGATGAGCACAACCGGATACCGACCACAGACATGAGGCTGCTCCGGCGTATGATCAGGGACAACCGCACAAGGGGCTACAGCGCAGCCCAGACCATATCCCGCTGGCCTGACGTAAGAAAGGGAGAGGAGGAAAACATCTTCCCATATCAGGACAGGGCAGACGTGGTCATAAACACTGCCATGATATATGAGCTTGCAGTCATAAAGAGCTATGCGGAGCCCCTGCTCTTTGGCATAAGGCTGGATGCACCTGAGTATATAGAGGCAAAAAGGCTGCTCAAGTTCCTGGATTATGTACTGCCTCTGTCATCGGAGACGGTGCCCGGCACGTCCATAGTAAGGGAATTTATAGGAGGCTCACTGCTGGATGTGGGCTGAGGACCCTGACATCGGATCCTTAAGAAGGGAGAGCTCATGCTCCGAAAGGGGCCTGTACTCTCCCTTTTTCAGGCTTTCATCAAGCTCAAGGGGTCCCATGGAAAGACGCTTCAGGTAGGTGACCGTACAGCCCTCTGTAAGCAGCATACGCTTTATCTGATGGTACCTGCCCTCCCTGATGGTGATAAGTATGCGGCAGGGCTCAAGAAGCCTGATGCTGCAGGGCAGCGTGGGCCTTTCATCGCCTATGTCGACCCCGGCCTCAAGGCGCAGTGCTCCATCGGGGCTCAGCTCTCTGTCAAGCTCCGCATAGTAGGTCTTGTCCACATGCTTTTTTGGAGACAGGAGCTCATGAGCCAGCTTTCCGTCATTTGTGATGAGCAGGAGGCCCTCGGTATCCTTATCGAGGCGTCCTACGGGAAAGAGCTCCCTTTTGCGGCTGCTGTCTATAAGGTCCACTACGCAGCGCTCATCCCTGCTCCTGAGGTCAGCCCGGGAGGCGGATATGATGCCCTGGGGCTTATGGAGCATGTAGTATTCGTACTTAGTATAATGAAGCTCGACACCATTAAGCTCCACCCGGTCCCCTTCGGGATCTATGTGGGTATCGGGCCTCTTTTCTGGGCTGCCGTTTACGGACACACTGCCTCCTGCTATAAGCTTCTTTACTTCCTTACGGGTGCCTGCACCCATCTCTGCTAAAAATCTGTCCAGTCTCATCATGCTATGGATTTTACCATATCGGGAGAGGTTTGTCCTTGTAATTCACCGGGATTTTAAGTATAATCTAAGACTGCGAGCCGCAAGAGCGTTCGCTGCCGGCTGGTCCGGGAGAGGAAAGTCCGGGCTGCACAGGGCGGGATGCCTGATAACGTCAGGTGGGAGCGATCCTAAGGAAAGTGCAACAGAAAGTATACCGCCCTCCATCATGCGGATATCCGCAGGCCATGCCTGCTGAGCCGCAGGAGGGTAAGGGTGAAATGGCAGTGTAAGAGACTACCGGCACTCCGGTAACGGAGGGCGCATTGTAAACCCCATCCGCAGCAAGTCCATGAAGAGGCCATATGGCTGCCCGTCATGCCTCGGGTAGGACGCTTGAGGTCCATGGTGACATGGATCCTAGATAGATGAACGCTTTAAATGACATAACCCGGCTTATATTGCGGCTCGTATTTATATGAGATCCATACATTCACTTTAAACGTAGTCACTTTGCATAAAAGTGACTATATTTTTTTGTCGAAATATGGTACAATCATCATAAATATGTATAAAGGCGGGCTTACTATGGAAGACAAAAGATTCATCATCGCGATCGGCCGCCAGTACGGAGCAGGCGGAAGGGCCGTCGGCAAGGCTCTCGCAGAGGAGCTTGGGATACATTTTTATGACGAAGAGATCCTGAAGATCACATCGGAGACCTCGGCCATAGGAGAGCAGTATTTCAGGCTGGCCGACGAAAAGGCCGGAAACAATCTGCTGTATAAGATCTTTGATTCACTGAAGCCGGAGCTTGGAGAGCCCAGGGTGGGAGATCATATGACCAGCCCTGACAACCTTTTCCGCTTCCAGGCAAAGATCATAAAGGAGATAGCCGAGAGGGAGTCCTGCATATTTGCGGGCCGGGCTGCAAACTACGTGCTCAAGCAGGCAGGCATAAAGGATGTGGTAAGCATCTTCGTATATGCTGACATGCCGAAGAAGATAGAGCGTATCATGGACCTGGAAAAGACCGATGCCGAGACTGCTGAGAGGCATGTCCGGGAGAGGGACAGGGACAGAGCAGAATTTTACAGATACTACACGGGGATGGACTGGATGGACATGCAGAACTATGATCTCTGCATAGACTCATCGGTCATCGAATATCCTCAGATAGCCAGGATCATAAAGGACTATATGCATACCCGTGGCTACAGTATCTGAAAAGCTCCGGCTCAGCCGGAGGAGACATAGGATATAAACGCCTATAAAAATATATTGAGAGAGGAGACATTTTCATATGAGGGCGTACAAAACAGAACAGATAAGGAACGTGGTGCTGCTTGGTCATGGAGGGGCCGGTAAGACGACTGTGGTCGAAGCATTGGCTAAGGTTACGGGAGTCACGACGCGCATGGGCAAGGTGGACGATGGTAACACCATCAGCGATTATGATAAAGAGGAGCAGAAGCGTAAGTTTTCCATATCCACCTCGGTAGTGCCCATAGAGTATAAGGGAGAGAGCGGAGACATCAAGATCAACCTGCTCGACACCCCCGGATATTTCGATTTCTGCGGAGAGGTGGAAGAGGCCCTAAGCGTAGCCGATGCTGCGATCATAGTCATAAACTGCAAATCCGGCATAGAGCCCGGTACCAGGAAGGCCTGGGAGTACTGCGAGAAGTATGCACTGCCCAGAGTCATATTCGTTACTGACATGGACGACGATGAGGCTTCCTTCAGGGAGCTGGTCATCAAGCTCAGCATGGAGTTTGGCCGTAAGGTATCTCCCATACAGATACCTATACGTGAGGACCGCAAGTTCGTGGGCTATGTAAATGTAGTCAAGATGAAGGGACGTCGCTTCACCACCGAGAGCAACTATGAGGAATGCCCTATCCCTGATTATGTGGAGAAGCAGCTTGAGACTGCACGCAACTCACTCATGGAGGCAGTGGCAGAGACCTCTGACGAGATGATGGAGAAGTACTTCGGAGGCGAGGAGTTCACCTATGAGGAGATATCTCAGGCTCTGAGGCACAATGTTACAGAGGGCAGCCTGGTGCCCGTGCTTTGTGGATCAGGCTATAACTGCCAGGGCATGAGCACCCTGCTTCAGTCCATAGACAAGTATTTCCCTTCACCCGCATCCTGTGAGTGCGTGGGCAAGGATCTTTATACCGGCGAGCGCTTCGTGGCTCACTACAACCCCGATGCCAACCTTACCGCCAAGGTATGGAAGACCATCGCTGATCCCTTCATAGGCAAGTACAGCCTCATAAAGGTCGTCACCGGCGTCATGAAGCCCGACAGCATCATATACAACGCCAACAAGGAGGCAGACGAGAAGATAGGCAAGCTCTATATCATGCGCGGCAAGGACACCATAGAGGTGGATGAGCTCTGTGCAGGAGACATAGGCTCCATATCCAAGCTCACTGTTACCCAGACCGGCGATACCATAGCACAGCGCAACGCTCCCGTAGAGTATCAGGCAGCCGACATCGATACCCCTTATACCTACATGGCCTACAAGCCTGTCAACAAGGGCGATGACGACAAGGTATCCTCAGCTCTTTCAAAGATGCTTGACGAGGATCTGACTCTCAGACTGGTCAACGATGCTGAGAACCGTCAGTCCCTCATCTATGGCATAGGTGAGCAGCAGCTGGATGTGGTCAAGTCAAAGCTTGAGTCCAGATATAAGGTACAGATCACCCTGTCTAAGCCCAAGTTCCCTTACAGGGAGACCATCAGGAAGAAGGTAAAGGTACAGGGAAGGCACAAGAAGCAGTCCGGCGGACACGGACAGTTCGGTGATGTCATCATGGAGTTCGAGCCCTCAGGCGATCTGACAGTGCCTTACATCTTTGAGGAGAAGATATTTGGAGGCTCCGTGCCGAAGAACTATTTTCCTGCAGTAGAGAAGGGACTTCAGGAGTGCGTACAGAAGGGACCCATGGCCGGATATCCCGTAGTAGGTATCAAGGCTACTCTGGTAGACGGATCCTACCATCCGGTAGACTCCTCCGAGATGGCCTTCAAGATGGCTGCCACCATAGCCTTCAAGGAGGGCTTCATGCAGGCAAGCCCTGTCATCCTTGAGCCCATAGCTTCACTGACCGTGACCGTGCCGGATTCATATACTGGTGATGTCATGGGAGACCTGAACCGCAGACGTGGAAGAGTGCTCGGCATGAACTCAGACCATCATGGCAAGCAGACTATAGAGGCAGACATACCCGTATCAGAGCTCTATGGCTATGGCACTGACCTTCGTTCCATGACAGGCGGACTTGGTACCTTTGCTTATGAGGTAGCACGCTATGAGCAGGCTCCCAACGATGTGCAGAATGCTGTCATAGCTGCAGCTGCTGAGGCAGACGCAGAGTAAAGTAAATTAAAAAATGACGGACTGTCCAAAAGGGCAGTCCGTTTTTTGTTAAGTCAAATGTATATGGGCATGAGATCCATCTCATGCATCAGGCCAGTGAAAAGCCATGAACAAAAAGCTGGTCTCTGTGTTCTTCCTTAAGCAATATCACAGCACAGGAGAGGGCAAGGGATAGGATCTCCTCGGGCTCATCTATATCTATCCCCATATCATCTCTTATCTTCCTGAGACGATAAAGTACGGTGTTTTTATGCGTAAACAGCTTCTCACAAGTGGCCTGCAGGGAATGATGACAGCAAAGGTAGGTATATAGGGTGAGACAGAGCTCTGAATCATGCTCCCTGTCGTAGACAGAAAGGATCCTGGCTCTTGGGTCCAAAAGCTCCGGACGGTCCATGATGCGCCAAAGCAGCATAAGCTCCCTGAATTGTCCAAATCTGGCTGTGAAGCTTCCGCTCGTGTGACTGAGCAGGTGGTCCTTGAGCTTACGGAGAGCCTTGTAGACCCTCCTTATCCCATAGAGGTCTCTGAATATATCTGATATGACTATGCGTAGGCCGTACCTCGCAGAAAGACGATCGAGCACGAGATCATCATCGCCCTCACTCAGCAGGAGCAGTACGTCATCCTGATATAAAAATGGTTCTGCCTTTGGATATGCCTGTTTCAGTTCTTTCTTCAGAGTGTCATCTTTGAAGTCCTTACTGTGATAAAGTCCCAGATCGATGATCACAAGCTTTCCAGATTGAAAATCAGAAAGTGGACTTGTCTGAGCCTGGGCATGAAATGCAGACGGTCCGGAAAATCTGCCATCCAGAAGCCTGGTAAGCAGCTCCTCAGAGTTGCTTCCATACAGCTTGTCGTGGCGTTCCTGACAAAAGAGCTGCTTGGCTATGATGGCTTCGATCCTTCGCATGTCTTCAACGGGCACATCCTTAAGACTTAGCTTTGGATCCACAAATACCAGATAGCCCAGCTTAATGCCCTCAAATATCAGTCTGGAAAAGCGCCTTATGTATGGCGTATCATCTACGTGACTGAAGATAGCGCCTGCCTTATCAGTCATCATCTGCCAGTCAAAGGAGCTCAATACTTCATAGGTTATCTCCTTTCTTTTTATGGCAGCTTCGAAAACTTCATCATGGAAGCCCTCCGGGAGATAGCTCCCCAGTACATGGAAGCTCACATCAGCTACGAGAACTGGACATCCGAGCAGCCTGCCGGTATCGACTATAAGACTGTCAAGACTGCTGCTTGAAAGAAGATCATGATAAAGTATGCTCAGATCAGCCATAAGACCTCCATTTTCCGTATGTGCTCAGGGCACAAAAATCAATTTAAGAATTATAACATCGGTTTAGTGACATGTCCATGCGGCTAAGACTAAAATATCGAACGAAAGATATATCAGGAGGGACCGATGTATGGAAACGGATGTTAAAAATGTAAACATATGGAGATCACTTCAAAAGGTGCCTGCGGGAACCATGTTCGTGCCTCTGATCATAGGCGCGATCATAACTACCATCTGTAAGGGTATGCTTGGATTTGATCTCTGGGCTTATCTTGGAAATCCCATGAAGGATATGTTTTCTTCAAGCGGACAGATGCTGCTTATAGGACTCATGCTTTTCTGCACTGGAACCTCACTTAAGCTTTCAGATCTTAAGGATGCCATGAAAAGAGGAGTATTCCTCATAATCATAAGGCTGGTCATCGCCTATGCCCTTTGTGCATTGTATTATTTCTGCTTTGGATATGAAGGTATCTTTGGCATATCCTTCCTTGCCTTTACCTGTGCAGTAACAAGTGCAAATGCAGCGCTTTATATGGGCATAATCCAGCCCTTCGGTGATAAGTCAGATAAAGCAAGCTTCGGTATCATGCTGATCTGCTCCATGCCGCTGCTTCCTCTGTTATTTCTCGGATTTTTTGGGACCTCAGGATTTGGCATGGCTCAGGTGCTTCAGATCATATCTCTGCTGATACCCTTTATCCTGGGTATGATCCTCGGAAACCTTGACATGGATATCAGGAATGTATTTGCAGGAGGAAATGCGATCATACTTCCTTTTCTGGGCTTTGAATTCGGATCCACGATCAATCTGTTTGATGCCTTCAGGATGCTGCCTCAGGGCATAGCTCTCAGCATAGTATATTTCATTATAGTGATCGTGCCTTCATATATATTTGAGAGGACCGTGCTTAAGCGCCCCGGTTATGCCTCAGTAGCTACGGCTTCTCTGGCGGGAGTTGCCCTTTCCATACCAGGCCTTGCTGCAGCAGGAAATGAGGCGCTGAATGTATATGTGGAAAGCTCGGTAGCTACTCTGGCCTTTGTACTTGCAGTCACCAACATACTTTGCCCCTTCATGGTAAGGTGGATACTCAGGAGACATCCGGCAGACGAGGTCAGAGAACAGAAAAGAGCTCTCAGAGCTGCCCACTGAGACAGAAGCGACCAAATAACTAATGAATACGATCGATAAACAATAAGGAGAGACATTGTCATGAAAAAACTTGTAAAGCTTGTACAGGCATCTACGCTCAATGCACTGATGCTGGGAAATTTTGATTCGACCATCTCAGTCAGAGACTTCCTTTCGGAGGCTGATACAGGCATAGGTACATATACTGGTCTTGACGGAGAGGCTATATTTGAAGATGGAGTTGCCTACAGAGCCACTGCTGACGGCGGCGTAAGCATCATGAAGCCTGAGGATGGAGTCGCCTTTGGTACTGTGGCAAGATTCGATCCGTCCCTTCCAGAGCATAAGGCGGAGGGATTTAAGGATATAGAGGAGCTGAAGGAACTGCTTTCGCCTTATACCTCAGAAAATCCCAACATCTTTTATATGCTCGTAATGAAGGGAAGCTTCAGCTTCATGCATGTAAGGAGCTGCTATATTTGTGAAAAGCCTTATCCGACTCTCTCAGAGGCAGCCAGCCATCAGAAGGAGTTCAAATATGAAAATGTAGAGGGCAAGGTGATCGCAGTTTATTGTCCCCCTTACGTAGAGGGCATGAACCTTCCTGGATGGCATTTTCATTTTCTGAGTAAGGACAAAACAAAGGGAGGTCATATCCTTGGCCTTTCCGGAGAGGACATAAGCTTCCAGATAGAGCCTATCAAGGAATGGGAACTCATACTTCCTGAAAATGCTGAGTTTGCAAAGCTGGATCTGTGCGAAGACCTGAGTGCGAAGACTGCAGCAGTAGAGGGAAGTGCAAAAAAATAAAACAACTAATGGAGGATGGAAAAATGTTAAGACTCAGGATGATGCGTGCACCGCAGAAGTATGTACAGGGCAAGGATTCTCTACTGCAGTTTTATGAAGAGATGAAGGAGCTTGGTAAGAAATGGCTCTTTATCTGCTCAAACAGCGGCTTTAAGGCCTGCCATGATAAGCTTGAGAAGAGCTTTGAGGGCAAGGAGGACGAAAGACAGTACGAGATCTTTGGCGGAGTCTCCAGCATAGGAGAGATAGAACGTATGAGGAAGCTGGTAAGGGACAACAGCATCGAGGTAGTAGTCGGAGTAGGTGGAGGATCTGCCATAGATACTGCCAAGGCTACAGCCTATTATGAAGGACTTCCGGTAGTGATCATCCCCACTGTAGTTGCCACTGATGCACCCTGCACCGGACTTTCAGTTATCTATAATGATGACAAGACCTTCAACAGTTATCTATTCTATCCAAAGAATCCTGAGGCTGTTATCGTCGACAGTGACGTCATAGCTCATGCGCCGGTAAGCTTCCTGGTATCCGGTATGGGTGATGCCCTCGGCACCTTCTTTGAGGCAAGAGCCTGCGAGAGGACCGATGCCCCCAGCCTTGAGAACGGAGGCATCACAAAGTCAGCCATGGCTCTCTGCAGACTTTGCTATGATACTCTCAGGGAATATGGCGCTGCAGCCAAGAAAGCCTGTGAGCTTAATGTGGTGACACCTGCCCTTGAGGCTGTCATAGAGGCAAATGTTTATCTTTCAGGTGTCGGAGCAGATAACGGCGGTCTTGCAGTAGCCCATTCCTTCTATAATGGCATAACCGCTCTGGGAGGACACAGCGCTCCCCATGGTGATTGTGTAGCTCTTGGTACTCTGGTCCAGCTGGTACTGGAGAGGGCTCCGAAGAAGGAATTCCGTGAGGTGCAGGATTTCTGTATGGAGGTAGGACTTCCGATCACTCTTTCCCAGATCGGCATAACTACAGATGAGCAGATCAGAGTCATAGCCGAGCATGCCTGTGCAGAGGGAGAGTCCATCCACAACATGGTTTCAGATGTGACTCCCGATCAGCTCTATGCAGCTATCCTGGCCTGTGATGCTCTTGGAAAAGAGAGGCTTGAGGAGAAGGCCTGAGCCATCCTCCGGGGATAGCTCCCCGTTTTAATATGGAAACTGTCCTTTTCATGTGCTATAATCCAAGGCATGAAAAGGACAGTTTTTTTGATAGCAGCATTATTGACAGCCACACTGATGCTCTCGTCCTGTGAGCGGTATGAGCCGGTGGCACTGAGCTCCACGGAGGAGCTTGCAACTGAGGCTCCCAGCAAGACAGAGCCTGAGAGCACTGAAGCACCTGCTGAGACGGAGCCCATAGAGACGGAGCCTCCCAAGCCTGTGGATACCAGGAAGCATGTGGAGGCAAAGGGCATATACCTGGCCTATGCTCCTGTCAACAATGAGAGCTTCATGGACCGTATCATAGAGGTCATGGATGAGACCGAGCTCAATGCGGTAGTCATAGACGTAAAGGACGACTATGGCCGCATAACCTATGATATGGAGGGAGTGCCTCTGGTAGATGAGCTGGGGGCTTCATCGGGAGCCATAGAGGATCTGCCCGGAGTCATAGCAGAGCTCAAGGCCCATGACATCTACTGCATAGCCCGTATAGTTGCCCTGAAGGATCCCTTCATAGCAGAGGCCAAGCCTGAATGGGCCCTTTATAAGGGTGACGGTACCATATTCAGGGACAACGCAGGCGATGCCTGGGTCAATCCCTACATGACTGAGTACTGGGACTATCTGCTGGATGTGTGCAGGGCCGCAGGAGACATAGGCTTTGATGAGATCCAGTTTGACTATATAAGGTTCTGCACCGAGAGGGGCGTAAACGAGGTGGTCTATGACGAGGCCTATACCCTGGGCAGAGACAAGATAAGCATAATCACGGAGCTGGTCAACTATCTGTCTGAGTCTCTCAAGGAGGAAGGACTCTTTGTGTCCTGTGACGTATTTGGTACCATCATAGGAAGCTCCATAGATGCAAACTCCGTAGGACAGAGCTATACCCAGATGGCTGATGCCCTGGATTTTATCTGTCCCATGATATACCCTTCACATTATTCGACAGGTAACTTCGGCCTGGAGCATCCGGATCTCCAGCCCTATGAGACCATACTTGGGGCCCTTAGCCTTTCTGAGCGGGAGCTCTCCAGATCCTATATAGAGGGGATCGACCAGGCTGTGGTCAGGCCCTGGCTGCAGGCATTTACGGCCTCATATCTGGGCTCCGGCAACTATATGGAGTACGGCCCAGATGCCATACGCGCCCAGATACAGGCGGTATATGATGCAGGCTACAATGAGTGGATACTCTGGGACGCAGCTGTCGGATATGACTTCAGTGCATTCCTGAGCGAGGAGGAGGCTGCGGCAGAGCGTGCAGCCATAGAGGAGAGCAGGGCCATACAGGAGGAGCAGGAGCGCTTCGAGGCTGAGCTTGAGCAGGAGACATTTCCAGTGGAGCTGCAGGAAGCTCTCAATGGAGATGAGCTCTATGAAAGCGATGCTGCCGTGCTTTCACAGGACGGCCCCATCGTGACATATGAGGACGGAGATACTGACTGATGAGGAAGGGCAGCGAAGATATAAGGGGCATAGTCTTTTTTGATCTGGACGGCACGCTCCTTGACAATGATAAAAATGCCATACCGGACAGCACCAAGCGGGCGCTTGAGCTGCTTCGCAGGCATTATAAGGTGGTGCTGTCCACAGGCCGTGACATGGACAGCCACTACAGTGTACGATGGAAGGCGGAGGTAGCTCCCGATGCCATCATACATATGAACGGCACTAAGATCACCGTGGGGGACGAGCCCATATTTGAGCACTACATGGATCCTGAGCTCCTTTCTCGGATCTATGATTTTTCCATGAAGACCGGCATATGCTTTGGCACCACCATAGGAGACAGGGACTACTATACAAATCCCGAAAAGAAGGACAGGGCAGATCTGGCCTTTACCAGAGCCATAAGGCGCAACTACTGTCCCTTTTCAGAGCTCATTGAGGGGAAGGTAAGGATACATGCCCTTTCCTATGCGGGAGATCTGGACAGGGAGAGACCTATGGTTGAGTCTGCATTTCCCCAGCTGGAGCTCTTTGGCTTTGACTCAGGGGTCGGAGCTGATGTGGTTGAAAAGGGCTTTTCAAAGGCGGACGGCATGAGGCGGGTCTGTGCCTACTACGAGGTGGATGAGGACAGGACCTACGCCTTCGGAGACTCGGAAAATGACATCATGATCATAAGGGAGGCCGGTACAGGCGTGGCCATGGGCAATGCAGTGGAGCACCTGAAGGCTCTGGCAGATCATGTGACTGCACCCATATGGGATGACGGTATATATAAGGCCTGCGTACAGCTGGGCCTGATAGGAGAAGAGGATGAAAAGAGAGCTTGAGCTCCTGAGGGAGGCCATGAGGGAGAGAGGCACAGACGTATACCTCCTGACCATGGATGATGACCATCAGTCAGAATACGTAGGGCCCTACTATAAGGAGCTGAGATTCATATCAGGCTTTACGGGCTCGGCGGGCAAGCTGGCGGTAACACTGGATGATGCGGGGCTTTGGACAGATGGTCGTTATTTCGTCCAGGCTGAAAGGGAGCTTTCAGGCAGCGGCATCAGGCTCATGCCCATGGGACAGCCGGGCACGCCGGATATAGTCAGCTACATAGTCGATGCTCTTCCTAAGGAGGGTCGCCTTGGTATGAACGGCAGGACTGTGTCCCTGTCAGAGGTAAGGAAGCTCAGGGAAGCGATAGCAGAAAAACATGGGCAGCTCCTTATGGACATGGACCTTCCGGGTACCTTCTGGACGGACAGGCCAGCAAGGCAGCTTAATAGCTGCTTCATGCTTTCTGAAGGCTGCTATGGAAGTACCGCGGGAGAGAAGCTTGAAAGGCTCCGCCTCAGGATGAGGGAGCTTAATGCAGAGTCCCATGTCATAGCCTCTCTTGATGACATAGCCTGGCTTTTGAACCTGAGAGGAATCGACATACCTTACAATCCGGTATTTATGTCCTTCATGCTGATAGAAAGAGACAGAGTGAGGCTCTATATGGATGAGCGCCACCTGACCGGGGAGATCAGAGCATATCTTTCCAGGCTCGGCATAGAGCTTATAACAGATGAAGAGCAGCTATACAGAGACCTTGGAGCCCTGAGCTGCAGGACCGTGCTCCTGGATCCTGCCAGGGTCAACGGAGCCATAGGTGAGGCACTGCCGGAGGACATGAGGCTCATAGAACAGAGGAATCCCAGCACCCTTATGAAGAACCTCAAGGATGCTGCTGAGATGAAAGCTCTTAAGAGAGCCCATGTAAAGGATGGACTGGCTCTTACCAGATTCATGAGATATTTTAAGGAGGAGGTCTCTCGTGGTCGGCTTACGGAGTGCAGCCTCGTGGACAAGATCCATGAGCTGAGGGCCATGGGAGAGGGTTTCCTGGGAGAAAGCTTTGAGACCATATCCGCATATGGAGAAAATGCTGCCATGTGCCACTACAGCCCGGCTCCTGATCATGACAGGGTAGTAGAGCCCCGCGGGCTTTACCTGCTTGACTCAGGAGGACAGTATATGGAGGGCACTACGGATGTGACCAGGACCTTCGTATGCGGGCCGCTGACGGATGAGGAGAGAGTCTCATTCACGCTTACAGTCGTGGCATGTCTGAGACTGTCTGCAGCCAGGTTCCCTGAGGGCACGGGAGGAGCAGTGCTTGACTATGCTGCGAGGGAGGTCTTCTGGAAGAGAGGACTTGACTATGACCATGGTACCGGCCATGGGGTGGGCTTCCTTCTGAACGTGCATGAGGGACCAGCGGCCTTCAGGTATAAGTCTGCAGTGGGAGACGGCAGGGATACGGGCCTTTATGAGGGGGCCTTCGTCTCTGATGAGCCGGGATACTATAAGGAGGGCAGCCACGGGGTCAGGACTGAGAATCTGCTCATGTGCGTAAAGGACAGAGCCACGGAGCATGGACAGTTCTGCCGCTTCGACATATATACACTTTGTCCCATAGACAGGGATGGGCTCGACCTTGAGCTCATGGAGCCGGGAGATAGGGAGCTTCTGGATGCCTATCACAGACAGGTGCTTGAGAGCCTCAGCCCCTATATGGAGGGAGAGGAGCTTGAGTGGCTGAGGAAGGCCTGTGCGCCGGTAGTTTGAGTCTCATTTGGACCTGATCCTTAAGGATCGGCGCTGGCGGCATTTCAGGATCTTTGCTGGCTGCATTTTTATGGATTTTTGCTGGCTGCATTTTTATGGATTTTCTGCTTGTAATCCTTTATGGCTTATGCTATCATATTAGGGCTTGTGCAAAGCCCTTTTTTGATGCAGAGACACAGGCAGTAACATACAAAACATGCCTGTTCATTAGCCGGGACGGTGCTTACGAGCTCCCTGGCCGAAGACAGGCAGACGCTTAAAACCAAGGAGGAAAATCATGAGCGTTATTTCTATGAAGCAGCTTCTGGAAGCAGGAGTACATTTCGGACACCAGACAAGAAGATGGAACCCTAAGATGGCTCCCTACATCTTCACCGAGAGAAACGGCATCCACATCATCGACCTGC
>CALWHG010000027.1 GCA_944380315.1 uncultured Lachnospiraceae bacterium
GGCAGAGCCTGCAAAGCTGCTTTTTGCAGGAGATCTCTATCTCAGCAGCCATGTGCTCTCGGCCTATGACAGCGCAGGCGGCACGAGCGGCATACTGAGTCCGGATCTCCTTCAGGTCATAGATGAGTCCGATATCTTCATGGTGAATCTGGAGTTCCCCTTCAGCACCAGGGGCACGCCAGAGGAGGACAAGAGCTTTACCTTCCAGGTCTCTCCCGACCGTGTACATATACTTGACGAGCTCGGAGTTGACATAGTCACCCTGGCAAACAACCATACTCTGGACTATGGGACCGATGCCCTGTTTGATACCCTGGACACCCTCGATCAGGCGGGCATAGCTCATACGGGAGCAGGAGGTGATATAGCTGAGGCCTGCAAGGCCGTGCTCATGGAGGCCAAAGGCAGGACCTATGCCTTCCTCGGAGCCACCAGGGTCATACCCTATGCAGACTGGGCTGCCACCAGGCTTGGTCCCGGCCTCAATTCCATATATGATGCCCACAAGGACAGGGTGCTTGAGGAGCTGCGCGAGCTTCAGGATATCTCGGACTATCAGATAGTTTACATACACTGGGGCATAGAGCGCAGCGAAGCCCCTGAGCCCTATATGAGGAGCCTTGCAATGGAGCTTGCAGATGCAGGCGCCGATCTCATTATAGGTGCCCATCCCCATGTGCTCCAGGGCATGGAATATATAGGCGATGTGCCCGTCATATACAGTCTCGGCAACTTCCTATTCGGAAGCAGCATACCAAGGACCATGCTCCTCTCAGTGAGCTGGCCCATGGAAGGCGGAAGGCCTGAGCTTCATTTTTATCCCGCAAAAGGAGCCCTGGGATATACCCAGGGCATCACAGACGAAGCAGGCTATGCAGATTTTATGAGCTGGTATGAGAGCCTTCCCTTAGATAGCGCTTCCCATCCCGAAGAAAGCTCAGGATGATCAGGGCTATGACCACTGCTATGGGAAATGCCGCTATGATGGATACGGTCTGCAGGTTCGACATACTGTTCTCCGAAAAGATCAGTGCCACAGGCAGCATGATGAGCAGTATGGACCAGAAGAGCTTCATGCCCGGGGAGGAATCCCCGTCCTCCTTCATCTCCCTGTAGGAATAGTTTGCAGCCACCAGTGTAATGGAGTCGAAGGAGGTAGCGTAAAACGCCACCATGGACAGCACCAGCACCACCATGACTATCTCAGGCATAGGCAGGGTATGGAGTATGGCTATGATGGTCTCATAGAGATCGCCATTTGCCGCATAGAGTCCCATGACATCCATGACTCCATGCATCTCAAGCCCCAGGGAGTAATTGCCCAGTATGATGAAGGATATGAAGGTGGAGCTGAGTCCGAAGGCATAGGCTCCTATGACCACCTGACGCACGGTACGTCCCCTGGATATGCTGCCCATGAAGAAGGGTGATGCCACGCACCACACCATCCAGTAGGCCCAGTAAAATATGGTCCAGTTCTGTGGAAATGATGACTCCCGGAGGGCATCCGTATAGGTGGACAGCCCTATGAAATTCTGCACCAGATTGCCTATGGCAGTAAAGCCGGTCTCGAGTATGTATACGGTCTCACCGCCAAGCAGGAGCACATATATGAGCAGTGCAAAAAATATGTACATGCAGCTCTCCGCAAGCCATCTGACTCCCTTCATGCCACGCATGACTGACACCGTATACACAAGACAGGTAAATGTCAGTATGCCTATGGTAAGCCACTTGGAGTCGGCTATGCCGAAGATCTCGCATATGGCCCGGCTCATGAGAGGAGTAGCCAGTGAAAAGGTGGTGGCAGTACCTGCCAGCAGCGCAAATACCGCCAGCACGTCTATGAGCTTACCAGGTACTCCATCCGTATGCTTTCCCAGTATGGCCCTGCAGGCCTCGGAGTATTTCTGCTTTTTACAGCCCCTCACATGGAGCATGAAGCCAAAGCAGGCCGCCAGGGTAGCATAGAAGCTCCAGGGTATGGGGCCCCAGTGAAAGAGCGGCATGGTGGAGGCCCAGTCCTGTACGGACCCGAGCTCAGCTATACGGGGCTCTCCCGCATAAAGCAGCCATTCACAGAGCGAATAAAAAAGTATGTCAGCCGCAAGTCCCGAGGTAAACATCATGGCTCCCCAGGTAAAGCCGCTGTACTTGGGCTTTTCGTCCCTTCCTCCGAGCCTTATATCACCGTATCTGGAAAATGCTATATATATGGATATGAAAAACACGCCCAGGCCCATGATCAGATAGTAGAGTCCGAACTCATTGTCTATGAAACTCCTTATGGAGGCAAGCACCGCAGTGGAGCTCTCAGGCGCTATGAGGAACACCCCGCAGCACAGCAGTATGCATATGAAGGGTATGACCGTAGTCACCGGATCTACATTTTTGAAAAGCTTCATGGCCGCTCCTTTTTGTTCATTTTTGAGAGAATTTTTCAAATTTTGAACATTCTAAGCTTTGCCAGGGATTTTGTCAAGAAAAATCTCAGGATCTAATAATCCTTGCCAAGCAGAAAATCTGCCACATGCATGGTATATATGCCATCATGATTGCCTCCGGCAAGATCATCAGTCCTTAATACATACTTTGGATAATTGTCTCTGATATCGAGCAGTCTGTCATACTCTCTCTTTTCCGTTTTCAGTGAATTTATTTCCTTCGTCACCTGTATATACAATCTGTCATTTTGTCTTTCTGCTACAAAATCTATCTCACTGTCTTTAAGCTTTCCTATATATACGGTATAACCTCTTCTGCATAATTCTAGATATACGACATTTTCAAGTGATGAGGCTACAGTCTCAGGGTCATATCCAAGTACGCTATATCTGAGCGAGGTATCTGACAGGTAAAACTTTTCCTGAGTCTTAAGTATCTCCTTCCCCGAGATATCGTACCTGCTGCACCTGTGAAGTATATATGCTCCCTCCAGCTGTTTCAGATAGCTATATACGGTCTCATTATCCAGGGATCTGTGTTCTGATTTGAGATAGTCTGATATCCCTTTTGCAGAAAACATATTTCCCACATTATTAAAAGTATACTTAACTATGCGCTCAAGCTGATCTACCTTCCTTATCTGATTCCGCTTTACTATATCAGAAAAGATAGTCGAATTATAAATATCTCTTACGATAGTATATACCTCTTCCTGAGCATAAGCTCGAGTGTTCACTGCAGGAAATCCCCCAAGCCTTATGTAATCCCAAAGTTCTTTTCTCGCATCTTTTACCTCTGTATACGAAGCCTTGAATCTGAGATACTCTTCAAAGGAAAGTGTATAGATCCGGAAGGAAACATATCTTCCAGTAAGATATGTAGATATCTCCGAAGACATCATGCGCGAATTTGAGCCTGTCACATAGATATCCACATCGCACTCTTCAAATATGGAATTGACTACTCTTTCCCAGCCGTTTATCTCCTGTATCTCATCTAAAAACAGATAGCATCTTCCGCGGTATTCTAGTTCGCCCTTGAGTTTCTTATATATCTCTTTAGCCGGGACTTCTTCATATTCCATGGAATCAAATCTATAGCTAAGTATATTGCTTTCCGACACTCCACTGTCTCTCAATCTTTCCCTGATCATATTTAGGATGGTAGATTTCCCGCAGCGTCGTACCCCTGTAAGTATCTTGACAAATGGAGTATCTCTGTAAGCCAGTATCTTCTCCACATACATAGGTCTGTCTATCATAGCATACACCTCCTTTATCGAAAATATTATCGCAAAACTTATAAAATAACAATAGTTTTGCGATTTATAATCGCAAAACTATCAAATGGTCAGATATTTCAAGCATAAAGGCGCAAAAAACAGGCCCGGATCTCAGTCCAGGCCTGATCTTTCTTCAGATACAATTTAAATGATCTCTATTTTTTTACCGTTTCCGGGACGACGGAAATGCTTCATGAACTCCCAGGCTGCCCTGCTCTGCTCCATGATGGCGCCATGGGGCATGTCCTTCATGACAGTCATACCGGCCATGACAGTGCCGTCCTTCCTCTTATACAGGCTGGTCCTGAACCGGTCACCCTCAGCATAGCCTGCAGTCTCTGTATAGTGGCCCTCTCCCGTCCAGATCTCATCAGGCACGAGTCCGCCCTGTCCATCCTCATGTATCTCGCAGCCATCAAGGCTCAGTATGGTGCCAAGCTCGAGCTTAAGGTCGAGGGCATTTGTCACAGGGTCATTGTCACCGAGATACATCCAGTAGGGCATCTCATAGCCGGATTCTGCAAAGCCCTCTGAAAATGCCTCCATGCCTATGATGCCTCCCACTCTCACGGGCCCGTTCCAGGGGCTGAGGGCCGCAAACATCTCAGGCATGAAGCTTCCTGCCTCCCGGGTAAATGCTGCTCCGTTTGAGAAGCCTGGCTCCCGTCAGACGAAGGTCATCATCGGACACGGCATCAAAGACATATATGCCTTCCTCGTCTCCCATGTTCTCTCCAGGCCTTGCGCTGTATACCTGTCTGTCTGCTGATGTATGATGTCCTCGACCCTGCTGTGATCAACGGGATCGAAGGGATCATTTCCAAACACGCTTTCAGCGAGAGGCACTCCGTTTACATAATGCACCCCGTTCCTGGTCACCCTGCCTTGACAGGGGAATGCCGGGATGAAGGGGAGCCTTTGTGTCCCCGTACCGTCCATAAGCGCGGAGAGCTCTGCTCCTATGTTTCCTCTCAGCACGGAATCCGTCTTTTTATATATAAAGGGCACGGAAAAGCTCTCTGCCCTCCTGCAGATGTCAAAAACGATGCCATAGGCATCCTCAGGGCTCAGGTGCCTCGTATCTGCATCTATGACCAGCACATCCTCTGCCTGAAATCTGTCCTCAGTCAGAGCGTCAAGCCTAGTCATGACACAGGTCCTGATCCCACCTGAAGCAAGCTGGACTCCGGTGTCCAGGGCTCCCGTAAAATCATCTGCTATGATCAGTAATCGTGTCATGCTGCACCTCATATCCTTTGATATAGTTCAGTTCCAATTTACTACATTCTACTTTATAAAATTTTTTTAAAACAGAGTCGTCTCCTCCTGTATAGTTTAATTTTTAAACTATATTTATTTATTTTGTATTTTTATGAATCCAATATGTTTCATTTATAAACCCACCATGCTATAATGTGTTTCAGATATGTACAGAAAGGAGGCAGGATCATGGCAGAGCCTGTTGTAAGAGTACTTGGCATAGCCCCCTATGACGGTATGCGTGCAGCCATGCAGAAGGCTGCGGAGAGCTGCCCGGGCATACATCTTGATGCCTACACCGGCGACCTGGAGGAGGGTGCCGATCTGGTCAGGCGGTTCCAGTATGAGGATTATGACGCCATCATATCCAGAGGAGGTACGGCGGAGCTCATAAGCAGGCTGAGCGAGCTGCCGGTCATATTCATACCCATAAGCGTCTATGACATACTCAGGGCCATACGTCTGGTGGAAAACTACTCCAGCACCTATGCCATAGTAGGCTTCTCCACCATCACCGAGCCCGCCCACATACTGTGCGACCTGCTGCAGAGAGAGATGGACATCATGACCATTCACGATGCAGGGGAGGTGGAGTCGACCCTTAAGAAGCTCCATCAAAGAGGCTGCCGTACCGTGGTCAGTGACATGGTCACCCATACTGCCGCCAGGAGGCTCGGAATGGACGCCTTCCTTATCACCTCCGGCACCGAGAGCATCCGCCAGGCCCTGGAGCAGGCCCAGACCCTGGGCAGCAGCTTCCGTACCCTGAGGCGCGAAAACATTTTCCTTAAGAGCCTGCTCCAGAACAGCGACGATCTGGCAGCCGTATATGACCAGAAGGGCGAGCTGGTATACTCGACAGGGGAGACGCCCTCCAAGGCCCTCAGCGAGCTCCTCACATCCCTGATCCCCCAGGTCTCTGATCATCATGTGAGCAGCTTTTACCACAGCAGGAACCATGAGGTGTACCGCATCAATGCCCACTGCCTGAAAAATGGCGGCGAGCTCAGCTATATATTCCATTACAGGCTGTCCCAGGTCTCCATCCGTCCCGAAAGGGCTGGCATACACTCCCACAGCGAGGCAGAATGCAGGGACATGTTCCTTGACAGTTTCTTCAGTCTGAGCGGAGCCATGGGCGAGCTGGAGGACAGGGTGGCCTCCATAGCAGCCACGGCCCAGCCGGTCATGGTGCTTGGTGAAAAGGGCACGGGCAAGGAGCAGATAGCCCGGGTCATATATCTCAGGAGCGAAAGGAAGCGCAAGCCCTTCATAGCCATAGACTGCGCGCTCATGACCGACAAGAGCTGGGATTTCCTCTTCAGCCACGAGGCATCGCCCATAAACGACATGGGCAATACGGTCTATTTCCAGCATATAGAAGCCATACCGGAGGCAAGGCTCTCGGAGCTCATACAGGTGATCACGGATACCAACATGACCAAAAGGGTCCGTCTCATATTTTCCTGTGACTATGACGATGCTAGTCAGCTGCCCAGAGCGGCGGGTGGGCTCATATCCAAGCTGTCCTGCCTTACCCTGACCATGCCGACCCTGCGCAGCCGCCAGGACGAGATACCCTCTCTAGCAAGCATCTACCTTTCAAATCTCAACGTGGAGCTGGGCAAGCAGATCATAGGCTTCGACCCTCAGGCCATGGAACTGCTCCGCCTCTACGAATGGCCAAACAACTATACCCAGTTCAAGCAGATACTGGGAGAGCTGGCCACCCTCACTGAGGGCTCCTACATAAGGAGCAGCGCAGTCATGGACATACTGACGAGAGAAAGGGACATGAGGTCCCAAAGACCCCTGCAGAGCATGGCAGACGATCATGATATCTGCACCCTGGAGGAGACTGAGCTTCGGGCAGTGGCTGCTGCCCTGCGGTACTGCAGAGGCAACCAGACTGAAGCCGCCAGAGTGCTGGGCATCAGTCGTACCACCATGTGGAGATATATAAAAAAGCTGGAAGGCGACGAAGCGCTGCATAAGGAGGAAGATACATGAAGATAGTGCTGCATGAGCCGGGCATAGCCCTCAACACCGGAAACATAGGCCGCACCTGCGTGGCCACCGATACAGAGCTGCATCTGATACGCCCCTATGGCTTCCGCATAAATGAAAAGGAGATAAAAAGAGCCGGGATGGACTACTGGAAGGACGTCAAGCTTTTTGAATACATCGACTATGACGACTTCCAGAGCCGCAATCCCGGCGCTAAGATATATTATGCTACTACCAAGGCTCGACATGTCTATACGGACGTAAGCTATGAGCCTGACTGCTTTATCATGTTTGGCAATGAATCCAGGGGCATACCGGAGGAGATCCTCGTGGAGCACCCGGACACCTGCATACGCATACCCATGTACGGAGATTCCAGGTCACTCAATCTGGCCAATTCCGTGGCCATCATACTTTATGAGGCCCTGAGACAGCAGGGCTTCCCCGGCCTTCAGGAGACCGGGGAGCTCCACCATCTTCACTGGCAGTAGGGCATAAGGCGGACGGGCCGCCCGGCAAGAGGCATCAGATCGCTCCGTACCTCTCAAGGAGCTTTTTGATATCAGTACCCTCCAGCTTTTTAAGAGCCTCATGGAGGACCAGCCTTTCCTTGAATCCAAGCTGCATGTCCGCTATCTTTTTTCCGTCACGAAGCTTTACTGCAGCGTTCAGCAGATCCCTCACGTCATATACGCTGCCCCAGACCTCAGGTACTCCCCTGTCTATGTCAAGCAGGGTGTATACTGCCTCCATACCTGTACGCATGGAATACTCGGTGGTAAATATGGTGTCTCTGGGAGTCTCGGCAAACTGTCCTATAAAGGCAAAGTTCACTGCGCCCTCAGGCACTACCCTGGGTCTGTCGCTTTCCTTCCTGGGCATGAAGAAGGCTGTGATATAAGGCATCATGCAGGGTACCGTATTTGCACTGTTTGAGGCAAGCTCCTCTATCTCGCTCTCAGGTACGCCTAAGTGATAGAGCCATTCCATGCATATCTCTCTGCCCGTGCACTCCCGCATGGGCTTCTTTACGAAATCGCCCGGCTTATCTGAGAACAGTCCGTATATCCATACCAGGACGTGGTCCTTGGGCTGCTGTCTGAACTGTGGCTGACGGTTGATGGTCCAGCTCAGGAGCCATGAGGAGTCCCTGGCTGTAACTATACCTCCGGTAACTACTCTTCCGCTGAGCGGATCCCTTTTGCATATGGCCTTTATGTAAGGAAGTATCCTGTCATCAAGGGTCTCCGTGGTGGCGCTCATCCAGTTGGTGGCCTCAGGATCTGAGCAGAACTTTTCAGGATCTCCGAAGGAAGGATCCTGTGCTGCTATCTTTCTCCACATATCCCAGCCTCCGCCTTCCCTGATCTCAGGCCTGAATTCTGCAGGGCGATCCTGGCTTCCAAGGGAAGAGTTTTCCACGCAGCCTCCATTGGTTATGAATATGAGATCATTTTCCGTAAGATCTATATGATCCTCCTGATCAGCTCTCATGATGTCTATACGCTCGGCGATCTTCTTGTCTCCCTCTTTTCTGAAGCGTACATTTGTCACCTTTATGCCATAGTGGAAGATGACTCCGTTCTTCTCAAGGTAGCTGATCATGGGCAGTATCATGGACTCGTACTGGTTGTATCTGGTAAACCTCAGGGCGCTGAAGTCCGGAAGTCCGCCTATGTGATGGATGTATCTCTGAAGATAGCGCTTCATCTCCAGGGCGCTGTGCCAGTTCTCAAAGGCAAACATGGTCCTCCAGTACATCCAGAAATTGGACTCCAGCACCTCATCGTCAAAGAAGTCTGTTATCTTCCTGTCCTCAAGCTCCTCATCCTCGGTGAAGAAGAGCTTCATGATCTCCATGGCTCCCTTGTCGGAGATGCCGAACTTTCCGTCCGTATGGGCATCCTCGCCTCTGTTGACCGTGGCACGGCAGAGGGAGTAGTTGGGATCCCTCTTGTTGAGATAATAATACTCGTCAAGGACACTAAGGCCCTCGGTCTCTATGGAGGGTATGGATCTGAAAAGGTCCCACATGACCTCAAAATGGTTGTCCATCTCCCTTCCGCCCCTCATGACATAACCAAGTCCCGGATACATATATCCGTCGCAGGCACCTCCAGGGATCTGATCCTTCTCAAGTATGTGTATGTGCTCGCCCTTCATCTGGCCATCCCTTACGAGATAGCAGGCCGCCGTAAGGGCAGCAAGGCCGCTGCCTACGATGTACGCCGATTTCCTGTCCACATCCTCAGGCTTTAAGGGCTTTACAAATGCTTCGTAATTTCCGCTGGAATAATACATATATTCCGTCCTTTCCTTATGGTCGGAGCCTCTGTATGAGGCTCTCTTTGCTTTTATCTGTTCCGTACCCAAAGCATACAGCGGAAAGGTCTTCATTGATATAGACAAAAAGACCGCCGTGATGTCTTCTTTATCACAGCGGTCAAAGTGAGTGTATTTTTATCATTTAAGGTGTTTTGACAGATATCAGCAGTATGGAGCTAATGGGGTCTGTCCGTCCGGAACTTATCCAGGCCTGAGTCTATGTTCCCTGCCATGATGCGGCCCACCCGTTCGCTCAGCTCCCTGGGGCTCGCCTTCATATCGTGCTTTATCCAGTCCAGCATGACTCCCACAAAGGCATACATATAGAACTCGGTGATGAACTGCTTGTCCTCATCCCTTACGCTCATGCCCTCGCTTCGTTCCTCCACCACACTGTTGATCAGCCCGTAGGTCAGATGATAGAGATATATCTCTATCTGCTCTCTGCTGATGGCCTTATACACGCTGAGGATAAAGGCCTTGTCCCTGAGCACATATTCAAATACTCCGCAGAGGCCCTGCTCCCAGTCCTTATAATTTTTGCGGCCCTCCAGAGCCCTTTTGGCATCCTCCACACAGGACCACTCTACCAGATCATAGATGTCCTTGAAATGATAATAGAAGGTCATGCGGCTTATGCCGCAGTCGTTGGTGATGTCACTGATGGTTATCTTGTCCAGCGGCTTCGTAAGAAGCAGCTTCTTGAGCGAGGCCTCTATGGCCCTCTTGGTTATCTGTGACATAAAGCCTCCGTATGGCTTAATCCTGCTTCTCTATCTTCCTGAGTACAAACTTCTCTATCTCCATGATGGGGATGACCATGACTGCCAGCAGCAGTGCTACGCCATACTCGAAGAGGGAGATATGGGTAAATTCAAAGGCATTTGACAGGAACGGTATGTAGATGACCGCTGTCGTAGCCACCAGGGCTGCCAGCATAGCCAGGTAGATATACTTGTTGCTGGTCTTAAGCGTAAATATGGAGTGGCGGCGGGACCTCATGTTGAGGCTGTGGAACAGCTCCACCATGCTGAGTGTCAGGAAGGCCATGGTCATACCGTCGTGGGAGTTTGCAAACTGCCATACTCCCGTCTCGATATAGTCGCCCACAAGGAAGGACAGAAGCGTAAGACCTGCTATGACAGCTCCCTGGAAGAAGATGTCAAAGCCCATGCCTCCTGCAAATACGCCCTCCTTTGAATTCCTGGGCTTATGCTTCATGACATCCGACTCTGCAGGCTCCATGCCAAGAGCTATGGCAGGGAAGCTGTCCGTGATCAGGTTGATCCACAGAAGGTGAGCCGGCTCAAGTATGGTAAATCCAAGGAGCGTAGCCGCAAATATGGATATGACCTCAGCCAGGTTCGCAGACAGCAGGAACTGGATCGACTTACGGATGTTGTCGTAGATACGACGCCCTTCCTCTACTGCGGAAACGATGGTGGCAAAGTTATCATCTGCCAGCACCATGTCAGCAACTCCCTTGGTGACATCGGTACCGGTGATGCCCATGCCTATGCCTATGTCGGCATTTTTGATGGAGGGAGCATCGTTGACTCCGTCTCCGGTCATGGCGGTGACCATGCCCTTCTTCTGCCACATCTTGACTATGCGCACCTTATGCTCGGGCTGTACCCTTGCATATACGGTTATGTTTTCGATCTCCTTCTCAAACTCCTTATCAGAGATCTCGTTGAGCTCAGCTCCGGTGATGGCCTTCTTGCCCTCCTCCAGTATGCCCAGCTCCTTTGCTATGGCTATGGCGGTATCCTTATGATCGCCGGTGATCATGACTGTACGTATGCCTGCACTATGGCACTCAGCTATGGCGGGCTTTACCTCGGGCCTCACGGGATCTATCATACCGGAAAGTCCCACGAAGCAGAGTCCCTTCTCTATGTCTCCGGGCTCAGTGCTTGAGGGCATGCTGCTCCAGGTCTTCCTGGAAAGGGCCAGCACTCTGAGGGCCTTGTCGGCCATGGCCTTGTTTGCCTCAAGCACCCTGCCGCGGAGCTCATCCGTAAGAGCTGTCTCAGCTCCGTCCATGTATATGGTATCGCAGCACTTGAGTATCTCATCGGGAGCACCCTTGGTATACTGGGTCAGCCTGCCTTCAGCATCCTTTATGATGACGGACATCATCTTCCTCATGGAATCGAAGGGTGCCTCACCCACTCTGTCAAAGCCAGGGGTGACCTTAAGCTTTTTGAAGCCTGTCTTGAGGGCATCATTTACAAGGGCACACTCCGTAGCCTCACCTGCTGCCTCGCCGGTCTCATCACTGACAGAAGCATCTGAGCAGAGGGCCATGCCTCTTACCAGATCATCCTCATCTGAGGTCCAGTGCTCAACTACGGTCATCTTGTTCTGGGTCAGGGTACCTGTCTTATCCGAGCAGATGACCTGAGTACATCCCAGGGTCTCAACTGCAGTAAGCTTTCTGATGACCGCCTTCCTCTCGCTCATCTTCGTCACGCCGATGGAAAGGACTATGGTCACGACTGCTGCCAGTCCCTCAGGTATGGCAGCAACTGCAAGGGATACGGCTACCATGAAGGTATCCAGCACTATGGCTGAGTCTATGGAATCTGCACGAAGCAGGTTCACTGCAAATATGACCGCACATATGCCCAGCACCAGCACTGTCAGTATCTTTGAAAGCTGGTTGAGCTTTATCTGAAGAGGGGTCTCTCCGGACTCTGCCATGGTAAGCGCATCGGCTATCTTACCCATCTCGGTATCCATGCCGGTGCCTGTTACTACGGCCTTGCCTCTTCCATAATCCACGTTGGAGCCCATGTAGACCATATTCTTGCGGTCTCCGAGGGGCACGTCCTTTTCAGCTCCGAGCTCCAGAGCTCCTATGATCTTGCTGACTGCCACAGACTCACCCGTGAGAGCAGACTCTATGACCTTCATGCTGGCGGACTCTATGATCCTGGCATCGGCAGGGACCGCGTCACCGGCCTCCAGGAGTATGATATCTCCGGGTACCAGCTTATCGCTCTCTACCTTCTGCTGCTTTCCGTCCCTTATGACATTGGCAGTGGCCTTTGTCATCTGCTCAAGGGCATCTATGGCCTTTTCGGCCTTGTTTTCCTGATATACGCCAAGCACGGCATTGATGATGACCACCGCCATGATGATGATGACATCGGCCATGCTCTCCCCCGAATACACTGAGGTCACACCGGATATGATCGCCGCTGCTATGAGCATGATGATCATGGGATCAGCCAGCTCCTCCAGGAACTTCTTCCAGAGCGGTGTCTTGGGTGCCTCCTTAAGCTTATTGAGGCCGTACTTCTGAAGCCTCTCCTCTGCCTCCTTTGAAGTCAGTCCCTGCTCCGAAGATCTTTGCTCCGAAAGCACTTCTTCGACTGTCTCAAGATAAGCCTTCACTTAATTTTCCTCCTCTAAAGTTGAATAAATGATGTGAGCGGGATTCCCTCCCCGGCAGCCTGCATTTACCTTATTACAAAACGAGACCTATCAGCAGATAACTGATAAGTCTCGCCATTTAATACAAAACCAGAAATATACATATGCCTGACCTATATTTCAGAATGTTGGTAATGCAGCGTTCTTTCGCCGGCTACTCCCTTAACGCTCTCAAATATATCAAGTAAAAGTTTTTCTGTCAATCAGTTCTTTGTGCAGAGCCTGCCCGCTCGATATCAGAAAGTATGTATATGGGCCTATCCTTCAGCTCCCTGAATATGACCGATATATACTCTCCCGTTATGCCGACTATGATGAACAGTACCGCAAACATGAAGCACAGCACGGTCACTATGGTGGCATAGCCGCTGGGAGCCGTACCCCTGGTCACCAGGGTGTAGAGTATGAGCAGAAAGCCTGCCAGCGCCGAGAGGAAGCCAGCATACATGCCAAGCTTAAGAGGCACATCGGAGAAGCATACTATGGTGTCTATGGAAAGGCGCCACAGCCTCTTTATGCTGTAATGGCTCCTGCCCGCGACCCGCTGCCCGGCCTCATAATCAAGGGTAGTCTTGCGAAAGCCTATGTTCTGCACATAGCCCCGAAGAAAGCGCACCCTCTCCCTGTAGCTCCGTCTGAGCACCTCGGCAGCCTTCCTGTCCATGGCAAAGAAATCCGAAGCAGATGGCTCCATATGCATGTCCGAAAGCAGGTTGACCAGGCTGTAGAAGGCTCTGGAGGTCAGGTTCTTTATAAGCCCCGCGCCCTCATTTTTGGTTCGTACCATATTGACTATGTCATAGCCCTCATCAAGCTTGGCCAGTATGTCCGGTATAAGCGTGGGAGGGTGCTGAAGATCCGCATCCATAAATATGAGGATGTCTCCCGAGGCATAATCAAGGCCGGCCGTCATGGCAGCCTCATGCCCAAAGTTCCTGGAAAAGCTCAGGACGCTCACATGCTCAGGATCCCCGGCCCTCAGCTCCGAAAGTATACGGGCGCTTCCGTCGAGGCTGCCGTCATTTACAAAAAGCAGCTCATAGGATATGTCCCGCCCATCCCTCTGAAGTCCGGAAAGTATGCCGGATGCAGTATCATAAAATTGTCTGAGTCCGCCCTCCTCATTGAAGACTGACACTATCAGGCTCACAAGCTTCATATATTCTGTTCCAATGCTCTGTCCAAAAATATCCCGACAGGCTCAGGCCTGCCGGGATAGATCTCTCCTTTTTCCTTACTTGCTCCTGTTTCTCATCACTGCACGAGTGTAGCTCCGCCTGAAGGGATCTCCGTATAATCGGCAGGATTTATGACAGGCATGCTCACGGGCTGTCCAAGGCTGGTGAAGTCATAGTGCATGATCATGGCAAGCTCTATGTCCAGGCTCTCACCCTCTCCTGCTATGACATAATCCATGATCATGGATACATCCTCACCAAGGAGGGTTCCGTCTGCTCCGAGCCTCATGCTGCCCTCGCAGCCCTTTACTGAAAAGTCAAAGGTATAGCCGGGAAGCAGGGTGGAAAGCTGTGCATTTGTATCTGCCATGGCAAGCTCCAGCGCCTGATCCACCAGTGCATTGAGCTGAGCCGTATCGTAGTTGTAGCTGATAGTCCTGATCCCGTCTGCCTCTGTCATGCTGAGGTCCCTGAACATGCCTACGGACTGAGCCACGCTGTTGCCCTGGGCTGTCTGCTGAGTCAGAAGCTCAGACATGGGAAATGCTGCCTTCTGCTTCGTGCCGTCCATATCCATGTAGTAATATCCATCAGCCAGATAGATATCCATCCTGCTCTGGGACATCACATCGGTGCCGTCATCCATGGTCATGTTCATGTCCATGCGCACCTTGGGGTTCGTCAGGTCAGTGGCATCATAAGCCATCGTGCCGTCTCCGCCTATGTTGAGGAGCCTCAGGCCATTCATGCTTATGGCCATGTAAAGATCATAGTCCGCCTCGTAGGTGGAAAGGCTGTTTGCCTTATCTGCTGCCTCCGCCAGTATGTCAGCCAGGGACTGCTGATCAGCAGGAAGCTGGGCCGCAGGCTGAGGCGCTGCTATGACAGAGCCTGATACTCCGGGGCCTACCTCCTCAGAAAATACATAGGGGTCTCCTGCAGGGCCGTTGGCTCCAAAGGCCGTACCGCTCATGATAAGGGCTGCAGCTACGGCTGCCCCAAATAATCTTCTTAGTCTCATGTCTCTTACCTCCTAAATATATAGTTTTAAAACACCTCTATCTCCTCAGAATGATGCGAAGGCACCCTCTTTTCCTCCGGAGGGAGCTGCATATAGTCTCCGTATATCTCCCGAAGCACACTGTCATAGTCCCGGGGCACGGAAAGCATATGGCCCTCAAAGGGAAGCCTCCTGCCGTCTCCTACCCAGTCCTTGTCCAGGGTCACCTGCAGGAAGTCCGGCTGGTAGTTTGAATAATAATACCTCTTTGAGGGTTTGTCATCATATTTTTTTGACAGCCTGTCCTGCATGGCTATGAGCCTTTTAAGGGACACGAGCCTGCCTGCTGCGCTAAGCACCCCCACCCTGAGCCGATCCAACGCTCCGTACTTTCCATAGTCTATGCCATAGCGTCTCCGCATGGCCATGCCATAGATGCACTTCTGAAGGAACCTGGTCACCCGGTCCTTTACGGGACAGTCCGGGATATTGTCCAGTATAAATATATCTGTCCACAGGTGGTTTAGCTTGCCGCCGTAAAAGGCTGTTTCCTCGTCACTGCTGTGACGTCTGGATCTTTTATATATGATCCTTGGGGTAAAATCGAAAAAAGCTTTGCCATCGTTGTATCCTTCGGGCATGACCAGTTCAAACTCTGAAGAAAGATCTCTCACATGCTTAAGGAATATCTCAAAGTCCTCCCTCGGCATGGCCACGTCCACATCATCATCCCAGGGTATGAAGCCCTGATGCCTTACGGCCCCCAGAAGCGTGCCCGCATCCAGGAAATACCTGAAGCCATAAAGCTCCGACAGCCTGTCTATCTCCAGCAGCATCCTGAGCCCCGCCTCCTGGGCGATCCTCAGCTGTTCTCTGTCATAATCCATAGCTCTCATGAAAATGTCTCAGCCTCACTGTCTGAGCACAGCCTCCCTTATGATCCTGGCCATATACATGAGCCTGTCGTCCGTCATGCCGGGATATACTCCCACCCAGAAGGTGTCCCTCATGATCCTGTCGGTCTCACTGAGCTCTCCGCATACACGGTAGAAGCTCTCATCTCCCCTGATATGGTCAAAGCAGGGCTGCTTTATGAAATTGCCGGCAAAGAGGAGCCTGGTCTGTACTCCGTGATCCTCCACATATCTTACTATGCTCTCACGGTCAAGTCCCTCTCTCACCGTCATGCAGAAGCCGAACCAACTGGGATCCGAATGAGGCGCTGCTTCGGGAAGTATGAGCCTGTCTGATACCGACTCAAGCTCTTTGCGAAGGAGCCCGAAGTTGTGCTTCCTCCTCTCAGTAAATGCAGGGAGCTTTCTGAGCTGAGCACAGCCCACTGCAGCCTGCATGTCAGTTATGCCCAGGTTGTAGCCCAGATGCGAATAAACATATTTGTGGTCGTAGCCCTTGGGGAGCTCTCCGTACTGTCCGTCAAAGCGATGTCCGCAGCGGTTGTCCTGGCCGGACTCGCAGATGCAGTCACGTCCCCAGTCCCTCATGCTCCTGATGATACGGTTGAGCAGGGCATCATCCGTATATACTGCTCCACCCTCGCCCATGGTCATGTGATGGGGCGGATAAAAGGATGAGGTGCCTATATGGCCTATGGTGCCGGTCAGCCTGTAGCTGCCGTCACCTGTCATATCGTAGCGGCTGCCCAGGGCGTCGCAGTTATCCTCTATGAGCCAGAGCCCATGTCTGTCACAGAAATCCTTTACGGCCCTGAGATCAAAGGGGTTGCCCAGGGTATGGGCTATCATGACGGCCCTGGTCCTGGGTGACAGGGCGTCCTCCAGTCTGGTCACGTCTATGTTGTACTGGGGTATGGTCACATCCACAAATACGGGGATCGCCCCATAATTTATGATGGGAGTCACCGTAGTGGGAAAGCCCGCTGCCACGGTGATGACCTCGTCGCCCCGCTTTACCCGCCTGTCTCCCAGCAGTGGGGATGTAAGGGCCATGAAGGCCAGGAGGTTGGCAGAGGAGCCTGAGCATACCGCACTTGCATATCTCACGCCCATATACTCAGCGAGGCTCTTTTCAAACTCCCTGGTATACCTGCCCATGGTCAGCCAGAAATCCAGCGCACTGTCCACGAGACTGCACATCTCGTCCGAATCATATACGCGCCTGGCGTAGGGTATGCGATCACCCTCCTTATAGGGAGCATCCTGCCCCTTCATATGAAAATCGGCACAATAAGCCGATACCATGTCCAGTATCTGCTTACGTGCCTCTGCTTCTGTCATGTTTTCAAAATAATTTTCCATAGCTTTCATTTTATCATGAGCCGATTTGAGGCACAAGCATTTTCAGCCTGATGACGGCCCGGTCTTAAGCTCCATGATGGCGGTCCAGCCTTAAGCTTCGGAGTCGGACCCTGCCGCTCTTGCGGCCTCTGCAAATGCTGAGAGCTCCTCAAAGCAGGCAGCCGCATCCTCATAACCGAGGCGGTAGATGGCATCCAGCTTTTCCGGCTTGCGCTCTATCCTCGATACCTTTATGGTCTCCGAGGGCCTTATGATGAAGGCCTTGCCCTCCTGCTCAAGCTCATCGAGCCTCTCAAGGGTCCTGTTGTAGACTATGTGTCTCTCGGCGGAGGCCCTGACCAGGTTCGGATATCTGCGGCCATAGATCCGCTCTATGACAGGCATGAGCTCGTTTGGCTCCTTGACATAGCCCTCAGGCCTTGTGAGCACCACTATGTTCCTTTCATAGCCATGCTCCATGGCAGCCTCCACGGGTATGCTGTCAGAAACTCCGCCATCCAGATATCTCCTGCCGTCCACGCCCACTATCCTGGCCATGATGGGAAGTGAGGCCGAGGCCCTTACATAGGCTATGCCCTTATGCATGTCCCCCGTAGGGATATATTCTGCCCTGCCAGTGTCCACATTTGTGACCACCGCATAAAGGGGCATGGAATCCCTGTATCTGTCATAGGTCTCATAATCAAAGGGGATGAGCTCATCAGGTATGCGTCCATAGGCATAGTCCGCATTGAAGAAATCTCCGGTCCTTAGCCAGGACTTAAAGCTCATATAGTCACTGTTCGTACAGTTCTCAACATTTATCCTGTAGCTCCTGCCCTTCTGATGGGAGGCGTAGGAGGCCCCATGACACACTCCCGCGGATACTCCAAATATACCATCCGGGTAAAAGTCCTTTTCCATGAGAAGATCCAGTACGCCTGCGGTATACATGCCGCGCATGCCTCCGCCCTCAAGCACCATTCCAAGCTTCATATATATCCTCCGTCCTCAAAAAAGCAAGCCTTCATGATCATGAAGGCCGGCTGATATAAAAGGATTATAGCACTTTCAGTTTCCACATTCTATGGAAATGGCATTAAATTTTGAGAGCAGGTCCTCGACTCCCGTGCTGAGCTTCTCATCTCCCCGAAGATCCAGCACGTTTTTGCCCTCGTGCATCATGATGAGCCTGCTGCCATACTCTGCGGCATAGCGCAGGTTGTGGGTGACCATGAGGGTCGTCAGATGCTTCTCCCGCACGAGCCTGTCCGTAAGCTCCATGATCAGGTCTGCGGTCTTCGGATCCAGGGCTGCCGTATGCTCATCCAGTATGAGGAAATCTATGTCCGTCATGGTGGACATGAGGAGGGCCATGGCCTGCCGCTGGCCTCCCGACAGAGCTCCGACCTTGACCTCCAGCTTGTTTTCAAGTCCCAGGCCCAGGCCGGAAAGAAGCTCCCGGTAGTAGTCCTTCCTGCTTCGGTCTGTACCCCGTCTCAGGTCAAAGGGCTTGCCCTTGGTATCCGCCAGGGACATATTTTCCAGTATGGTCATGTCCGGACAGGTGCCCAGAGCCGGATTCTGATATACCCTGCCTATGAAATCCGCCCTTTTATACTCAGGCATATGGGTGATGTCCCTGCCGTCTATGCTTATGCTGCCGCTGTCTACGCCTATGCTGCCGCATATGATGTTCAACATGCTGGTCTTTCCGGAGCCGTTCGAGCCCACTATGGACACGAACTCCCCTTCCTCTATCTCCAGGTCATAGTCCTCGAAAAGGCACATCTCATTTACGGTGCCCGGATTATAATATTTATTTATCTTCTTAAGGCTCAGCATCTATCATCCCTCCCCGGCCGAGGCCGTGCCCCGGCTGCTGTCATGTGCTCCCTCGTGAGACATTTTCCTTATCCTGTCCTTCCTGAGGTTTCCGAGAGCTATGATGATAAGGAAGAGCACAGCGGTTATGAGCTTCATATCTCCCGGCTGCATGCCTGCGTTTATGGCCAGGGCCACACAGGCTCTGTAGATGATGGCTCCGAGGGCCACCGCCGTAGTCGCCCTGAGCCTTCCGCGCCGGGTAAAGAGCTGAGTACCTATGATGACATTTGCAAGTCCTATGACCATCATGCCCGTGCCCATGGAAAGCTCAAAGAAGCCCTGCTTCTGAGCCATGATGCATCCTGCAAATGCTGCAAAGCCGTTTGCCAGGGCCAGGCCTATGATCTTGACCGTGCCGTCATTTTTGGCAAGGGATATGACCAGTTTCTGATTGCTGCCCGCAGCCCGGAGGAGATAGCCTGATCTGGTGTTGAGATAGGCGTCCAGAAGGAGCTTCAGCACCAGGACTATGACAAACAGTATGATCGCATTTGAAAATGCTGCCAGACCTCCGGCAAAGATGCTGTCCACCAGTCCGTTTGAAAATATGCTGTCCTTTGAAAATATGGGCAGATTGGACTTTCCGGCTATGCGCAGGTTTATGGAATAAAGTCCTGTGCTGACTATGATGCCCGAAAGCAGGTCCCTGACTCCGAGCTTCACATGTATGGTGCCTGTCAGTACTCCCGCCAGGGCCCCCGCAAGGAAGGCCACGGGGAGGGTCAGCAGGGGATCGGCCCCTGCCGCTATCATGGCTGCGGTGACTGCCGCGCCCAGAGGATAGGTCCCGTCCACCGACAGATCCGGAAAATCCAGTATGCTGTATGTTATGTATATGCCGAAGGAAAGTATGGCGTATACCAGTCCTTCCTCTATGATACCTGTTATGATGCTGCCCATATCCTGTCTTAGCTCCGTTTACTGCTCTATACTGTCAAATATCTCTCCGCCCTCAGCGTAGGTCTCAGGGATCGTGATCCCGAGGGAAGCTGCCACCTCACTGTTTCCGTAGAAGCTGGCGTCCTCTATGATCTCGTAGCTCATGTCTGCTGCCTTTGCCTCTCCCCTGAGGACCTTTGCGGCCATGCGTCCGGTCTGCTTGCCAAGCTCTATGTAATCCAGTCCCATGGCTGCCAGACAGCCCTTCTTTACCTGCTCTATCTCTGAGCCGAACACCGGCATGGATGCAGCCTTTGCCTTTTCAAGTATGATGGGCAGGGATGCCACCACCGTGTTGTCGGTGATCATGGTGATGCAGTCCACGTTCTGTATCATGGTATCTGCTGCCAGAGGTATGTCCGCCTGAGTGCTGATACCGAGCTCATAGATCTCAAAGCCGTACTCAGATGCCAGCTCCTTGTACTCAGCCACTGAGGATTCGGAATTTGCCTCAGAGGTCGTGTACATGATGCCCAGCACCCTTGCCTCGGGGAGCATGGCCCTGATCATCTCAAGCTGCTCGGCTACGGGAAGCTTGTCTGAGGTACCGGTAATATCGCCTATGGGGCTTCCATCCTCCTTTACGAGCTCTGCTGCCGCCGGGTCAGTGACTGCCGTATATATGACGGGGATGTCCGTATCCCTGGTCACCGCATAGGCCGACTGGGCCATGGGAGTGGCTATGGCACAGATCAGGTCCACATCTGAGCCCACATAGCTCTGCATGATCTGGGTGGCTATGGAGCCGTCCGCATTTGCATTGTCATAGTCTACCGTAAGGTTCTCGCCCTCTACGAAGCCCTCCTCCTCAAGGCCCGCAAGGAAGCCCTCCCGGCAGTTATCAAGGGAGCCGTGCTCAGCGAACTGGCCTATGCCTATGGTATAAGTGGCATCTGTGCTCTCAGCCTCTGTCCGGGCTGCTTCCGAAGCCTGTGCCGTCTCCTGGGCCACCGACTGTGCAGCCGTGGTCTCGCTTGCGGAGGCTCCGCAGCCTGCCAGCATGGCTGCCGTCAAAACTATGGCCATGGCCCTTCCTGCATTGCGTACAACGTTGTTTGTCAGTCTTTCAGTCCTTTTCATGTCTTTTCTCCTTTTCATGAATATCTTCAACCAAACTGACAAACAAAAATCC
>CALWHG010000028.1 GCA_944380315.1 uncultured Lachnospiraceae bacterium
AGCCGAGTCCATAGGCATATCCGCATCAAAGTACAAGATGCTGGCATTCGTCATAGCCTCCTCCATAGCGGGCGTGGCGGGAGTGCTCTACAGCCACAACCTGTCCACACTTCAGTCCACCAGTGCCAATTTCGGATACAATCAGTCCATCATGATACTGGTGTTCGTGGTGCTTGGCGGCATAGGCAACATACGCAATTCAGTCATAGCGGCTACCATACTGACCATACTTCCGGAGAAGCTCCGCTTCCTGGATGACTATCGTATGCTGATCTATGCAGTGGTGCTCATAGCCATGATGCTCTTCAACTCGGCACCCGCTGCCATAGAGTTCAGGGCAAGGATGGCTGCAAAGCTTGCAAGACGCAGGAACGGCGCGGAGGTGGATGATGAGTGACAATATAAAGACAAATACCGGGGACATCCTCCTTTCCGTGGAAAACCTGAGTATCTCCTTTGGAGGCCTCAAGGCTGTTGACGGCTTCAGCATGAGCATAAGGAGAGGAGAGCTTTACGGACTCATAGGCCCCAATGGAGCCGGTAAGACCACGGTCTTCAATCTCCTTACAGGCGTATACAGGCCTGACACAGGAGCCATAGTCCTGGACGGAAAGAATATCACCGGCAAGAAGACCACAGAGATCAATCACGAGGGCATAGCCCGTACCTTCCAGAATATAAGGCTCTTTAACAATCTGAGCGTGCTGGACAATGTCAAGGCTGCCCTGGATGAGAGATATACCTATGGACTTCTGGACAGCATATTCCGCACTCCTAAGTTTCGCAGGATGGAGAGGGAGCTGGATGAAAAGGCTCTCTCCATACTCAAGGTCTTTGACCTGGACAGGCTTGCGGAGTACAAGGCCTCACAGCTCCCCTACGGACAGCAGCGTAAGCTCGAGATAGCAAGGGCCCTGGCTACTGAGCCCAAGCTCATACTCCTGGATGAGCCTGCAGCGGGCATGAATCCTCAGGAGACAGCAGAGCTCATGGATACTATAGCCCTCATACGTAAGGAATTCTCCGTGACCATACTCCTTATAGAGCATGACATGAAGCTGGTCAGCGGCATATGCGAGAGACTGACCGTGCTCAACTTCGGGCAGATACTGGCAGAGGGCGAGACCAGGGCAGTGCTCAATGACCCCGAGGTCATAAAGGCCTATCTTGGAGACTGACAGGAGGAGATATGGAAAATATACTCAGTGTAAAGGACTTAAATGTATACTATGGAGTCATCCATGCCATTAAAAATATCTCCTTCCATGTGGGACGGGGTGAGATAGTCACTCTCATAGGAGCTAACGGAGCAGGAAAGACCACGACCCTTCAGACCATATCCGGACTCATACCCGCAAAAAGCGGCGAGGTCATATATGAGGACAAGGACATACTCAAGGTGCCCGGCTTCAGGCTGGTGTCAAGAGGACTTGCCCATGTGCCTGAGGGAAGGCGTGTGTTTGCGGACCTGACCGTATATCAGAACCTGATGCTGGGTGCCTATACCAGAAACGACAAGGATGGGGTCCAGGAGGACCTCAGGATGGTATATGAAAGGTTCCCTAGAC
The DNA here is from genome assembly GCA_944380315.1 of uncultured Lachnospiraceae bacterium. Lineage (GTDB taxonomy): Bacteria > Bacillota > Clostridia > Lachnospirales > Lachnospiraceae > Avilachnospira. The sequence goes on from CALWHG010000028.1 coordinate 1,569, forward strand.
TGCTTGAAAGGAAGGAGCAGCGTACAGGCACTCTTTCAGGCGGAGAGCAGCAGATGCTGGCCATGGGACGGGCCCTGATGTCGAGGCCCAGGCTCCTCCTTATGGATGAGCCCTCCATGGGACTTTCTCCCATATATGTAAATGAGATATTTGAGATCATAAAGAAGATAAATGCTGACGGAGTGACCATACTCCTTGTAGAGCAGAATGCAAAGAAGGCCCTGTCCATCGCAGACCGCGCCTACGTCCTCGAGACCGGCAAGATCGTGCTGGAGGGCAATGCCAGAGAGCTGATGGAGGATCCGAAGGTAAAATCTGCGTATCTTTCCGAATGACCAATGCATAATTTAAGCTGTCCGATATATACTGTTGGGCCCTTCGCCTCTTCGAGGCAGCAGACACCCAACAGCATATACCGGACAGCTTTATTTCCATTAGAATCATTCTATAAAGATGAGACTGCAGACATACATCGGGATACAGGGGATAGATGAGCCGGATCATAACATCGACTTTCGGCGAGTCAAAAACCTGAAGGTCTATTTTTCGCATACTGCGATAGAACTGACCACTGATATCTCTGCCATAGAGCAGTGGCAGGGAGGAGATATAGTCATATTTGAAAATCATATAGGCATCGTATCGGACCGACGAAATGAACAGGGCATACCGTATGTGATACACCATAACGGCCCATGGCAGAAGGACTATGAGCAGGATATACTGGAGAAGAGAAATGACATAGTGGGACATTACAGGGTATCAGAATAATCCTGAGATACATGGAAGCAGCACATGCCCCTATCTATGCTGCTTCCAGGATCTTATAGCTTTGACAGTGCAATATATGGCCACAGACAGTGATCTGATCAGATCAACCAAACCGGAACATACCAGTTCTTTTCGTCTATAGGCAGTAAGTCATTTGCCATGCAGACTACGCTTCCTGTCCCGATCTCTACCTTTAGTGACTCCAGACCTCCAAAGGCTTCTGCCTCTGTCGCAGGCTTTAAAACATCGAAATTTTTGATGGAAGCCTTTCCAGGTGATGCAGCTTTCTTTATCTCGATGGGAGATAGCACACCATTTTGATAAAGAAGCAGATCGATCTCTTTTTGGTCTCTATCCCTGTAGTAGAAAATAGGAGGTTCTTTACCTGCATTTAAATAACTTTTATAGATCTCTGAGAACACATAGCTTTCAAAGAAAGCACCGGACATGGCTCCCTTTTCCAATGCTTCCGGATTGCCCCATTTTAAGAGATAAGCAGCTAATCCGGTATCCAAGAAGTGCAGGAGAGGCATTTTGACGACACGTTTAAGTGCGTTGTTATGATACGGCTGCACCAATGCAATGATATGAGAGGACACCAATATAGAGAGCCATTTCTTTGCAGTAGGAGCAGAGACCCCGGCCATACTTGCCAGCTCCTCGTAGATCACTGGCTTTGAGGTATGGGCAGCAACGATCGTCATAAAATTGAAAAACTGCATTTCATCAGCTACCTGAGCAAGATCGCGGATATCGCGCTGCAGGTATGTGTCCACATAGGAGCGATAATAGGTCTCCCAATCGATATTTTTATCTGCGTACAGCTCCGGCATGGAGCCTCTGAAGATCCTGCTGTAGATCTCGTTTAAGCCATGAGGAGTCCTTACAGACAAACGTCCCATCAGCTGCTTTGGATCTGTATTAAAGGGTTCACTTGGTTCCTGGTAGATCTCAGCGTCTGACAATCCCAACAGGTTTACGATTCCGACCCGTCCGGCCAGACTTTCACTGACGTTGTTCATAAGTCGGAAGACCTGGGATCCGGTGATCCAAAAGTCGCCTTTCTTCCTGGAACTATCCACACTCATCTTGATGTATGGCAGAAGTTCGGTCGCGTATTGGATCTCGTCGATAAGCACCGGCGGGCTATATCTCTGTAAAAAGAGCGCAGGATCATGATTGGCCAAATATCTTACATCAGGATCATCCAAAGTAACGTACTTACGCTCAAGTCCCTTGCTTTTTTGTGTGTCAGCAAGCCTTTGGAGAAGGGTGGTCTTTCCGACCTGTCTGGGACCGGTCACTAACAGTACAGGGAACATTTCAGAGAGACGCAGTATCGTGTCTTCTGCAGCACGTTTGATATATGTCATGTTGATCTCTCCCTTCCAATATCATTATGGACGATTTTGTTACAAAAATCCTGCAATTCTAAACTATAAGTTTATTATAGCCGGAGTATACCTGTTTGTCTATGAAAACCTCGGCAATTCTAAAGTGAGACTTTAGATTTGCTATAAACCTGCGATCATTCATCTGTGTTAATCATCTGATCTGATTTAAACAGCTCCGTATTTATGCCTGATGGGTGTCTGCAGCCTCGAAGAGGCAAAGGGCCCTCAGGTATATATACGGAGATTTATATATAAGATCATCAAAACACATCCATATATTCCTCAAGCTTCGCTGCTATCAGCGGATCCTTGGGGGATATGTATACTTGCTGGTCGCGGAGATGAACGATGTGGTTGGGATCCAGACGCTGGCGGTATTCCGTGGGGAGATAGTGGAAGATGTCACGGAAGCGCTGATTGAAGATCTTGAGGTCAGGGAAGCCGCAGTCAAGGGCTATCTGGGTCATGCTCTTGTCGGTGACTGCAAGCTGGAAGATAGCATGGCTAAGGCGCACCCTGGTCAGGTACTCATGAAAGTTGATGCCTATGGTGTTTTTAAACAGGGTAGAGACATAGGTCCTGTTGTACTGGGTATAATTGGCCAGATCCTCGAGGCTCAGCTTCTCTGCGAAATGATCATCTATATAACGAAGCAGCCGCTTCACGGTCTCCATATTCCGTTCGTTGGGATCATAGGATCTTACCACCTCCTTGTCCTCATGGGAGCATACGGTGGAAAGCAGCATCTCAAATGCTGCCCTTGAGTCCAGATTCTGAAAGCTGCCGCTCTGTGAGGCAGACTGAAGGAGCTTTGCTGCATAGTAGCGTATCTTCCTGTATATGGGATCCTGTCTGGTGGAGGCGTCGGATGCCGGTATGTAGAAGTTGAAGCGCTCTTCGGGCTTCAGCAGGTTGCGGAAGACCTTGTCCGAGAACCGGAGCACCAGAGCCTTGGAGTTTTCCTCTCTGGAAAATGAGGCATGCCATATCCCTGGATTAGTAAATATGACATCGTCCTCCTCAAGCAGGAAGGTCTTCTGGCCACGACAGAACTCAGCCCGGCCCTTAAGCACTATGTCTATCTCATAGTCAGAGTCGTGCCAGTGGTATCTGTAGTTATAAAGCTCGTGAGCATAGGTATACAGAAAGATGTTGTCTCTGGGCCACTGAAGCTCATAGTGAAACTGCCTTGTCATGCGCCTGTCCTTTCATGGTTATATAAAAATGCTGTCATAGCTTGGGCTGAATCCAAATATTTACCATACAAACAGCTGACTTTTGGTTAAAGTCAAAAAGAGCCATGCAGCATGAATATATATGGATATTGCATATGTTATGCTGATTTAACTATAACTATATATGCATCTTCCATAAAAATCAACCTGAAATCCTGTACACATTACATAAATACAGGTTGGGCCTAACATCACCTTAGACTGGGCAATATTTCTGAATATTACCCCGGTACATCGGCATGATCATCCGTACGAATCCCATGAGGCTCATTTTTGCATGAATAATTGCAAAGACATTTTCTGACAAAAATCGTATATTGCCCCTATAAGAGCCTGAACGGATCCGCAGGCTCAGAGTACGTGATAAGTACATGATAAGAAAGGGGAAAATATGAGTACACAGGTTTATTTATGTCTTGCTATATTTGCATTTATGATACTTGGCTATATGTTTTCAGGTAAGCTGAAGACTACCCTTGGTGTCATAGCACTTATAGCTATCATGCTGGTGAGCTTTTCCGGCATCATACCGGCATCACAGGTGCTGGCAAACTTTGCATCTAAAAATGTCCTGCTTATCACAGGTATGTTCATAACCGCCGCAGGACTCAACCGTACCCAGGCTGTACACAAGATATCAGCCATGGTATACCATATATCAAAGGGTAACTTTACAGCCATGCTGGCAGGCTATCTGCTGGTGGCATTTGCGCTTTCCAGTATGATACCCAGCCCCATGGTAGTCTTTGGTATAGTATCACCCCTTATAGCGGCAAGCTGTGATGATTTTGGTGTAAGCCCTTCAAAGGTCATGTTTCCTCTGGCTCTGGTAGCAGTCGCATGCTGCGGAGTGCTTCCCGTGGGAAGCGGAGCTACCTTCTATGCTCAGGAAAACGGCTATCTTGAGTCCTATGGCTATACCGCATATCAGATGGAGTTCTTTGACTGCTTCATAGCCAGGTTCCCTGTGACGATACTTGTTATATTATATGCCATCTTTATAGCGCCCAAGAGCTGTCCTGCTCAGCCTACGACTGCTATAACAGTATCTGCTGCAAAGAAGGGCGGCAAGGAGCAGCCTCCTCTGGGCCCTGTAAGAGAGGTCCTTGGATATAGCATTTTCATAGTTACGACCCTTGCCCTCATACTTCAGAGCCATATAGGCATAGAGAACTGGCAGATAGCTATGACAGGCGCTACGCTGGTCGTTGCCACAGGCGTGTTAAAGCCCAAGGAGGCCATCAATGCCATGCCTGTAAGAGTAGTGCTCATGCTGGTGGCAGCCCTTTCAGTAGGCGGAGCCATGCTTGAGTGCGGACTGGGAGACATGATAGGCGATGCCATAGCGGGCATACTTGGAGAGAGCCGCAACAGCTACATCCTCGGAGGCATAGTTTTCGTAGTACCTTTCATACTTACTCAGTTCATGCAGAACCAGAGCGTCATAGCCATATTCAAGCCCATAGTCATACTTACCTGTGCGTCCCTTGAGTGTGATCCTGTAGGTCCTCTGATCCTCCTTCAGGCAGCCGGACTTACCGCATTCATGACCCCCAGTGCTACAGGAACCATACCCATGATGATGGATGCGGGCGGATATGACCAGATGGATCTGCTCAAGATGGGCTGGCTGCCTTCGATACTTATATGTATAGTATCCGTAGGCTATGTCATGACCGTATTTCCGGCATTCTGAGTGAGATAGTGCAAAACAGCATTTCCAAATTTTTTACACATGGCAAAGATTTGGACAGTATATATGCGCCTGCCCCGCAGGTCATGAGCGGTATCATGCGAGCCAGGCCATAAGTCCCCGGTTTTCCGGCAGGGAAAATATTTGGCTCGATCCTGGGCCTGACACCAGGCTGACCGGTCGTATCGGGGCGATAGGGCAGAAGCATTTTCCATAATTTCACAAATAAAAGCAAAGATTTGCTTCGGAGGATTGGTTATATTTTACATAACCAAAGGCCTGAAACGGATCCGCAGGCTAAAGAGTGTGAAAAAGAAAGGAAAATGTTTTATGAATGCTCTACTTATCATATGTCTGGTGATATTTGTGCTTACGCTGGTCAGCTATCTGCTGAACAAGGTGCCCATGTGGGTGACCGCCATGATATCACTGGCTGCATTGTACTTTACGGGCTGCATAGATGCGGCCGGAGCCCTTGGCGGCTTTGCAAATGTCAACACCACACTGATGGCTGCCATGTTCATAGTGGCTGCAGGCTTCAGAAGGACCTCCCTTGTGGACGCCATGGTAAATGGCATCATGAAGGTGACCAGAGGCTCCTTCAAGCTGGCTTACCTTGGATATCTGATCATAGCAGTGTTGCTTACGAATTTTATATCCAGCCCCATGGTCGTATATTCCATCGTATCCACCCTGCTTTGCGCTTACCTTGACAAGAACGGCTACAGCAGATCAAAGTACATCTTCCCCATGATGGTGGTATGTGTATCCTGCTGCGGCATACTTCCTCTGGCTACTGCCATACAGCAGGCAGGCCAGAACACAGGCTTCCTTGAGACCTATGGCTTTGACATCACATATGAGGCCATATATCCCTTCATGGCAGGCTGGCCCATGCTGATCATCGTGCCTCTATGGGCGCTCTTCATAGGACCCAAGTTCCTCCCTGAGACTGCACCTCTGCCCATAGCTGCAAAGGAGGAGGCTAAGCAGAAGCAGAAGGCCCTCAGCCCCCTGCAGGACAAGATAGGTATCGTGCTGTTCTTTGCTACCATAGTGCTCCTGATCTTTTCAGGCCAGCTGGGACTTGAGACCTGGGCTGTAGCCCTCGTTGGCTCACTCCTCATGGTGGTATTTGGAGTGGCAGATCAGAAGACTGTCCTTCGTGACGTGCCCTGGGATATGATACTCCTTTATGTAGGAGCTCTGGCACTTGGTACGGCACTTACAAACACCGGAGCCGGTGAGTTCGTAGGAAACAAGCTGGCAGCCATGGTGGGCGGAACTACAAACAGCTATGTACTTGGCTTTGTATTCTTCGTCATACCCTTTATCATCACCCAGTTCATGCTCAACAGAGCGGTATCGGCGGTATTCATGCCCATATGCCTTCTGACCTGTCAGGCTCTGGGAGCAAATCCCATAGGACTCATGTTCCTGGTAGGAGCAGGGAGCCTTACGGCCTTCATGACTCCCATGGCTACACCTGCAGTACCCCTTGCCATGGCTGATGGCGGCTATGACCTTAAGACCATAGTAAAGGGCGCATGGACCATATCCATCATCATACCGCTCATATACATACCTTACGTCATGACCATATTCCCTGCATTTTGATGGTCTCATGATGAGAGGATAGTTATATCCAGACGGGATGGAAATTTCCTAAAAAGCTATAATTGTTACATTGCGCCGGAGCTCCGGCGCAGGTATCATATAAGAAAGAAGCATCGATACACAAAATAAAGAGGAGGACATCACTTATGAAGATAACTGATGTAAAGCTGAGCTTTGCGAAGCATTATCTCTTTGTCCACATCTATACCGACGAGGGTATAGTAGGACTTGGCGAAGCAGGCAACTGGGGACACCTGATGGCCACAGCTGAGGCCATAAAGAAGTTCTCTGCCTGGCTCATAGGCAAGGATCCCTCAAGGATCGACGACATAGGCCAGAACCTTTACCGTTCACTGTATTTCAGAGGCTCAGTCATCATGAGCGCCATATCTGCCATAGACATAGCTCTCTGGGATATCAAGGGCAAGAAGCTGGGTGTACCCGTATATGAGCTCCTTGGCGGCAAGACCAGGGACAAGGTAAGGGTATATGCTTCTCCCATGACCAAGGAGACAGATCCTGAGTCTCTCAAGAAGGGCTATAAGGATCTTAAGGACCAGGGCTTTACCGCAGCCAAGGTATTTGTAAATGGTCCCGTGAAGTCCGAGTGCGGCGGCAGAGACGAGTTCTACTGCGGCAGAGTAGAGGATGAGCTTGAGAAGATCGCCATGATCCGAGAGGCCGTAGGCATGGACTTCGACATCATCATGGAGGCCCACAGAGGCATGACCATGCCTGAGGCCATTGCCTTCGGCAGGGCAGCAGAGAAGTACAGGCCCATGGTATTTGAGGATCCCATCACTCCCGACAACATAGACTCCATGGCTGAGGTGGCATCAAAGATAGCCGTGCCCATAGCTACCGGTGAGCGCTTCATAAACATCAAGGAATTTGAGATGCTCTTCAGGCGCAACGCAGCCTCCTATGTACGTCCTGACGTATGTGCGGTCGGCGGCATAACCGCAGCCAAGAAGATATGTGCCATAGCTGAGGCCAGTGACGTGCTCGTCATCCCTCACAACCCTCTTGGCCCCGTATCTACGGCTGCCTGCCTGCAGATCTGTGCATCCATACCCAACTTTGGCATCCAGGAGCTTCCCGGCTTCTGCCTGAACGGAGCAGAGGATGCCATGGTCAAGGAGCCCTTCAAGGTAGAGGACGGATGTCTCCTGATACCCGACGCTCCCGGCATAGGCATAGAGCTTTCAGACAATGCATCAGAGCTCTATCCCCTGCATGACCGCGGAGGCATAGTTGCCAAGCGCATGTTTGATGGTTCCGTAAAGGACTGGTAATATCATAAATCAACTCCGGCTGTACGCCGGCGGGCCCTTCGCCTCCATGAGGCAGCAGACACCCGCCGGATACGGCCGGAGTTTTTTATTTACGCTAAAGCTGCTCCATGTTAATATTGATGATGGAGGGGATCAGAGTATGGATACAAAACAGCTATCAACATTCATGAAGGTGGTGGAGACCGGCAATCTCTCTGAGGCTGCGGCCATCATGCACATGTCTCAGCCTGCAGTCACTGCACAGATACAGAAGCTTGAGGAGGAAACAGGTGTTTTGCTCTTCAGGCGTAATGGCAGATCACTGACTCCCAACATGCAGGGCAGGATACTGTATCATATGGCTCAGGAGATGGCTTTTTCAGACAGTCTATCAAGGATATGCATAGATGGGTCTGTAGATGATTGCATCACCATAGCTCTCGATGTATACAGTGACTATTTCCTTAAGATCGTAGGTGAGTATTCTAAAATTCATCCTGGATCCTGCTTTGTTTTCCATACTGATATATTGAATTTTAAAGGAAGGTCCTATACCTCTTCTGACCTTATACTTACCTATCCCTATAAGGTAAGGGACAAGGAGACATTATCCCTGGACAGGCAGGACAGACTGTATGCCATCCTTCCCTCAGGGCATCCTCTGGCTCAGAGGGAGGAGCTTTATATAGGTGATCTCAGGGATGAATATTTTGTATTTCTGAAGGGCTCCGATCACAGTGGCTATGAATCCACTTACAGGGAGTGCCAGAATGCAGGCTTTTCCCCGAAGATCAGACTGGTAGTCGACATACCGGCTACTAAATATGCAGCCATAGGATCTGGCTGTGGGATAGGCCTCATATATAATACGGAGACAAGTCTCGTATCTTCCATGAAAAATTGTGTCCTGGTTGAACTTAAGAGGCGAGGTGTGGACAAGACCGTATGTCTTGCCTGGGATGAACGGGGCGAGGCCAAGGCCCATGATTTTATCAATTTTGTCAAGGCATACAGGCTTGGCCTGAACTGAAGGCGGTGGACCATGAATATAGATGCACAGTATTATTTTACGGTAGTGGCAAGGACGGAAAATTTCTCAAAGGCGGCAAGGAGCCTTTTCATCTCCCAGACAGCACTCAGCAAGACCATAGCAGCTCTTGAAAAGGAACTGGGAGTCCAGCTGTTTGAAAGGTCGGGTTCAAACATAAAGCTCAGTGCTGCCGGAAGAGTCTACCTTCCTCATGCGCAAAGAGCCGCAGATGTCTATGAGCAGGGCAGAAGACTGCTGAGTGAATCTGCTCATGATCAGGGGGTGCTCCGTATAGGACTGCCATCTCCAAATGACTCATTTATAGGTATCATAGCCGAATTCAACAAAAGGTTCCCTGAGGCGCAGGTAAGGGTCTACAGCAACCAGATATCAGCTGAGGATTTTCAGGACTCCAAGCTTGATATGATCGTGCTTCCGGAGGATGAGGTAGGAGAGCTTGAACATGTAAGGATAGCTGTAGTTCATGGGATCTATGCTGTCATGAGGGCTGATCACCCTCTTTCACGAAATCGCATACTTGATGTCTCTGACCTTGCTGGCGAAAGACTCATCTTTGAGATACAGGAAAATGGCAGACTTAGCGAGGCTTATGAGCTGTGCAGGAGCCGGTGCAGGGACCTGAGCTTTTCTTTCCTTCACAGTGATTTCAAGTATCAGCTCGAGCTTGTGCTCAATACCTCGGCTATCGCAGTCACTTATAATCTCTTCAGGATGTTCAGAGAATCACTTGATGGCATAGTAGCCATACCCATAGACATAGGAAGCGACTTAAATGATCAGTATATGCTGGCCTATGACAGGAACAGCAAGAATCCCCTCATTCATGAGATGGTGGAGTGCTCCCGCGTATATCTGGAGAAAAGACTGAAAAACAGGTAGTATTCCCTTAATTTATATTTCATAAACACTTTTATGTACCTGGCGGCACCTTATTGTGCTGCCATTCTTTTTGTTTATATTTCATAGGCTTTTGGAATTTCCCATATGTAAATATTTTGTATAAGATGCATATATAAAGCGTAAAGGGTCAGTACTTTGATGTACTATTTGACAGACGCAGCCGCGGAGCGCCGGATCCTTTACGAAGGTTCTTGATCTATTCACATTTTTGTAGGAGGTTACGATATGACACCCTTGATAGCTATTAACATAGCGATCTGGCTGCTTATGCTTCTATTGATCGCTTTTACAAAGTGGGACTACGGTGTTATAGCCATAGGCATCATGATGCTTCTCGTGCTTACGGGATGTCTTGATGCAAACACCGCACTTTCAAAGTTTGCAGATACAAATGTCATCATGATGGCGACCATGATGATCGTGGCCAAGGGCTTTGGAAAGACCAGGCTGGTCGGCAACATAGCAAGCCTGCTCTTCAAGGTCAGCGGTACCTTTGAGAACTGCCTGAGGCTTTTCATGATCATCGCCTTTGCGCTTGGATTCGTACTTTCCGGAGCCATAGGACGTATAGCCATCGTTTACCCCATCATCCTTGCCATATGCGAAAAGTCAGGAAAGAGCCCCAGTAAGGCCATGTTCCCCATAGGTATCATGATGCTCTGCGATCAGACAGGCTTCCCCATGGGCGGCCCTGCCATCACCTATGCAAAGTACAACGGCTTCCTTGAGAGCGCCGGATATACCTATGGAGACAGCTTCTCCATATTTGAGCCCTTCATAGCAAGAGTTCCCATATGTATCATCATGCTGGTCTACTTCATGACCATAGGCATAAAGATAGCTCCCGATACTCCTCCTGTACCTTTAAAGAGCCTTGAGCTCAAGGCAAGGGGCACAGAGTCTCAGCTTGATCACAAGCGTGAGGTCCTGGCGTATTCGATCTTCATCCTTGTATGTGTAGGCCTGATCACTGCAGATTTCATAGGCATACCCCAGTGGATGTGCACCACCTGTGGAGCAGTCCTTATGTATCTTACAGGCGTCCTTACCTTCAAGGAAGGCGTAAATGCGATCCCCTTCTCACTTGTATGGCTGTTCATAGGAGCTCTTGCCATGGGAACCGCACTCCTTCAGACAGGAACCGGACACCTTATAGGCAGCCTGATCGCTGGAGCGCTTGGAGAGCATCCTTCATCCTTTGTACTTTATATGGCATTCTGGCTCGTAACCATGTTCCTGACTCAGTTCATGAACAATGGAGCTACGGCAAACATGCTCATACCCATAGCCATACTTACCTGTAACACCATAGGCTGCAGCGCCAAGGGCGTCATCATGGCGGTACAGAATGCATCCCTGACCTCCTGGTTCCTGCCTTCAGCTACGGCTGTAATCCCCATACTTATGGAGGGCGGCGGCTATAACATCAAGTCTCTGCTTAAGCAGGGCTGGCCTCCGGCACTTATAAAGACCGTGTGCAGTGTGGCATGGCTGGCATTTATGTTCCCTGCATGGGCCTGATGTGATATAGTTTTTGTATGGATCGAAAAATGAAAGGACAGACATATGGATAAACAGATGATCACCTGGAAGGGTGAAGACGGACTCAGCTGGAGAGCGGAGCTTGGCATCCATGATGCGGCTCCCTGCATATTCAGCCTTGAGTATGAAATGAACGGACAGTGGGTAAAGCTTGCAGGCATGCTCAAGCCCCAGTTCAGAGTGGTAACGAGCAAACGTACTACCCACAATCCTCAGAGAGAAAAGCCCATAGGAGCTGACGAGAAGCCTGACTATCAGTGGGACACATACTCCGACGATCCCTTCAGCAGAAAAGACTGCGTAAAGGAGTCTGATGACAACTGGAACACCAGCTCCATGACTGTGACCAAGGATAACAATCATATAACAGTATCCTTTGACGGACTTACGCTTGGCCAGTTCACAGGTGGCTGTGACTTCAACTTCTTTGACGGCACCAACCTCATAAGGATCGAGGCAGTGGCCTCCACTGAGGAGGACGGAGTGGCTTACCTCTATCATGCAGGACTTGAGGGCTTCGATATAGGAAAGCTCTACTACATATCCCCCAAGCGCAGGGAGATCCTGGAAAATCCCGGACTCCATACCAATGCAGGCCCCGATCGGGATCGTGAGAGGGTATATGCAAGAGGCCGTACACTTACTCTCGGCCTTGAAAATGGCTCGGTAGCAGCATTTCCCTCACCTCACAGATTCTTCTGGGGTGGACAGACTGAAAATATAGTCGGAAATCACTACTATATACGTAAGTCAGGCAAGCCTACCATGGCCATAGGCATAAGACATAACAAGTCACCCGAGCACTTCAACATACGCTGGCCCGGCTACAATGCAAAGCCCGGGACGGTACAGAGGATGTCCGTATTCTTCATGCCTACGGCTGACTCCGTATATGTGACCAGAGCCATGGCCATGAAATATACCAACTTTGATCACCTGAGGGAGCTTCCCGGCTACAAGAGGCTTGGAGCTCACATGCACGTAGCTACTCATGCAGCCTGGATCCGTGATCCCAGAGTTCAGAGGCCCTGGGAGAAGCTGACCAGGGAAAATGGATTCGATATATTTGCACCCTGTGATTTCTGGGCAGAGGGGCGCTGCGATGACAACAAGGAGGGCAGGAAGTCCGACCTTGAGCGCTATCAGGCCATGGCTAAGTGTGTAAGCACCTCTGATTATCTGGTAGTACCAGCGGAGGAGATCGCAGATCGCAGTGGCAAGAAGACACTTATACGCTTCCATTGCATGCTGTTCCCTTCAAAGCCCATGCTTTACTCCAGATGGAGAGACGACGATCAGGAGTTTGCTGAAAAGCTCCCTGATGGAAGGACCTACTATCACCTCAAGTCAGCAGATGACTTCGTGGAGATGTGCCGCAGGGAGGACTGCTTCATACTCATGCCTCACCCTGACACCAAGGCAAATGACGGTCTCCCCTATGACTGCAAGACTGAGGACTGGTTTACGGATGAGCGCTGGTTCGGTATAGGATGCCGCATGCTGCCCGCAGACAACTCAGTACCTACCATGATCTCCGGACGTACTGACAGGGTATGGAACGATATCAACAACTGGAGCGACAGGCCCAGGTATATCATAAGCGAGCTGGATACCTACACAAAGGTAGACGAGAGCGAGGAGGACTGGGAGATGTATCCCATGACCAACTGTACCTATGTGCAGCTTGACGAGCTCCCCGGAGCAGACAACTGGCAGCCCCTTGTGGATGCGCTGAGGGCAGGAAAGCATTTCTACTCTACAGGAGAGATACTGCTTGAGAAGCAGGACATGAAGGATGGCTCCTGTGATGCCACATTCAGCTGGACCTATCCGCTGGCTTATGTACAGCTCGTATACTCTGATGGAGAAAATGTAAAGACCATGGAGATATCCACATCTGATTCCGTAAACTACGGAAAGAAGGATTTCCACTTTGATTTCCCTGAGGGGATGAAGTGGGCGAGAGTACTGGCCACCGACATAGCAGGCAATTCTGCATTTGGCATGCCTGTGTTCCTTAGGAAGTGAGCATGACCCCTGAACATAAAAAATCCGGTATCCACTACGCCTGGATCATCATGGTATGCATGATACTGATCCAGGGTGGGGCTACCGGCATACTTACGAATTGCCTTGGTGTGATATTTTCCGCAGTGCTTTCGGACCTCAGCTTCAGGGCAGGAGATCTCTCTTTATACTATACGATCAGATCCCTTACTTCGGCCGTAGCCGTGGTCTTTACGGTAAAGCTGTTTTTCAGGAAAAATACAAGACTGGTCATGGTGATTCTGGGACTCCTCATGGTTAGCTCTTATGGAGCCATGGCCTTCTTCCACAGCCTCTGGCAGTGGTATCTGGCTGCAGTACTGTTCGGTATAGGCATGAGCTGCAACATGGTGGTCATCCCTGTAGTCATAAACAACTGGTTCAGAGTGAAAAATGGAGCTGTCATAGGCGTGACCATGGCGTCCTCCGGAGTATGCGGAGCCATATTCAGCCCGCTTTGCTCCTCCCTGATAAGCATGTATGGGTGGAGGAGCACGGTACTCATACTGGCTGGCATAAGCAGTGTCATGATACTGCTTCCTTCAATGCTGTTGCTTTATGCCGATCCTGCAGACAGGGGCGATCTGCCATATGGAGAGAGTGCAGACCGTGGAACTGTGAGAGCTGATGAGATCGAGGTGCCTCAGCCTCCTTCATACATCTTTGGTGTATGTGTTTTGACCATCATGCTGTCAGGCTCCCTCATACAGTTCAATTCGCAGCTCCCTACCTTCGCTCAGTCCATAGGCTATCCGCTCAGTGTGGGAGCCCTGTTTACCAGTCTGTCCATGATAGGCAACCTGGCAGGCAAGGTCATATCCGGCGTACTTACGGACCGTATAGGCGTGTACCTGACCGGCTTTCTGTTTTTTATCAGTGTCAGCATAGGCATGCTGGGATATCTGTTTGGTACCGGCAATGTAGCAGTGCTGGAGGTATCATCAGCTCTATATGGCATGCAGTATGCTGTCAGCATGACCCTGCCGTCACTTCTGTTCCTCGATCTTTACGGAAGGACGACCTACAAGGACAAGCTGAGCCGCATGCAGCTCATAAATGGGCTGGCATCAGCTTGCATAAGCGCTGCATTTCCCTACATATATGATCTTACCGGCAGTTATGCTCCGGTATTTGTCATGGCCATAGTATTTGAGCTTATAGGCTTTTCAGTATTTCTGTATCTCCTCAGATATACCAGGAGGAGAGCAAACTACATAAATTCCATAAATGATAGATAGCTAACTTTTCCATCCCCGCAGAGCTTCCCCCTTTTCTCTGCGGGGATATTTTATTTCTATTTTCCAATTTTTAATTCAGCAAATAACTCATCCAGGTCATCATAACCCTTAACGGACGGATCCTTTGCTATCCTTTCAGCTTCCAACATGGCAGCGATAGTTTCTTTGTTTGGTTGATCAAGCTTTACATCGAAGGGAAAACCTCCAACGCGAAGAGACTGGCGCAGGAATACGTTAATCGCAGTGGTCAGATTCATGCCTAATTCGTTATATAAGGCTTCGCACTGCCTTTTGATGTCGCTGTCCATACGTACACTGAAATTGGTAGTATTTGCCATATAATTCAACTCCTTTAATATGTAATGCACTTATATTATATATTAAATGCATTGCAATATCAACTCATTGCTTCAAACAATAATATATATTAGATTTGAATCTCAAGGTTAAACCTTAGTTATGTATTAAGGTATTACCATGTCCCTCTGCCGTACAGTAACCGCTGTACGGTATTTTTGTGCAAAACTCACGAAAAATTGACCAATAATCAAAAACACTTGAAAAATACCGGGGGGGGCTAAAATAGATGTATAAATCTGTCATAAGGGAGAGTATGCTATGAAAAAGATAAGCAGAAGGATAAAACGTACGTTGGCCCCGGTGCTTGCGGCAGTGATGGTGCTTTCTACCGATGCACCCTTTACTCTGCTCGAGGCCATGGTCGCAAATGCAGAGGAGCTGGTCCCTGACCGTGAAAAGATGCCTGAGGTGGCTTCTGAAACGGAGGCCGATGACCCGGATGATGGCGACAACTCCGGTGGAAACAATGGCGGTCAGCCTCCGGCAGACAACGGTCAGGATGGTGATGCTCAGTATCTCATAACCTCTATTAAGCCATTGGATAAGGACATCAGATATCAGAGCATAACTGAAGATCAGGACATCTATATGGATGTAGAGCTTCCAGAGACTCTTGAGGCAAAAAATGCAGCCAAGGATACAGTAGACCTTGGCGTAGAGTGGACACTGAGAGACGAAGAAGATATCGAAGATATGAAAGCTGGAGATATCTTTTATTATGATGCTGAGATATCAGATGTCGACTATATGCTAGATGACGATATTGATCTTCCTGTCATAAAGGTGACAGTAAAGGAAGATGTTGAAAGTGGGGCATATGATCCTACTATAGCATCTCCTCTTAATGCGCCTAATAATCTTCAGCTTAAAACTTTAAAAATAGATACGGATGAAGATGGAAACCCTGTTTACACAGTAGAAAATTTATCTGAATTAAAAGAAGCATATGAAAAAATAGAGATCCAGGATGAAAAAACAGCAACGATCATTATTGATGGTTGGATAAAATATACAAGAGCAGAAGAAAATAATATATACATTGGAGTTTCAGATAAGCGCGTCATTTACCGAAGTTCCGACGTTGATGACATAAATAAAACTATCCATACCGATAATACAACGGTTCATTTAAATGGCGACTGTATATTAGATGGTCGCATATTTGATAATTATGTAAACAAACTATACGCAAATGGAAACTACCTTGAACTTACTGAGAATTATTATGGAAGGAAAATCACTAGTCTTTTTGGAACAAAGGAAGATGAACCAGCAAAAAATGTAAATTTGGTTTTGAAAGCTGGCGAAATAGGTTCTTTATATGGCTGTGCAAAACCAAGTAATGTCACTGATAAGATAAATATAACTATTGATGGCTGTAAAATAGGAACTCTGTATGGCGCTGGACAAATCCATAATCATTTAGCGCAAGGTGCACACTCTGAAGTTGAAGCTGATGTGTATATCGAGTTTATATCTGGATCTATCGATACTCTCTATGGCGGGGGATTGGGGCAACAAGCTAGAAATAGTAAACCAATAACTCGCGATGTGGATGGAAAAATTACTATCATCATCGGAGGCGGTGGAGAAGAAGGAAAAACAGCTGAAGTAGATACAGTTTATGGTGGTGGAAAGTTTGCTTATGTAGATAGTGTAGATATCACTGTTTATGCAGGAGGTGAAGTCAATAATTTATTTAGTGCAGGGTCTTCGGTAAAAGTTAAGGATCATGTTTATACTAACATTGATGGTGGATTTGCTTTATTTCTTTATAGTGGAGGAGCTTCTAGTGAATATTGGAATTCTTATTCTGATATGACCACTGAAATAGGAGAGAGACCGGATACCAGCAAAAAGCCTTATACTTCTGATACTCCAGTTAAAACTATTTTGAATAGTGGCGTTATTGGCATTATATATGGTGGTTCATATATGGGCAAACACGATGGCCTAACAGGAGCTGAAGAGGAATTAAATCAAATCTATGGTAATTCTTTAATTGAGCTTAATGGAGGAAGGATAGCAGATATTTATCTTTCTGCAGTATATGGAAGGATTTGGGGAGATAGTACTGTAGTAATTAGGGATGTAGGATTATCACATGTTTATACTTCTTCCTCAATATATGGAATTCCTAGCAGTTACCCTTCAGAAGATTCAGACGCAGTATATGGAGACACTAAGGTCATTTTCGATGGTTCTGGTGATAAAAGTGACAGTATAGAACTTTCTACTTATATGCCATGGGATAAAATTGAAAGAGTTGATACAATTAGTTTGATCCATAACGCCTGTGTGTACGGAGAAGGAATATTTGCAGAGGATATAGGGTCTTTGAAGATGGAAGAAGGCTCTGTACTTGTTCTTGAAGAACCGATAGAAGTAAACTGCCTAGATCTGAATGCTGGGGCTATGCTTGCGTTGTGCCGCAAAGATGGAGAGTTTGCTGATCATATATCAGGTCCTGCAAGTATAACAGTAGATGAAAAACTTGATGGAACTGCAACTATATATACCGTGAAGCCTTCTGAGAGGATTTTTAGTAATAGTAATAATGTTGTCGAGAATAGGATAGGGTTAGAGATAAGCACTCCTATTGATGGCGAGATCTACCTTAGGGCTAATAGTTTTTCAGGAACTGAGTTATCTTCTGGAAATAAGTCACAGTTATTTACTCTCGGCAATGGTGACGATAATACTTATACAGAGTATATAAACGGGTCTAAGATATCAGAAAGCTATGATCATATCTGGCGTATAAAGGGTGCGACAGCAAATTATACCGTTGAGTACTACTACGATGGTGTTAAGGGCTCCATAACCGATGAAAACAAGGCTGATGGTATGCCTGGAGAGTCAGAATCAGGTGCTGCAGGGACCTCGCTGGAGATTACGCCTGCAGAGGAAGTTACCTACAATGGACAGAAGTATGTCCTTGATAAATCTGATCCCCAAAGTGTGTTTGAGCTTTCACTTGATGCAGACAGCACCAAAAATGTCTTTAAGGTACAGTATAAGATAGATACAAATGGAGATAAGGAAGCTGACTATAAGCAGGCTTATGTGAGATTTGACCTTGGAAGTAATCCATACAGTGCAGCATTTGATATGGATCAGATCACCTGGCAAAATATTGTTAAAGATGATGAGGGCGGAAAGCGATACATTGAGTGCTGGTTCACTCTTGAGGGTGAGTATGCGGAAGCAGATCCTGTATATCCGGACATCCCTGTGATCACTGAGACAGATAAGCTTATAGGCTGGTATCTTGATGACGGCACAAATTATACAACTCTTGAGGGACAGGCTTTAAGACTTACTGCTGGCGAGCATCTTACAGTTACAGCGCATTGGACTGAGGGCAGTGACATCTCCCTTACTCCTTACGACACCACCATATACGTAGGCGGTAGCTCTGATCTAAACAGCTCAGGCTTCCCGGGACTTGAGCTTCGGGTCGATGTCATATCCGATAGCGGTGAGGCCGTAAGCAGGCCTGTCATAGAGGAAAATGTTGAGTCCATAATCATAGATGGCGTAGCTCAGCCAGATGCTGATATCGATAAGTATCTGAGAGTCATGTATATAGGCGCTGATCAGGAGGCTAGTTTGGATGATTCAGAGCCTGGCTTATATACGGCAAAGGTAGTTCTGACCGATGATGTGGTAAACCCTGCGACAGGCATCAGCACATATGGTCTTGCAAGAGAAGCTCAGACCGAAGGCATATATGACGGCGGCGATCCTCTTGCAGCTTCACACGAGATCTATATAAATGGCAGGAAGGCTCAGTTTGCAGATGCTC
>CALWHG010000029.1 GCA_944380315.1 uncultured Lachnospiraceae bacterium
TCCTGTCTGCCTTCACACAAAGGAGCTAGGCTCCATCCCTTTCATGGATAAAGCTCTCGCCCGGAAAAAATGCCTGAAGCAGCTCTCTTATATCCTGTTCAAATCCGAGATCCCCGGACAATACAAGAGAAATCATATCTCATCCTTATCTGTGCCTTGGCATGCACATATCATGCCCCGCACGGGTTATATTTTCTTTCATAGCCTATGTCCGTGGTCTCTCCATGTCCTGGAAATGCCACCACAGACTCGGGCAGCTTAAACAGTCTCTCTCTCAGGCTGACCACCATGTCCTCCTCAGATCCCGTAGGCAGGTCAGTCCTCCCATAGGATCTCCTGAACAGAGTGTCACCGCAAAACAGCAGGCCCTCTGCCTCCTCATAGTAGCAGCAGCTTCCCGCCGTATGTCCCGGCGTGGCCAAGACCTTAAGGCTGTGGCCAATGAGACTCAGCTCAGCTCCATCCTTGAGTCCTTCGACCTCCCTAAGCTCAACAGGTGAGACAAAATGCTCCGACAGATTGATCCTGCTGTCTGAGAGGAGCGGTAGCTCCGCTTCACTGGCATATATGGTCGTTTCCGGATATCTGTCAAGCAGTCCGGGTACGGCCCCTATATGATCAAAATGTCCATGGGTGAGCAGTATGGCAAGGGGCTTAAGGCCCATGGCCGAAAGCTCCTCCCCTATCCTTTCCGGCTCATCGCCCGGATCTATCAGCACACAGCTTTGCGGGGCCTTTTCCGGATCATAAAGCACATAGCAGTTCTCCTGCATCATGCCTACATTTATAAGGCGTATCTCCAGGCTCATCCTGCCGTCCTCCCTATGTCTATGACGCCTTCCACGTTCCTGATCTTGTCAGTCAGCTTCATGAGCTCATCCTTACCGTGAATGTCGAATGTAAGTATGAGGGTGGCAGTGCCGTTCTTGGCAGTCTTTAGGTTTATGCTGGTGATGTCTATCTTGGCCTCGGTAAATATCCTTGAGATATCCACTATGAGTCCCAGCCTGTTGTTGCAGTATATCTTGATCTCGGTGGAGTAGGTCTCCTTTACTCCTTCGGTCTGCTGCCACTCAGCCTCTATGAGACGATTACGCTCGTCCTCGGGAAGGTTCATCATGTTTACACAGTCTGTCCTGTGTATGGTTATGCCTCTTCCTCTGGTGACGAAGCCTACTATCTCATCTCCCGGCACGGGGTTGCAGCAGTGGGCATAGCGCACGGCCACGTCATGGATACCCTTGACCACTATGCCGCCCTTCTGGTTCTTCTTGACCGTCGGGTTGGTGATATCCTGGTTTTCCGCAAGGTTGGCCTTGATGACATCCGCATCGGTCATGTTCTTGCGGTCAGCCTTCTGCTTGGTCTCCATCAGCTTGTTGACTACCTGGGACTCCTTCAGTCCTCCGTGTCCCACTGAGGCCAGGGCTGCATTCCAGTCCTTGAGAGCATAGCGTCTCAGCACTCCCTCCACATACTCGGGCTTCGTCAGCTCGCTGTAGCTCAGGGATTTCTGCTTGCAGTAGCGCTCAAGCATCTCCTTGCCGCGAATGATGTTGTCCTCCTTGCGCTCCGTCTTGAACCAGGCGTTGATCTTGTTTTTGGCCTGGGTGGACTTCACTACAGAGAGCCAGTCGCGGCTGGGTCCTCTGGAGTTCTGAGAGGTTATGATCTCTATCTGATCGCCGTTGTGTATCTCATAGTCTATGGGCACCAGCTTTCCGTTGACCCTGGCGCCTACCATCTTGTTTCCTACTGCGCTGTGTATGTTGTAGGCAAAGTCTATGGGAGTCGAACCCTTGGGAAGATGCTTTACGTCTCCGGTGGGCGTGAAGCAGTAGACCTCATCGGTAAACAGATTGAAATCTGATTTTACCATGCTGAGGAACTCCTTGGAGTCGTCCGTATCACGCTGCCACTCCAGTACCTGCCTCAGCCAGCTCATCTTCTCGTCCTCTGCGCTGGAGGCCTTCTGTCCTGAGCCCACCTCCTTGTATTTCCAGTGGGCGGCTATACCGTATTCAGCTATGCGGTGCATCTCATAGGTACGGATCTGTACCTCGAAGGGAGTGCCCCTTCTGCCTATGAGCGTGGTGTGCAGGGACTGATACATGTTGGGCTTAGGCATGGCTATATAGTCCTTGAACCTTCCGGGTATGGGCTTATAGAGCTCATGGATGACACCCAGCGCAGCATAGCAGTCCTTGACATTGTCCACCAGTATGCGGACCGCAAACAGGTCATATATCTGATCCAGGGTCTTCTGCTGGTTGACCATCTTCTTGTAGATGCTGAAGAAATGCTTGACCCTTCCGACCACCTGTGCCTTTATGTCCGCATCCTCCATGTTCCTGGAGACCTCGTTGACTATGGAGGATATGAACTCCTCCCTCTCATCCTTCTTGAGGGATATCTTCTCTGCGAGGTCATAGTACACATCGGGATGCAAGTACTTGAGGGACAGGTCATCCAGTTCGATCTTCAGCTTGCTGATACCGAGCCTGTCTGCTATGGGACTGTATATGTCCAGGGTCTCCCTGGCCTTCTCAAGCTGCTTTTCATGGGACTGATACTGCAGCGTACGCAGATTGTGCAGTCTGTCCGCCAGCTTTATGAGTATGACTCTTATGTCCTTGGCCATGGCAAGGAACATCTTGCGCAGGTTTTCGGCCTGCATCTCGATCTTGTCCTTGTCATAGTTGAGCTGAGTCAGCTTTGTGACACCATCCACCAGGTTGGCTATCTCCGTGCCAAACTCATGCTCCACCTCCGAGAGCTCCATGCCTGTATCCTCTACCACATCATGAAGGAGGGCTGCTGCTATGGTCTCCTTGTCCATCTCAAGGTCGGCAAGTATGATGCCCACGCAGAGGGGATGTATGATATAGGGCTCTCCCGAGCGGCGCTTCTGGTCCTTGTGCTGGGTGTTGGCCACATCATAGGCCTTCCTTATGAGGCTTATGTCCTCCGAAGGGTGATAGGATCTGATGGTCTTTATAAGATCCTCAAACAGCTCCTCAGGAGGTGTGAAGGGAGCCGGGTCCTCTATCTCCCTTTCTCCCAGGGCCACTCCCTGCTTGTCGTCTGTGGTCATGTTCCGCGCAACATAAGTGCCGATATCCGTCTGGATACCGGCCTTACGATGCTCTAAAGCTATGTCTATCGCCTGTCCCGAGGTACCCTCGGTGGCTATCCTGTCTAAATCTTCCTTTATCATTTATCCTTCGGCAATTTAAATGAGGACTTGAGTCCGACTATCCTGTTGAATACGGGCTCACCCTCTTTGGAATCATGTGAATCCACGGTGAAATATCCGTTCCTTACAAACTGGAAGCTGTCATAGGGCTTTGCGTCCTTAAGCATGGGCTCCAGATAGCAGTCCGTAAGCACCGTGAGGGAGTTGGGGTTGAGGTTGAGGGCTCCGTTTTCATCAAACATGCCCTTCTCCCTATCTATCAGGCTCTCATACAGTCTGACGGTAGCCTTGAATGCGGATCCCGCATCTACCCAGTGTATGGTGCCCTTTACCTTCCTTCCGTCAGGCGCATTGCCGGATCTGGTCTCGGGATCATAGGTCACATGGACGCAGGTCACATTGCCTTCATCGTCCTTGTCAAAGCCTACGCACTTTACGAAGTATGCTCCCATGAGCCTTACCTCGTTGCCGGGGAACAGCCTGAAATACTTATGAGGAGGCACCTCCATGAAATCCTCCTGCTCTATCCAGAGCTCACGGCTGAACCTGACCTTCCTTGAGCCCATCTCAGGCACCTCCAGGTTGTTGGGGATGTCGAGCTCCTCGGTCTGGCCCTCGGGATAGTTGTCCACCACCAGCTTCAGAGGATGAAGGACCGCCATGATACGGGCCTTCTTGAGCTTCAGGTCATCTCTTACGCAGTACTCCAGCATGTCCATGTCGCAGGAGGAGTCTGCCTTTGATATGCCTGCCAGCTGAACGAACTTGGCTATGGACTCGGGAGTATAGCCTCTGCGGCGAAGAGCCGCTATGGTCACCAGTCTGGGATCGTCCCAGCCGTCCACTATGCCGTCATCCACCAGTCTCTTGATATATCTCTTGCCTGTGACTACATTTGTCAGATACATCTTGGCAAACTCTATCTGACGGGGAGGATGGGGATACTCGCACTCCTGTACCACCCAGTCATAGAGAGGTCTGTGGTCCTCGAACTCCAGGGTACAGATGCTGTGGGTTATGCCCTCTATGGCATCCTCGATGGGATGTGCAAAATCATACATGGGATAGATGCACCACTTGTCACCGGTATTGTGATGGCTGAGCCTTGCTATACGGTAGATGACGGGATCACGCATGTTGATGTTGCCTGCCGCCATGTCTATCCTGGCACGGAGCACCTTTTCTCCGTCCGCATACTTTCCGTCCTTCATGTCGGTGAAGAGCTGAAGGTTCTCCTCTATGCTCCTCTGCCTGCCGGGATCCTCCTTGCCGGGAGTGTTGAAATCTCCCCTGTAGGCCTTGATCTCATCGGCCGTAAGATCCGACACATAGGCCTTGCCCTTCTTTATGAGTAGTACGGCCTTTTCGTACATCTCATCAAAATAATCCGAGGCAAAGAACAATCTGTCCTCGAAGTCAGCGCCAAGCCACTTCACATCCTCTATGATGGCATTGACATACTCTGTCTTTTCCTTGGTGGGATTGGTATCATCAAAGCGGAGGTTGAACTTTCCTCCGTACTCCTTTGCCAGTCCATAGTTGAGCAGTATGGATTTGGCATGTCCCACATGGAGGTATCCGTTGGGCTCCGGCGGGAATCTGGTATGCACCGTATCGTACACGCCCTCCTGAAGGTCCTTGTCGATCTCCCTTTCTATGAAATTCTTGGAGACTACCTCCTTCTTTTCCGTATCTTCACTGACGTTCCTTAAGCTCTCATCTGCCATCTTCTTGTTCTCCCTAATGTCTTTGTGGCCGGGGATCAGCATCTCCGGTCCTGGCCCTGCGGGCCGCCATTATCGAATATGAAAAAAAGTATATCACATAAATGGCCCTTTGGCTATACTGTAAGGGCACCGCACGCCCCCTCAGGCGACATACGGTGCCCCTTTTAACTCTCAGTTATGGCTGAGACATCATATCCTTATGAGCTCATACTCTCTGGTGCCGAGCCCTATCTTCTCTCCCTGGTCAAGGGTAGCCTTCCACTCTATGTTGGGATTTGAATCCTTGAAATGGTCATGGTGGCAGTGCCAGCCCTCCTCGCTGAGGTGGTCGCCCAGCTGACTGTTCCTGATGGGCTCCGCCTGGAGGCATGCATCTGCACAGGCCTGATCCAGAGCCACAGGATCAAAGCTTGCAAACATACCGATATCGGGAAGTATGGGAGCATCATTTTCTCCATGGCAGTCGCAGTTGGGGCTTATGTCCTGGACCAGTGCTATATGGAAGCAGGGACGGTCATGGCATACTGCCAGAGCATACTCGGCCATCTTGCGGTCCAGAAGCTCATTTGTACTGCTGTTGGGGTTGTGGATGGCATCGAAGTTACAGGAGCCTATGCAGCGTCCGCAGCCCACGCACTTGTTGTAATCGATTACAGCCTTTCCCTCGGGATAGCTGATGGCACTGCTTCCGCACTCCTTTGCGCAGCGGCGGCAGCTGCGGCAGAGCTCCTCCTTGATCATCGGCTTTCCGCTGGCATGCTGCTCCATCTTGCCTGCACGGCTGCCGCAGCCCATGCCTATGTTTTTGATGGCTCCGCCAAAGCCCGTGGACTCATGTCCCTTGAAATGGGTCAGGCTCACGAACACATCTGCATCCATGATAGCGCGGCCTATCTTTGCTGCCTTGATGTACTCTCCTCCGGGTACTGGCACCTCTACCTCATCTGTGCCCCTCAGGCCATCACCTATGATGATCTGGCAGCCCGTGGATACTGTATTGAAGCCGTTGAGATTTGCGCAGTCCATATGCTCCAGAGCATTCTTCCTGCTTCCGGGATAGAGGGTATTGCAGTCGGTCAGGAAGGGAAGGCCTCCCTGCTCCTTGCAGAGATCGGCCACCGCCCTGGCATAGTTGGGGCGAAGGAAGGCCAGATTGCCCAGCTCTCCGAAGTGCATCTTTATGGCCACGAACTTTCCGTCCATGTCGATATCCTTTATGCCAGCGGCGACACACAGCCTTTTGAGCTTATCCAGCTGGCTGGTGCCCACCTTGCAGCGGAAATCCGTAAAATATACCTTAGACTTTTCCATGCGTACCTCTCCTTTGATGTGAATGAATATGCTTATATTTTACTCTAAAGCCTCCTGCGGTTCAAGGCCTATGGCGGCCTCCACAGGCAGGCTGAGCACCACTCCATGGGCGGGAGAAGCCAGTCCGAAGGAGGAGGCTACTGCCTCCATCACGGCTCCGCGCCTGTCTGCTCCCACTATGATCATGATGAACTCCTGCTCTTCCTGATTTGACATGCCAAGGAGGGTCATGACGGACTCCCCGCCCTGACGTCTGCCCCTGACCACGGTGCCTCCTCTGGCTCCCGCATGCCTTGCAGCCTCTATGATATCCTCACTGTAGCCCTGGTCTGCGGCTACAAGTATCATGGAATAGCTCCTGTCCTTATCTGTCATACCTTCTCCCTCTTTCATATCCTGGACCTTCATGTCGCGGGCCCTCATATCCCAGTCCTCCAGTATCTTCCTTATGGTCTCCTGCATGCCGTTGACTCTCAGAGCCACAGCTATGCCATGTCCCCTGCGGGAGAGCCGAAGCTGCCGGTTCAGAAGCTCCAGCACCTGGCTCAGCTTCTCGCCTCCGACCAGGAGCAGGCTGAGCACCCGCTGAGTGCCCTCCAGTCCGACTATGTCCAGAATCTCCGAGTTTGCAGTGCCCTGGCCCCTGAGCTGATACGCTATGGGGAGCCTCAGGGCCTTTTCTGCCCTTGAGAGCGCTCTTTCATCCTCGGGCTTCGTTATGAGCACTATCATGTATTTGTCCAGTATCTTTTCTTTTCTGACGCTCATATCAGTCCCTCTCCATCCGTAAGTGTCTCCGACACAGCTCCGTCCTCCAGCCCTGCACCGGCATCCTCCAGCACTATGTCATCGGACACAGGATACGCCGCCGCAGGCCTCTTGCTGCTCTTAAGCGCATATATCAGACCTATGAGCTGTATGGCTATGAGAGGTGTCATGGATACGGAGGCTATGATGCCGAAGGCATCGGTTATGACATTTCCCCCAAGGGCCGTACAGGCTCCCATGGCAAGGGGAAGCAGAAAGGCTGAGGTCATGGTACCGCTGGCAACTCCTCCCGAGTCAAAGGCCACTCCCACAAATATGGGAGGCACCAGGAAGCTGAGCCCTATGGCCAGGGCATAGCCCGGTATCAGTATCCAGTATATGCTGATGCCCGTAAGGACCCTGAGCATGGAGAGCCCCACAGCTGCTGCCACGCCTGCCGACAGTCCCAGATTCATGGTCCTGCGGGAAATGGTGCCTCCCGTTATGTCCTCTACCTGTTCATTGAGTATCTGCACCGCAGGCTCGGCCTTGACTATATAATAGCC
This sequence comes from uncultured Lachnospiraceae bacterium, assembly GCA_944380315.1. GTDB lineage: Bacteria > Bacillota > Clostridia > Lachnospirales > Lachnospiraceae > Avilachnospira. The sequence goes on from CALWHG010000029.1 coordinate 7,548, forward strand.
TATAACTATGCCTATGGGTATGAGCATCCAGCGGAAGGCCGAGGAGGCTATCTCCTCTCCCAGCAGGTTGCCCACCGGAGCAAAGCCTACATTTACACCCGTAAGGAATATCATGAGTCCCAGGGCCGTATATATGAAGCCTATGGCTATCTTCAGTATCTGTCGTCTTCTGTATCTGCGGGACAGGAGCTGAAACAGCAGGAAGGCTCCCATGACCGGCAGCATGCTTATGGTCACCTCCCTGGCATAGCGTGGAAATGCTCCTATAAAGTAGGCAGCTATGTCATGGGTGGTGCTTATGCTTATGATGTCCACCGATTCGTAAAGGGCCTCGCCGGGGTCATAGAAGATGCCCAGAAGCAGTATCATGATCACCGGGCCTATGCTGCAGAGGGCCAGCAGTCCAAAGCTGTCGCTGGCGCCCTCCCTGTCGCTCCTCTGGGAGGACAGGCCAACTCCTATGGCCATGATGAAGGGCACCGTCATGGGTCCTGTGGTCACGCCTCCTGCATCGAAGGCCACCGCAGTGAACTCGCTTGGAGCAAATGCAGTCAGGATAAATACGAAAAGATACAGCACCGCCAGCATCCTGCCCAGATCCAGATGAAATACTATCCTGAGCACCGCAGCCACCATGAAGGCTCCCGAGCCCACGGCTACTGACCATATGATCACGCTGTTTGGTATGGAGGCCACCTGCTCCGCCAGCACCTGAAGGTCAGGCTCGGAAACGGTGATGATGGTGCCCACGAGGAAGCAGATAACAGCCGTGGGTATGACACTTTTAAGTCCAAGCAGGCTGCCGCCCAGTCCCTGTCCGAAGGGGGTCATGGCTGTCTCCGCTCCAAGCTGGAACAGGCCCATGCCTATGATCAGGAGCAGGGCTCCGCAGACGAACAAAGAAAGAGCGCCTATCTCCATAGGTACCAGCGTGAAGCAAAGCAGCATCACGATACAGGTTATGGGTAGTACGCTCTGTAAAGATTCTCTTATCTTTTCCCTGAGCTTTTCATTCATAGGAAAAGTCTAACACGAAGCCTTCCAGCGTGTAAAGGAAAGGCAGTCAATGTTTACAAAATATTCAGATATATGTCAGTCACAGGCTCACGCCGATATATAAGCTATGCCATGAACCATGAAGGCTTCAGGCATTGCTGCAAATACACCCTGGAGATACAGCCCTCATTTACCTTAAATTGACCAAAGACTGATATATGCTTTACCTTGAAATGCTATATATGGTAGTGACATGAGGCATATATAGTGCTTCAAATGCCTATCGGAGGTGGATCCATGCAGAAGACCTATGTAATCGATACAAATGTACTCATCCAGGCGCCCTATGCCCTTTCCTCATTTGAGGACAACCACATAGTGCTCCCTCTGGCAGTGCTTGAAGAGCTTGACGGACTCAAGAATTGTGATGGGGAACAAGGGGCAAATGCCAGAGCAGCCATCAGATTCCTCGAAGAACTGAGACGTGGTGGCAGCCTCACTGAGGGTGCTCCCCTGCCTGGCGGAGGTGATCTTCGGATAGAAGTGAACTGTGTGGATGTACAGCTTCCAGAGGGCTTTCCCTCAGGCAAAAACGACAACCGCATCCTCAAGGTCTGCCTTGGGATCCGGAAGCAGTCCGCTCCCGTCATACTGGTCACAAAGGACATAGTCATGCGTATAAAGGCCCAGATGATGGGCATAAATGCCGAGGACTTCACCACTGAACAGGCTCCTGTAAGCTCCAAGCAGTACATGGGCCGCTGTGAGGTCTATGTTCCTGAAAAGAAATTTGAAAATCTGAAAAAGAAGGGAATTTCCCCCGAGGATGTGTACCAGACAGATGCAGAAGGCCAGAGGATATCCATAGAGCTCTATCCAAATCAGTTTGTCATCCTGAAGGCCGATCAGTCCACCAGGAAGACCCAGCTGGGACGGTTTGACGGCAAAAGGATAGTCCCCCTCGAATACAAGAAGTATAAGCCCTATGGCGTCAGCCCCAGGAACGTGGGCCAGACCTTCCTTCAGGAGGCACTGCTCACCGGAGCCGACAGGGCTCCCCTGGTCATAGTAAAGGGCATGGCAGGCACCGCAAAGACCTTCTACTCCCTTGCAGTGGGGCTGGATTCCATCATGGAACGGGAAGAGCCCGAATACAGGCGCATACTTATAAGCAGGCCCAATGTTCATTTTGATGACGACATAGGCTTCCTTCCCGGAGACGAGTCAGAAAAGATAGCACCGCTGCTCCGTCCTGCCATAGACAATCTGGAGCTCCTTGTGGACCAGAACGAAAAGGAAAGATTCTCAGATGAGCGCAGCCTTTCCTGGAAGGTGGATGAGCTTTTTGACCGAGGCATCATAGATGCCCAGGCCCTCAATTTTATCAGGGGCCGCTCAGTGACCAAGACCTATCTCATCATAGACGAGGCCCAGAACCTGACTCCCAAGCAGGCCAAGGGCATCATAACGAGAGCCGGCATGGGGACCAAGATCATCCTTCTCGGAGACCCTCAGCAGATAGATCATCCTCTGTTGGATGAACGCACCAACGGTCTCAGCTATGCCTCGGAAAAGATGAAGGGCAGCCCGCTCTGCTGGCAGCTAACACTTACCGCCGATGAATGTGAGCGTTCCGCCCTCGCCATGGATGCAATAAAGAGGATGTGAGCCTGAGCTCCATCCTCTTCTTATATCCTTTATCTGCTTTACCGGCATTCATACCATATGCCCTCAAGGCTCAGACTATAGCCAGGGCTATGGCATGAACCAAAAATGCCGCGATCCAGGCCACGACACACTGGCCTATGACCACTCCCAGGGCCCATCTTCCTCCAAGCTCCCGCTTTACTGCACTTATGGCAGCCACGCAGGGAGTATAGAGCAGACAGAAAACCAGCAGTGATATGGCCTCGGGGCCCGAGATGGCTGAAAGCAGATTTGCCGTGCTTCCAAACAGTACATTGAGGGTGGCCACTACGCTCTCCTTCGCCATGAAGCCTGTGATCAGGGCCGTTGATATCCTCCAGTCCCCGAAGCCCAGGGGCGCAAATATCGGAGCTATGGCTCCGGCTGCCAGGGCAAGTATGCTGTCCCCCGTATCGGATACCATGTTGAAATGCAGATCAAAGCTCTGCAGGAACCACACCACTATAGTAGCCACGAATATGACCGTAAATGCCCTCTCCAGGAAGTCCTTAGCCTTGTCCCACAGAAGGTGTCCCACGTTCTTTGCTCCAGGCATGCGATAGTTGGGGAGCTCCATGACGAAGGGCACGGGCTCACCCTTGAAGAGGCTGTTCCGAAGCAGGAAGGCCGCCAGTATGCCTGCAAGTATGCCAAATACGTAGAGTCCTATCATGACCAGGGCTCCCTGCTCCGGGAAAAACACCGCAGTGAAAAATGCATATATGGGCAGCTTGGCTGAGCAGCTCATGAAGGGTGTCAGCAGTATGGTCATCTTCCTGTCTCTCTCTGAGGGCAGTGTCCTTGAGGCCATGACGCCCGGCACCGTACAGCCAAAGCCTATGAGCAGAGGCACTATGCTCCTTCCGGAAAGCCCCAGCTTGCGGAGCAGCTTGTCCATGATGAAGGCCACCCTGGCCATGTAGCCGCTGTCCTCCAGCATGGAAAGGAAGAAGAACAGGGTCACTATGATGGGCAGGAAGCTGAGCACACTGCCTATGCCGTTGAATATACCGTCTATGATCAGAGAATGCAGGGCAGCATTTACATTTGCAGCAGCGAGGGCACTGTCTGCCATGGCTGTAAGGGCGCCTATGGCGGATTCCAGTACCGCCTGAAGGGCTGCGCCTATGACTCCGAAGGTCAGCCAGAAGACTATGCCCATGATGCCTATGAACATGGGTATGCCCGTAAAGCGTCCCGTAAGGATGCTGTCTATCTTCTTGCTCCTTATGCTCTCCAGGCTCTCATGAGGCTTGATGACCGTACCTGAGCATATCCTTATGATGAAGTCGAACCTCATCCTGGCTATGGCTGAGCTCCGATCCAGCCCGGTCTCCTCCTCCATCTGGCTCACTATGTGCTCCAGCATCTCCTTTTCGTTCTGGCTCAGATCCAGGGCCTCAAGCACTGTCATGTCATTTTCCGCTATCTTTGAAGCGGCAAATCTCACGGGGATCCCTGCCTTCCTGGCATGATCCTCGATCAGATGCATGATGGCATGGATGCATCGGTGCACTGCTCCTGACTCGTCACCGCTGTCCAGGCAGTAGTCCGTCCTTGTAGGACACTCCTGATACTTCGCCACGTGTACCGCATGCTTGACCAGCTCGTCTATGCCCTGGCCCTTGGCTGCGGATATGGGGATGACAGGCACTCCCAGGTAGGCCTCAAGCTCGTTGATCCTTATGGCCCCTCCGTTTTTGGTGACCTCATCCATCATGTTGAGGGCCACTACCATGGGCATGTTGAGCTCCATGAGCTGCATGGTCAGGTAGAGGTTCCTCTCTATGTTCGTGGCATCCACTATATTTATGATGCCCTTTGGCTTTTCCTCCATCAGGAACTGCCTTGTCACTATCTCCTCGCTGGTGTAGGGCGACATGGAATATATGCCCGGAAGGTCCGTGATGCGGGTATCGGGATAGCCCTTTATGACTCCGTCCTTACGGTCCACCGTGACCCCGGGAAAGTTGCCCACATGCTGGTTCGAGCCCGTAAGCTGATTAAACAGGGTGGTCTTTCCGCAGTTCTGATTGCCTATGAGGGCAAAGGTGAGGAGCTCCCCATCCGGCAGTGGATGCTCATCGGTCCGATCATGATACCTGCCTCCCTCGCCGTATCCAGGGTGCTCCACGGCGGGAACGGAAGCATCCTCATGCACCTCTCCCTCGTCTCTCACATCTGTTATGTCTATCTTGGCTGCGTCATCCAGTCTTATGGTCAGCTCATAGCCATGTATCCTGAGCTCTATGGGATCTCCCATGGGAGCATATTTCACCACGGTGACATCCGCCCCCTTTATGAGTCCCATGTCCAGGAGATGCTGCCTCAGGGCACCTTCGCCGCCCACCGACAGTATGGTCGCAGTCTTTCCTATCTCAAGATCCTTTAAGGTCAATGTACTCATTTATTTCAGCTCCTGAGTATGCACTAGCTTTGCATACTCTCCTCCTCGCTCCATAAGCTCCTCATGGCTTCCAAGCTCCATGATGCGTCCATCCTCTATGACGGCTATGCGTCCGGCATTCTTCACAGTGGAGAGCCTGTGGGCTATGACTATGGTGGTGCGTCCCTCAGACAGCTTTTCAAAGGTCTCCTGTATACGGGCCTCAGTTATGCTGTCCAGAGCAGAGGTAGCCTCATCAAGTATGAGTATGGGAGGATTCTTCAGGAATATCCTTGCTATGGATATCCTCTGCTTCTGCCCGCCTGAAAGCAGGGTACCCCTCTCTCCCACATTTGTATCGAAGCCCTTGGGCATGGCCATGATGTCGTCGTATATCTCAGCCAGCCTGGCTGCCTCCATGACCTCATCCATGGAGGCCTCAGGCCTTCCGTAGCGTATGTTGTCGGCTATGCTTCCCGCAAACAGGAACACATCCTGCTGCACTATGCCTATGGCCCGGTGCAGGCTCTCCTGAGTCACGTCCCTCACGTCCTGGCCGTCTATGTATATGGCTCCCTCAGTCACATCGTAGAATCTGGGTACCAGCTGACTGAGAGTGGTCTTGCCGCCACCCGAGGAGCCCACGAAGGCCACGGTCTCCCCCGCCTTTATGGAGAGGCTCACATCATGGAGCACATCGTTCCTGCCGCTGTAGGCAAAGGACACATCCCTTATGTCTATGCTTCCCTTCACATCCTGAAGCTCCTTCGCATCCGGCTTGTCCATGAGGACAGGATCCGTACGCATGATCTCCAGGAAGCGCTTGAAGCCTGCACTGCCGTTTGCCAGCATCTCAGCATCCGTGGACAGATTCCTGATGGGTGTAACGAAGGTAGTCACATACAATGTAAATGTCACCAGGTCGATGACATTCATGCTGCCCTGCATGATCAGGGCTCCGCCCACTGCTATGACTGCCACTGAGAGCAGGCACATGAAAAGCTCCATGGATGCCTTGAACCAGCCCATGGCCTTGTGATATGCCGCCTTGGAATCCCTGAAGGACAGGTTTGCCTTATTGAACTTGCCAAGCTCCACCTCCTCATTTGCGAAGGCCTTGGCAGTCTTTATGCCCGATATGTTGGACTCAAATTCCGCATTTATGGAGGCCTGGGTCTGCTTCACCCTGATGGAGGTCTGAGCCATGGAGCGTCTGCAGCTCCATACCACCATCATAAATATGGGTATCATGATGGCTATGACCAGAGCCAGCCTCCACTCTATGGTAAACATGATGGCCACTGCGCCTATGATGGTAAGTACTGAGCATACCACGTCCTCGGGACCGTGGTGAGCCAGCTCAGTTATGTCAAACAGATCCGTGGTCAGTCTGCTCATTAGCTGTCCCACCCTGTTCTGATCAAAGTAGCCGAAGCTGAGCTCCTGTATGTGCTGGAACAGATCCTTCCTTATGTCTGTCTCCACCAGTATGCCGAAGCGGTGGCCCTGGTAGCACATGAAATAGGTGCATACGGACCTGAGCACGTACACCGCCACCATTACGCCCATGATGGCCCAGAAGGTCAGCCAGGCGCTCTCAGGTATGAGGGTGTACAGACACCATCTGGACACGAAGGGAAATATCAGGTCTATGGCAGATATGGCCAGTGCACAGGACATATCAAGTATAAAGGTCTTCTTATGAGGGAGAAAATATGAAAAAAATATGCTTATGCCGTTTTTATTCTTGAAATCCTTCTTGTTCATCAGAAAGCTGCTCCATCAAAGATTCTTTTCCAGGAATTCCAGCATGTCCTTTGCCTTGGGAGGACATCCGCCCAGGGTCTTCTTGAAGCAGGAGGTGCAGGCTCCCACGCCTATGTCTCCCGTCTTGCCTCTGAAGCCCTGGCCTATGCATACCTTTTTGGTGCCCCTTCCCAGCATGCCCCTGTCGTTGAGTCTGTCCATGGCATAGATCAGGGAGCCATAGCAGGCGCTGCAGGCATCGTCAGCCTCTATGTATCTCTCCAGGGCCTCGACTCTCCTGGTCCTCTTCTTCATGGACCTTCCGGCCACCGGCTCGTTGAGATATATGATGTTGGCATGCTCAAGGTCGGTGCTTCCGACTCCAAGCTTCTCAGCCAGCACTATGTATTCGATGTCATCCTTCTCATAGCCCATGGACTCGCATACGAAGGTATCGCAGAGCACCGGATCCAGGAATCCGAGGACCCTGTCCATCTGCACGGGATTTCCTCCCTCCTCAAAGTCCAGGTCACCGCAGATATTGTCCACGAGTATGAAATCGTTTTTGGCTATGGTATTGAGATGAGCTATGGGCTTGTGGAGCCCCAGGGTATGGAAGCGCCTCTTTTCCTGATTGGGTATGACTCCCTTGTTGTTCTTAAGCGCACAGGTCACTATGGTCTGGCAGTGTCCCTTGAGCACCGGCATGTTTATCATGAACCCTATGCCTGCAGCCTTGTCGCAGAGCTTTATCTTCATGCCACGGGCATCATACTCCGTCCAGCTGTCCTTCTGAAGATCATAGAAGGGCACGCCGTACTTCCTGATCACCTGATCATATCCGGCTGTCCTGAAGGCATTTGGAGTGATCTCACCAACCCAGGAGCCCTCCATGATGGTTATGTCCTGAAAGCCATGCTCCTGAAGATATTCTATGGCACCGCAGAGGAGCTCCGCATGGGTGGTGGCTCCGCTCTCCGGCGTACTGGAGGTGACCAGATTAGGCTTCAGACCTATGGATGTGGACCTGTCGCCTATACGGCCTGCCACATCCGCAGCCTCCATGACCTTCTTTGCCATCTCCTTATAATCCGTACCATGGATAACTATGATGTCGTTTTTATTCATAATGCCTCTCCGATCCTGATCCGGTTTATTTTTTGAGTCCGGCCTCATAATCCGCAAAATCTGAAGCGCACTTCCTCAGCATCTCCCTGATGGGCAGATGATAAGGACAGCGATCCTCGCAGGCTCCGCAGTCCACGCAGGCCTCCGGCTTTACGCTGAGGCTCTGATAGCGGTCATAGGCCCACTCCTCCAGTCCGTATCTCTGCAGATATCCTGCAAAGAGGAATACACTGGAAATGTTTATGCCCGCGCTGCAGGGCTGGCAGTAGTTGCATCTGCGGCAGAAGTTCTCTCCAAGCTCCTTCCTTACGGCCTCAAAGCCTGCCTTTTCCTCCTCGCTTATGGGAGACTCATCCAGCACCGCCTCTATGTTCTTCCTGGCCTCATCCACACTGTACATGCCGGGGATGACTATGGTCACATCCGGATTTGAGCAGATATATCGAAGGGCCAGTCTGCCGTCCTCTATGGCACCGCCTGCCAGAGGCTTCATGTCCACAAAGCCTATGTTGCGCTCTGCAGCCTTCCTCATGAGCTCAGTTCCCTGGAACTCCACTATGTTGTAGGGGAACATGATGGTCTCTACGAAGTCCAGATCGAGGGCCCTCTCAAAGACCTCTGTGGAATGAGCCGTAAGGCCTATATGGTCGATCTTGCCTGCAGCCTTGGCCTCAAGCATGGCCTCAAGGGCGCCGCCCTCAGCCAGTATGGCATCCAGTCCTTCCATGCTGGGGTTATGGAACTGATAGAGATCTATATGATCGGTCCGAAAGTTCTTAAGGCTTATGTCTATATCCTTTGCCATGGCCTCCTTGCTGGTAGCCATGCTCTTGGAAGCTATGATGAAGCTGTCCCTGTGGCCCTCCATGGCCTCTCCAAGGAGTGCCTCACTTACAGTATATCCTCTGGCACTGTCAACATAGTTGACGCCCTGCTCCATCAGATACATGAGGAGCTCCTTTACCTCTTCCGCACTGTTCTTCTGGATGGGTATGCCTCCCAGTCCTATCTTGGAGACCTTGAGTCCTGTCTTTCCCAATGTCACATACTTCATATCCTTACCTCCATGGATCATCTTTAAAAAACGACAGCCGCCTGTCGTACTCTATAAATAGTACGCCAAGCGGCTTTTCACGTCAATGCTAAAAGGCACTGATGATATCAAAAAGTCAGTCTGCCCGTATCAGGCTATAGTCTTAACTGCGTCCTTGGCAGCTCCGTCCTCGGAGGTCTTCTTTTCGACCTTCCTGCCCTTCTTCTTCCATGCATGCATGGCCAGGGATACGGCTATGACTCCGTAGCATATGAACATACGGATGTACTCACTTATGGCCGAATCGCCTATGAGCTGGGTAGCTGCCAGAGGAGCTACTACGAACAATGTGTGGAACAGTACGACGCCTATGATGGCCTGTCTGTTGTTAGCCTTCTGGACACTGGCGCCTCCTACAAGCAGGGCTGCAACTGCATACAGTCCTACGTTTGACTGCTGCTGTACCGTATTGAAGGTACCCAGGTTCTGAAGGTATATGAGCTGTCCCCAGGCAGCAAGCACAGTGGATATACAGGTAGCCGTTATACGTATCTTGTCTACATTTATGCCTGCAGATCCTGCAACGATACGGTTCTGGCCTACAGTCCTCATGTCCTGGCCAAGCTTGGTATCAAGTATCCAGTTATTGAAGAAGCAGAACAGGCAGATCACTGCATAGGTACAGGCGGATATCTTGACTGTCCTGAGTATGTCCCTGATAAAGGGCACATAGCTGAGCACCAGCACCACTGCGGTGAGCACAGCTCCCCTTATGAGCTTGTCGTTTCCTATCTCCCTCTTGAGGACGAACCTCCTTACCACAAGGGAGATGAGGTAGATGATCATGGCTACACGGAGAGTATCGCTGAGCACCAGCCTGGTCCCGCCTATCATGCCGCTTATGCCGGGGATGGCCATAAGCACGAAGGTCAGTACGAGTCCGACTATGGCAGCGATGAGCTTCATGCTGCTCTCCTTCTTGTCCACTGCCATGTTCTTCTTGCTTCCTATCATGAGGTTGATCAGCTGAAGAGCTATGATCACGATCATGAATATACGGAACACGGTGACGAAGCTGATGTCGTCAAGGGCATATTTGATGCTGTCTGAAAGATCAAAGGCATTCCTCAGTCCGAAGCCACGATCCAGCAGGTTGGGATCATCGTAGGGGATCAGTCCGCCTATGATGTAAAGGGTGAAGAGCCTGTAGACTCCATCCGCAAAGAATCCCAGCACCAGACCGGTGATCATCTCAGATCCCTTGGTCTTGTTGAAAAGTATGCCCAGCAGCCAGCCGAAAAGTATGGCCATGGGCGTGGACATCAGGGCGCAGAGCATAAATCCGCCTATGCCTGTGAAGCCCCAGTGTACCACGAAAAATATGGCTATCTGTGCAGCTATGGCACCTACTACTATACCGAAGTTCATGCCCAGTCCTGCAAGACAGGGGATGATGAGCGCCAGCACGAGGCAGGCATTCCTTCCGAACCTTGAAAACACCTCTGAAGCTATGTAGTTGAGCGAGGTATTTGAGGCTGCTATACAGCCTATGCAGAGCACCGTGAACAGGATGATGACCTTGTTCTGGAACAGTGCACTCCTGAGATAACCGCCGAAGGAGATCTTCTTTTCAGTATTATTCTTCATTTGATGAACCTCCCTTCGCCTTGGTCAGTGCATAAAGGATGACTCCGTTCTGGATGATCTGACGCATGGTATCTGATATGTCAGTGCCTGCCAGCAGCTTGTTTGATACCGGAGGCGTGAACATCAGGAGTCCCTGGAACAGGAACGTACCTATGATAACATGGCTGATCTTTGCCTTGCCTGTGGTAGCACCGCCTATAAGTATGGCTGCCACGCACTGGAAGCCCATCTGCAGAGGTGCCGTATATGCCTGCAATATGCCGAAGCCCTGGGTATATACCACTATGCCTATGGCTCCGAGCACGGTGGAAAGGGCTATGCCCTTGATACGCATCTTATCCACGTCTATGCCGTTTGCCCTGGCAAAGCTGGGGTTGGAACCCGCAGCGGTCATGGCAAGTCCTGATCTGCTCCTGAAATAAAGGAATACCAGGAGACAGCAGAGCAGGAAGAACAGCACGAGTCCCGTAGGGATGTAGACTCCGCCCTCTCCGCCGAGATCAAAGCCCAGGAAATCGTTGAGCACGCCGCCGAAGCTGGTATCCATGCTCAGGGAGTTACGTACTCCCGAAGCACCTATGGGCCACTTGATCTCACTGTTTGTGAAGGGAGCTCTGAACCATACTATGCACATAAGATATATGAAGGAATATCCTATGTAGGTGGTCACGGTCATCTCCGAGCCCTTTACGCTGTTAAGTATCTTTCCGTAGGCTATACCTACGAACCAGGCAAAAAATGCACTGGATATCATGGCAAAGGCTATGGCTGCCCAGGGGCCGAGGCCGGGGACCATGGCATTGAACTTGTCCGTGATGCCGAACTCTATGGAGAGCAGGCTTCCCAGCAGTCCGCAGACTATGCCCAGGCTTATACCGAAGTTAGGGCCTATGCCACACTTTATGGAGGGCACCATGGCAAGCACCAGCACTCCCCACATGCCCCAGTATTTTATGGTACTTCCTATATACGAATTGACATTAATATCATTTGTATAAGCAAGGAATACTATAAAAAGGAAAAACAGGATTATGATAAGGCGGGGCACATTCATGTGCTTTACAGCCGATTTAAGCTTTTCCATCATCCGCACCTCCAACATTTACTCCGGACATGGCCAGACCGAAGTCAGCATCGCTGTCCTCAGGCTTCAGTATGGCCGATATCTTTCCATCCGCTACTATGGCTATCCTGTCGGAGAGGCTGCGAAGCTCGTTGAGCTCCGAGCTCACCACTATGATGGTAAGTCCCTTTTCACGGTTGAGCTTCACAAGGAGCTCCAGCACCAGCTTCTTGGCACCGATGTCTATACCTCTGGTAGGCTCGGATACCACCAGGAGCTTGGGATCAAGGGTAAGGGCCCTTGCCAGGCAGACCTTCTGCTGATTTCCGCCTGAAAGGCTTCCTACCAGCTGCTCAGGTCCCACGCATCTTATATCCAGCTCCTTGATCATGTCCTCGGCATGCTTTTTGGCCGCAGCATCATCGTACTGGGTAAAGATGCCGTATCTCTTCATGAATTTGTTTTCCACCTGGGTGGCGGTAAATATGATGTTCTGCTCTATGGACTCCTCAAGGAGAAGGCCTACTCCCTTTCTGTCCTCAGAAACGAATACCATATGCTTTGACAGGGCATCTCCCAGCTTCTGGGGATCTATGCTCTGTCCGTCAAACTCTATGGTACCGCTGGTATCATAGAGTCCCTGGATACCGTTGGGTATGCCTATCTTTCCCTGGCCTGCCAGTCCGCCTATGCCGAGTATCTCTCCTCTTACCACATCAAGATCTACGCCGCGCACGGTCTCGCCGGGCATGTCCACATGGTAGTCACGGAGCTTAAGTATGATATCGCTCTGGTCAAGGGTCCTGCCGTCGTCAGCATTGTCCACCAGCTTCTCGACCTTACGGCCTATCATCATCTCAGCGATCTTTGCAGCAGTGGTGTCCTTGGTCTCAAGCCTGTCTATGAAGGTACCGTCACGAAGTATGGTCACGCTGTCAGAGACCTCTATGACCTCATCTATACGGTGAGTGATGAAGATGATGGCTATGCCCTTTTCAGCTATGACCTTCATGGTGCGGAGCAGTCTCTCCGCCTCCGACTCCGTAAGCACGGCCGTAGGCTCATCAAATATAAGGAGCTTCATGCCTGTCTTGTCTATCTCTCTGGCTATCTCGATAAACTGCATATAGCCTACAGGCAGTCCGCCCACCATGGTATTTTCATCTATACCAAGTCCTATGGTGTCCATGGCACGTCTTGCATCCCTGGCCATGGTCCTGCGGTCAAGCACCTCAAGTGACTTTCCGAGTATGGAGCTG
>CALWHG010000030.1 GCA_944380315.1 uncultured Lachnospiraceae bacterium
CACAGCCATAGAAAAGGCCAGGGAGGGAGGCTTCGACATACCTGAGGAGCTTAAGAAGCTTCCTGGCAAGCCCGGAGTGTATCTCATGCACGGCCCTAAGGACGAGATCATATACGTGGGCAAGGCAGTCAGCCTGAAGAACCGGGTCAGGCAGTATTTTCAGTCCGGAAGAGGCAAGACTGCCAAGATACTGCGCATGGTCTCCCTTATCAGGCGCTTTGAGTATGTAGTCGTGGATTCCGAGCTTGAGGCGCTGGTACTGGAAAATAATCTCATAAAGGAATACAAGCCGAAGTACAACACCCTCCTTAAGGATGACAAGACGTATCCTTATATAAAGGTTACCATGGGAGAGCCCTTTCCCCGCATCATGAGCGTCAGGAAGGTGAAAAAGGACAAGGCAAGGTATTTCGGGCCTTACACCTCCGGCCTGGCAGTAAACAATACCATAGATCTGCTCCACAAGCTTTTCAGGATACGTACCTGCAGCAGGAGCCTGCCTAAGGACATAGGCAAGGAACGTCCCTGCCTGTATTATCATATAGGGCAGTGCATGGCCCCCTGCAATGGTCTCATCTCAGAGGAGGACTACAGGGAGAGGGTACAGAAGGCCGTGGACTTCCTCTCCGGAAAGTATGATGAGGTCAGGAGATATCTGACGGAGCAGATGAATGCTGCTTCAGAGGCCATGGAGTTTGAAAAGGCTGCGGAGTACAGGGACCTGCTCAGGTCCATAGAGGAGATAAGCTCCCGCCAGAAGGTGACTGCCCTGGATACGGATGACCGTGACATAGTGGGCATATATAAGCAGGGCTCTGAGGCCATATCCCAGGTGTTCTTCATAAGGGACGGCAGGCTCATAGGTAGGGAGCATTTTCATATAGATACTGACGAGAAGGAGAAGCTGCAGGACACCCTGCAGTCCTTCGTAAAGCAGTTTTATACAGGCACACCCTATATCCCCAAGGAGATATGGCTTCAGACCGAGCTTCCGGAGGAGGAGCTCATGGCTGACTGGCTTTCGGCAGCCCGTGGCAGGAGGGTGTATTTCCGTACCCCCAAGAAGGGCCAGAAGGAAAAGCTGGTGGAGATGGCCGTGAACAATGCAAGGTCAGTCTATGAGCGTGACGCTGACAGGCTCAAGCGGGAGGAGCAGAGGACAAAGGGAGCTCTCAAAGAGATAGCGGACATACTTGGACTTGAGGATGTGAGTCGGGTGGAGTCCTACGATATATCCAACACCCAGGGCTTTGAGTCCGTGGGCTCCATGGTGGTCTTCGTGGATGGCAGGCCGAAAAACAACGACTACCGCAAGTTCCGCATTAAGAGCGTGGCAGGGCCGGACGACTATGCATCCATGAGGGAGGTGCTGGAACGACGCTTCACCCATGGGCTTCGGGAGAAGGAGGAGCAGCGGGAGAGCTCCTTTACCGCCTTCCCCGACCTGATCATGATGGATGGAGGTAAGGGACAGGTAAATGTTGCCCTGAGGGTGCTTTCGGAGCTTGAACTCAGCATACCCGTCTGCGGCATGGTAAAGGATGAACGGCACCGCACCAGAGGCCTGTATTTCAACAACGAGGAGCTGCCCATAGACATACATTCAGAGGGCTTCAGGCTCATCACCCGTATACAGGATGAGACCCACCGGTTTGCCATAGAGTACCACAAGAGCCTGAGGAGCAAGGCAGGGGTGCATTCGATACTGGATGACATAGAGGGCATAGGGCCTCAGCGCAGACGTGAGCTCATGAGACATTTCAAGGATATGGAGAGCCTTAGAAATGCCACTGTGGAGTAGCTTATGGAGGTGCCCAAGATGGACAGGCGGGCCGCTGACAATGTTTATGCTTTTTTCAGGGATAAAGCTGTTAATTGAACACAAAATATATTATAATAAAGAAGCCTATGGCTTTATATGCCGTGGGTCAAGAGCAACAGGAGGAGGAAAGGGGTTTTCAAAATGAATACTTTGGAGCTTAAAAAAACTGCCAATGAGATCCGTAAGGGTATCCTGACTTCGGTCCATGCGGCCAAGGCCGGACATCCGGGCGGATCGCTCTCTTCAACGGAGATACTTACCTGGCTTTACTTTGAGGAGATGAACATCGATCCGAAGGATCCCAGGAAGGCAGACAGAGACAGATTCGTACTTTCAAAGGGGCATTCTGCGCCGGGCTATTATTCGGCTCTTGCAGAGAGAGGATTCTTCCCCAAGGAGGATCTTCTGACGCTTCGTCATACAGGCTCGCATCTTCAGGGCCACCCCAACATGAACGACACACCCGGTGTGGACATGACCAGCGGATCCCTGGGACAGGGCATCTCCGCAGCAGTGGGCATGGCGCTCTCTGCCAAGCTTTCAAATGACAGCTACAGGGTATATGCTCTGCTCGGTGACGGCGAGATCGAAGAGGGTCAGGTATGGGAGGCTTCCATGTTTGCAGGCTTCCACAAGCTTGACAATCTGGTAGTCATAGTAGACAACAACAATCTGCAGATAGACGGACCCGTGTCCGAGGTCTGCTCGCCTTATCCCATAGACAAGAAGTTCGAGGCCTTCAATTTCCATGTGATCGATGTGGCTGACGGCAATGACATGGAGCAGGTTGCTGCTGCATTCAAGGCTGCCAGGGAGGTCAAGGGCATGCCCGTGGCCATCATAGCCCATACCACAAAGGGCAAGGGCGTATCCTTCATGGAAAACCAGGTCGGCTGGCATGGCAAGGCTCCCAATGATGAGCAGTATGCTCAGGGCATGAAGGAGCTTGAGGCCATCGGTGAGAAGCTTGAAAAGGAGAGTGGCGCAGATGGAAAATAAGAAGATCGCTACAAGGGAGAGCTACGGCAAGGCTCTGGCAGAGCTCGGAAAGAAGCACGAGGATCTGGTTGTACTGGATGCAGACCTTGCAGAGGCTACCAAGACCGGTATATTTAAGGAAGCATTTCCCGAGAGACATATAGACTGCGGTATAGCAGAGTGCAACATGGTAGGCATAGCAGCAGGACTTGCCACCACAGGCAAGGTGCCCTTCGCGAGCTCCTTTGCTATGTTTGCTGCAGGCAGGGCCTTTGAGCAGGTCCGCAACTCAGTGGGCTACCCTCATCTCAATGTCAAGATAGCTGCCACCCATGCTGGCATATCCGTAGGAGAGGACGGAGCCACTCACCAGTGCAACGAGGACATCGCACTCATGCGTACCATCCCTGGCATGGTGGTCATCAATCCCTCCGATGATGTGGAGGCAAGGGCAGCGGTAGAGGCCGCCTATGAGCATGAGGGCCCCGTATATCTCAGGTTCGGACGTCTGGCAGTGCCCGTAATCAATGACAGACCTGACTATAAGTTTGAGATAGGCAAGGGCGTGGTGCTCAGGGACGGCAAGGATCTGACCATCGTGGCTACAGGTCTCTGCGTGAGCGAGGCCCTCAAGGCAGCTGAGGCCCTTGCGGCAGAAGGAGTGGATGCAGCAGTCATCAACATCCACACCATCAAGCCCATAGACGAGGAGCTTCTCTGCGAGTATGCAAAGAAGACCGGCAAGGTGGTGACGGTGGAGGAGCACTCCATCATAGGAGGACTTGGAGGAGCAGTATGTGAGGCACTCTCAGAGAAGTGCCCAGTGCCCGTAAAGCGCATAGGCATAAGGGACTGCTTCGGAGAGTCAGGTCCTGCGGCTGAGCTCATCCACAAGTACGGCATAGATGCTGAGGGCATCACCGCGCAGATAAAGGAATGGCTGTGATCCCAAGGATCGCGGCGAGGGTGATCTGAATTGGACAAGGATATAAAGAACGAGATCGAAAAGAAGGAGGAGGGCCAGAGCGGCCAGGACGGAAAGAAGCAGTACACCGTCAGCAAATTCTCCTATACCATCAGGGTGTTTGTAGCCCTTTACCTGCTCTATACCGTGTGGGAGCTGAGGCGTACTCCCTTTGAGACCACGGGTACGGAGCGTATAGTATTTATAGTAGCCATCATAGCATTCCTGGCGTTTGCCATCATCATAGGAGGGACCTCTCTTCGGGCCCTCATAAAAAAGGAATATGCTGAAAATGATCCCGGCTTTTTCGGTAAAGGCAAGGACGAAAAATGACAAGGGGGCTCCGCAGTCACTGCGGGGCCCTTATTTTGCCCAAGTATGTGCTGCAAAAGGCCTTATTTTTTGCTTTTCAGCACAGTTGACATGTGACAAGATATGCTATATCATTTAAATTTGATTGAAAACTTTTGAATCTTTATGGAGGCGGACATGGCTACTACATATAATCATCAGGCCATAGAGAAGAAATGGCAGGAATACTGGGAGAAAAATCCCATCAACGTCAACGACGGCAAGAAGGAAAAGTACTATTGTCTGGACATGTTTCCCTATCCTTCGGGAAGCGGACTGCATGTAGGGCACTGGAGAGGCTACGTCATCTCTGATGCCTGGGCCAGATATCAGCTTATAAAGGGCAAGTATGTCATCCATCCCATGGGCTGGGATGCTTTTGGACTGCCCGCAGAGAACTATGCCATCAGCCATCATGTACATCCTGCCATCTCCACCGCGGAAAATATAAAGAATATCAAGCGTCAGATCAAGCAGATCAACGCCCTGTATGACTGGGACATGGAGGTCAATACCACTGACCCCGACTACTACAAGTGGACCCAGTGGATATTTGTAAAGCTCTTTGAGCATGGCCTTGCCTATGAGAAGGAGTTCCCCATCAACTGGTGCCCCTCCTGTAAGACCGGCCTTGCAAACGAGGAGGTCGTAAACGGCTGCTGTGAGCGCTGCGGCTCTCCCGTGACAAAGAAGAACCTGCGTCAATGGATGCTTAAGATCACAGACTATGCTGACAGGCTGCTCAATGATCTCGACAAGCTTGACTGGCCTGAGAAGGTCAAGAAGATGCAGTCAGAGTGGATAGGCAAGTCCTATGGAGCTGAGGTCATCTTCAAGCTGGAGCATCCCACGGAGGATGGCGAGGACAGCATGACCGTATACACCACCAGGCCTGACACCCTTTACGGTGCCACATTCATGGTGCTGGCTCCCGAGCATCCGCTGGCAAAGAAGCTGGCTACGCCGGAGCAGAAGGATGCGGTTGAAAAGTATATCTTTGACGCCTCCATGAAGTCCAATGTCAACCGTATGCAGGATAAGGATAAGACGGGCGTATTTACCGGCTCCTATGCCATCAACCCGATGAATGGGGCTAAGGTGCCTGTCTGGATCTCAGACTATGTGCTTATGGACCATGGTACCGGCGCCATCATGTGCGTGCCTGCCCACGATGACAGGGACTACGACTTTGCAAAGAAGTTCGATCTGCCCATCATCCCCGTCATATCACCCGACGGCAACGATGTGGATGTATCAGAGAAGGCTTATACTGAGGCCAAGGGCATAGTCATAAATTCCGGAGACTGGACCGGACGCAAGTCCGAGGAGCTCAAGCAGGAGGCTCCCCATATCATAGAGAAGATGGGAGTAGGAAGGAAGACCACCAACTTCAAGATCCGTGACTGGGTATTTTCACGTCAGAGGTACTGGGGCGAGCCTATCCCCATCATACATTGTCCCAAGTGCGGCAATGTAGCAGTGCCCGTAGAGGAGCTGCCCCTCAGGCTGCCTGATGTGGAGAACTATGAGCCTACAGGCACCGGAGAGTCGCCTCTGGCTGCCATAGATTCCTGGGTGAACTGCAAGTGTCCCAAGTGCGGCGGCGATGCTAAGCGTGAGACCAACACCATGCCCCAGTGGGCCGGATCATCATGGTATTTCCTGAGGTATGTTGATAATAAAAATGACAAGGAGCTCGTGAGCCGTGAGAAGGCCGACAAGTACCTTCCCGTGGACATGTACATAGGCGGTGTGGAGCATGCAGTGCTTCATCTGCTGTACTCCAGGTTCTGGACCAAGTTCCTTTATGACATAGGTGTCATAGGCTTCGACGAGCCCTTTACAAAGCTCTTCAACCAGGGCATGATCACCAAGAACGGTGCCAAGATGTCAAAGTCCAAGGGCAATGTGGTATCTCCCGACGATATGGTGAGAGACTACGGCTGTGATGCCCTGAGGCTCTATGAGCTCTTCATGGGACCTCCCGAGATGGATGCTGACTGGGACGACAGGGGCATGGACGGAGTATACCGCTTCATCAACCGCTTCTACAGGCTGGTCATGGACTCAAAGGACAAGGATATAGAGCCTACGAAGGAGATGCTTGCGGAGAGACATAAGCTCATCAGGGATATAGAGACCAGGTTCGATGCCTTCAGCCTCAATACAGTCATATCCGGCTTTATGGAGCATAACAACAGCCTCATGGACATAGCCAAGAAGGAGGGCGGCATAGACAAGGAGACTCTCAGGACCTTTGCAGTGCTCCTGGCTCCCTTCGCTCCTCATCTGGCTGAGGAGGCCTGGCATGATCTCGGCGGTACCGAGTCCGTATTCAAGGCCGGCTGGCCCAAGTACGAGGAGGACATGGTCAAAGAGGACGTGCTCAAGATCCCCGTACAGGTAAACGGCAAGGTAAAGACCGTGCTTGAGATCCCTGCTGACATGGCAAAGGATGAGGTGCTCTCAAAGGCCAAGGAGGCACTGGAGGGCCGCATCTCAGGAAGCATAGTCAAGGAGATCTACGTGCCCGGAAAGATAGTCAACTTCGTTGCAAAATAATATATGAATCTGTCTGATGATACAGTAAAAAAGATAAAGGAGCTCATCGTTTTTGCGGTGGTAGCTGCCATACTTGGAGCAAACTGGGCCCTGTGCCTCAGGGCCATATTTGCTCTGCTTGCAGTCCTGACTCCCTTTATAGTGGGCGGCTGCCTTGCATTTGTGGCAAATATCCCTATGAGATTCATAGAGTCCAGGCTGAGCTTCATAAAGAAGCCCGGCGCCCGCAGAGCGCTGGGCATACTTATAACGCTTATACTGGTGCTGATCATAGTAGTGTTTGTCATGGTCATGGTCATACCTGAGATGGTCACATCCCTCAGGTCCCTGCAGGTGGTCATACCCAATTTCTTCAACTCCATGTCCGCCGGCATAAATGACCTTTTGGAGAAGCATCCTGAGATAGTCCCTGCCTTTGAAAATGTAAGGATCGACTGGAATTCGGTGGCCTCAGCTATATCCTCCTGGATATCGAGCAGTCTGAGCGTCATACTTCCCGGCACTGTGACGGCCATAGCCGGCATAGCCTCGGGAGTCACAAACAGCGTGGTGGCATTTATCTTTGCACTGTATCTGCTCATAGGCAAGGAAAAGCTTCTTTCTCAGTCAAAGGCCCTGCTTCGGGCGGTGACCTCGGAAAGACGGTATCATATGGTAGTGGCCCTGTTCAGGCTCATAGGCGAAAAGTTTTCAGCCTTCGTTACGGGACAGTGCCTTGAGGCCTGTATACTGGGCATGATGTTCGTGGTCACTCTGTCCATAGCCGGCATGCCATATGCCACGCTCATAGGCGTGCTAATAGCAGTCACCGCGCTCATACCGGTATTTGGAGCATTTATAGGCTGCATTGTGGGAGCATTTCTCATGCTCATGCAGAGCCCTGTGCTGGCGCTCATATTTGTAGTCATCTTCCTTGTCATACAGCAGATAGAGGGAAACCTCATATATCCCCACGTAGTGGGAGGAAAGGTGGATCTGCCGGCCATATGGGTGCTCGTGGCGGTGACCACTGGCGGAGCCTTCTTCGGAGTCCTTGGCATGATAGCCTTCATACCCGTATTTTCCGTAGTCTATGCACTCATAAGGAGCTATGTGCGCCTTCGCAATGAGTCGGGCAGGGAAGACAGCGAAGAAGAAAGGAAGGATACTGAGCTTTCCGCCACCATAAAGGACGTATCGGTAAGGCTCAAGCTTGATAAAGATAATGATGTATCAGCGGATCCGAAGGCTTCCGCAAAAAAGCCTTCTTAATATAAAAAAGAGGAACATAAATGAGTAACGGAAATAACGACCGCAGAGCCTCCCACAGGGGATCTGCCACAGTAAGAAGGAGCCGCAGGAGCGGCAGCACACAGAGGACAAGGGTATCATCGACCGCCTCCTCCAGAAATGCGGGAAGCAGCGGCGGAAACGGAGATATCCGCAAGGTCATCGCCGTAGGCATAGCAGCGGTGATAGTCATAGGAGCCTTTGCGTTTGCAGTCACTAAGCTTGGCGGCGGGAGCCAGGTTGCTGAGAAGAGCACGGAGGCCCTGAAGGAGGGAGCCTACGCCTATGATGCAGCCATAGACCTTCGTCAGGTGCTGGACATAGATGATGGGTCAGCTGAGGCTGAGACCACTGCTGAGGAACAGGAGGACAGTGAGGCAGCAGGCACTTCGGAGCTTCCTGCTGGAGTCGTATCCATATATGGCAAGACTGAGGATGAGGTAAGATCTGAGATCATGTCCCTTTATGAGTGGGATCTTAAGGTGGTCAACTCCGATGCGGAGGTGGGCGCTACCGTCATGCCTACAGTAGATCCTGATGAGACCACTGCGGCAGCCACCATGGGAGACCCTGAAAATCCCGATTCCGGAGGAACAGGACAGGAGGCGGCTGAGAGCCGTGCAGCTGCTGAGATCACTGTGTCTACTGAGGTAGAGGTGCCTGATCTCATACTTCAGCAGCTCAACAGTCTGCTCCTTGACATAAATGCGGATGCTGAGGAGGCCCTTGCAGCTGAGGCAGCAGCGGAAGCTGAGAGCGGCGAAGAGGATGCAGATGAGGCTTCAGACGAGGCTGAGGACGGGGAGACCGAGCCCTCAGGCCCTGTCATATATGAGCTCAGCCTGGATGGCACTGAGTCTGAGATCAACCGTATAGCAGAGCTCTGCACCACCATGTGGTACAAGGCTCCAAAGGGAGCCAGCATAGGCTCCTACGATGCCTCCACTGACAAATTTGTCATGGAAGGCGCTGAGAGCGGATTCCAGGTGGATGAGGAGGCCATGAAGGCGGCCATAAGCGACAAGGTGAACAGCAAGCAGTATGTTGGCACCATAGATGTCATAGGTGAGCAGCTGTCTGCAGATTCTGCCACGAACCTGGCAGCCTATAAGATCATAGGCACGTATCAGACGAAGACGACCTCCAACAGTGTCAGGAACAAAAACATACAGCTGGCCTGTGAAGCCCTCAACGGCACCATAGTATTTCCCGGAGAGGAGCTCTCCTTCAACGATGCTGTAGGACAGCGTACTGCTGAGAAGGGCTATGGAGCAGCCGCAGCCTACAATAACGGTGAAGTGGTACAGGAGATAGGCGGAGGCGTATGCCAGGTATCCACCACCCTGTACAATGCGGTCCTTCGTTCAGGACTCAAGACCACCAGGCGTCAGTCCCATACCTTCAAGCCTACCTATGTCACTCCCGGCTTCGACGCTACCATCAGCTGGGGCGGACCTGATTACTGCTTTGCAAATGTTCCCGCAGATGCCAAGTACTCAAATTCAGAATCCTATGCCATAGGTATATATGCAAAGTACAGCGACAGGACAGTGACAGTATCCATATACGGACGTCCCGTGCTCAAGGATGGATATACCTATGAACTGGAGTCAGAGAAGATAAAGGACATACCCGTGGTAAGAAAGCTCATAGAGCCGGGCAGCGACCAGCAGCCCACCACAGGCTCCATGGGATCCCAGTGGCAGACCTATCTCATAGTCAAGAAGGACGGAGAGCAGGTACAGCGCACACTGGACCACAATACATATTATTCAGGACATGTGGAGTACTATACTGACCAGACTACAGTAGCTCCTACACTTCCTTCGGAGTCAGAGTCTCTGATGGAGAACCAGACCGAGACCGTTCCTCAGATCATAGAGGGTGTTGACGGAGGACCTGGCGTAAGTGGAGGTTCCGGAGTCAGCGGAGGACCCGGGGTCACCGGTGGACCCGGCACGACCACAGCTCCGACCGATGATCACAGCTATCCTCAGTCCACGGTGCCCTCCGGAGGCCCCGGAGCCACATCGGCACCCACTGAGGCTCAGCAGCAGATAGGACCGGGCATCATATCCGATGCCCCCGGAGCCCTGTGATATACGAAGCTTTAAAGTACACGTTTAGCAAAAACGTGTACTTTTTCTTATACTTCCTTGTATTCATTATTCATAATTGCTATAATATTCAATAGATTATGCCCGGTACCGGGCGATCTGACATTTCATTGTTGATATATCTAACAGGAGGATGATTCCAATGGCACGTAAAATGAAAACCATGGATGGAAATCAGGCCGCTTCACATGCTTCATATGCATTTACTGAAGTAGCTGCTATCTATCCTATCACGCCTTCATCGGTCATGGCTGAGCATACCGACGAGTGGGCGACGGACGGCAGGAAGAACATCTTCGGACAGACCGTACAGGTCACCGAGATGCAGTCCGAGGCAGGTGCAGCCGGAGCCGTACACGGTTCACTGGCGGCAGGCGCTCTGACTACTACCTATACCGCTTCACAGGGTCTGCTTCTTATGATCCCCAATCTTTACAAGATCGCGGGCGAGCAGCTTCCCGGAGTATTCAATGTATCAGCGAGAGCAGTAGCTTCTCACGCTCTTTCCATCTTCGGTGATCACTCTGATGTATATGCATGCCGTCAGACCGGTTGTGCTATGCTCTGTGAGTCTTCCGTACAGGAGGTCATGGACCTTACCCCTGTAGCTCATCTTTCAGCTATAAAGGGCAGAGTTCCCTTCATCAACTTCTTCGACGGATTCCGTACTTCACATGAGATCCAGAAGATAGAGACCTGGGACTACGAGGATCTTAAGGATATGGCTGATATGGATGCCATCCAGGCTTTCCGTGACCATGCCCTTAACCCCAACAAGCCCTGCCAGAGAGGCTCAGCTCAGAACCCCGACATCTTCTTCCAGGCACGCGAGGCCTGCAACCCTTACTATGATGCTCTGCCTGCTATAGTTCAGAGCTACATGGACAAGGTCAACGAGAAGATCGGTACTGACTACAAGCTCTTCAACTACTACGGAGCACCCGATGCAGAGCACATCATAGTAGCTATGGGCTCTGTAAATGATACCATAGAGGAGACCATCGACTACCTGACAAAGCAGGGAAGGAAGGTCGGCGTAGTAAAGGTTCGCCTTTACAGACCTTTCTGTGCACAGGCACTCATCGATGCTATCCCCGACAGCGTAAAGGTAATCTCTGTACTTGACCGTACAAAGGAGCCCGGATCTCTCGGCGAGCCTCTGTACCTTGATGTAGTCGCAGCTCTCCGTGATTCCAAGTTCAAGGATGTGACCATCCTTTCCGGACGTTACGGCCTCGGCTCCAAGGATACAGCTCCCAACCAGATCGTAGCTGTATACGACAACGTGGACAAGAAGAGATTCACCATAGGTATCAAGGACGATGTTACACATCTGTCACTTGAGCTTGGTCCCGACATCGTTACCACTCCTGAAGGCACCACCAACTGTAAGTTCTGGGGCATCGGAGCAGACGGTACCGTAGGTGCAAACAAGAACTCCTGTAAGATCATCGGTGACAACACCGACATGTATACTCAGGCTTACTTCGATTATGACTCAAAGAAGTCCGGCGGTGTGACCATGTCTCACCTGAGATTCGGTAAGAACCCCATCAAGTCAACTTACCTTATCCGCAGAGCCAACTTCGTTGCATGTCACAAGCCCGAGTACATCAGAAAGTACAACATGGTACAGGAGCTCGTTGACGGAGGCACCTTCCTTCTTAACTGCCCTTGGAACGCAGAGGAGCTTGAGAAGCACCTTCCCGGACAGGTAAAGAAGTACATAGCTGAGCATAATATCAACTTCTACACCATAGACGGTGTTAAGCTTGGTATCGAGACCGGCATGGGACCCACACGTATCAACACCATCCTTCAGTCCGCATTCTTCAAGATCACCGGCATCATCCCTGAGGAGAAGGCCCTTGAGCTCATGAAGGCTGCCGCTAAGGCTACCTACGGACGTAAGGGTGAGGACGTGGTTCAGAAGAACTGGGCTGCCATCGATGCAGGTGCTACTCACGTAGTAAAGGTAGAGGTTCCTGAGTCCTGGAAGAACGCTGAGGACGAGGGCCTTGACTATCCTGTAGCTACAGGTGCAAGGAAGGACGTAGTTGATTTCGTCAACAACATCCAGACCAAGGTATCTGCTCAGGAAGGAAACAACCTGCCCGTATCAGCATTTGCTGACTATGTAGATGGTTCCACACCTTCAGGCTCTGCAGCTTACGAGAAGCGTGGCATAGCTGTCAACGTACCTCAGTGGGTACCCGACAACTGTATCCAGTGTAACCGCTGCTCATATGTATGTCCTCATGCAGCCATCAGACCTGTAGCTCTTACAGATGATGAGGCAGCTAAGGCTCCTGCAGGCATGGCTATGAAGGATATGACCGGTATGCCCGGCAAGAAGTTTGCCATCGTTGTATCCGTACTTGATTGTACCGGATGCGGTTCCTGTGCAAACGTATGCCCTGGCATGAAGGGTGCAAAGGCTCTGGAGATGGTACCTCAGGAGCAGGCTACATCACAGGCTGCTTTCGATTATGCTGTAGAGCTTCCCGACAAGGAAGACGTTATAGAGAAGTTCAAGGCAAATACAGTAAAGGGTTCACAGTTCAAGAAGCCGCTGCTTGAGTTCTCAGGCGCATGTGCAGGCTGTGGAGAGACTCCTTATGCTAAGCTCATCACTCAGCTCTTCGGAGACAGGATGTACATAGCAAACGCTACCGGATGCTCATCCATCTGGGGCAACTCTTCACCTTCAACTCCTTATACCGTAAATGCCAAGGGCCAGGGTCCTGCATGGGACAACTCCCTGTTCGAGGACAACGCTGAGTTTGGTTATGGTATGCTCCTTGCTCAGAACGCTATCCGTGACGGACTCAAGGCTAAGGTAGAGGATGTAGTTGCTAACGGCGACAACGAGGCTGTTAAGGCAGCTGGCCAGAAGTGGCTGGATACCTTCTCATGCGGAGCAGAGAACGGCGCTGCTACAGATGAGCTCATTGCAGCTCTCGAGGCTTGCGGCTGTGATCATGCAAAGGATATCCTTTCCTACAAGAACTTCCTTTCCAAGAAGAGCCAGTGGGTATTTGGAGGAGACGGATGGGCATACGATATCGGCTTCGGCGGACTCGATCATGTCATCGCTTCCAACAAGGATATCAATATCATCGGAAATGATACCGAGGTATATTCCAACACATGCGGACAGTCATACAAGTCCACACAGCCCGGAGCAGTTGCTCAGTTCGCTGCAGGCGGTAAGGATGTGAAGAAGAAGGATCTTGCTTCCATAGCTATGAGCTACGGATATGTATACGTTGCTCAGATCGCCATGGGTGCTGATATGAATCAGGCTATCAAGGCTATATCAGAGGCTGAGGCATATCCCGGACCTTCGATCATCATCGCATACGCTCCTTGTATCAACCATGGTATCCGCAAGGGCATGGGCAAGGCTCAGACCGAGGAGCAGCTGGCTGTTGAGTGCGGCTACTGGTACAACTTCAGGTTCAACCCTCAGGCAGCTGAGAACAAGTTCACTCTTGATTCCAAGGCTCCTGACTTCTCAAAGCACAACGAGTTCCTTAAGGGCGAGGTACGTTACTCCTCACTGTCCCTCAAGAACCCTGAGAGAGCAGAGAAGCTGCAGGCTCAGAACCTGAGCGATGCTGAGGCAAGACGTAAGTATCTGGAGGGACTTGTAGAGCTCTACAAGTAATTTCAGAGACTGGTCTGATCCAGCCATATCAAAGATCTATGAAGGGTCGTCCCTAAGCTTGGCTTGGGGACGCCCTTTTTATAGTTGTGCATCTGGCAGCGCAGACCTCATAAGCTTGAAGATCTAAATCATGTTACGGCATATGGTTTTCATATGCTGTATTATTTTTTTATATCAAATTGTGGCATTTTCCTTGTTTTTTTGACCTCAAAACAGTATAATGGGGCCTATGGATCAAATTTAGTTATAAAAAGGAGGCTCAGGCATGGACAACAAAAAGATTGTTATGGATGCCGTTGAAAAGAACAGAGATCTGATCGTGGATGTAAGTGATCAGACCTTCTGCTTTGCAGAGACAGGATTTCATGAATTCAAGACTGCAAAGCTCTATGAAAAGGTGCTCAGAGAGCAGGGCTTTGATGTTCAGATGGACATAGACGGCATGCCTACAGCGTTTAAGGCAGTATACGGAAAGGGACATCCCGTCATAGCTTTCCTGGCGGAGTATGATGCTCTGCCTGAGCTTTCACAGAAGGGTGGATGCACAAAGAGAGAGCCGGTCGAGGGAGACAATCCTGACGGACACGGCTGTGGACACAACCTCCTTGGAGCAGGTACTCTGGCAGCTGCCATAGCTACCAAGGCTTATCTTGAGGAGAGCGGCAAGGAGGGCACCGTGGTACTCTTTGGATGCCCCAGTGAGGAAAAGGGCAACTCCAAGACCCTCATGGCCAGGGACGGTGTATTTGATGGAGTCGATGTGGCGTTTACCTGGCACCCTGCTGATGTAAATGGTGTAAATACCATGTCTACCCTGGCAAATGTCAGCGTATTCTTCAGATTCAAGGGCATAACCTCTCATGCGGCTGCTTCACCCGACCAGGGACGTTCAGCACTCGATGCTGCAGAGCTCATGAGCGTAGGCGTAAACTATCTGAGAGAGCACATCACCTCCGACGCGAGAGTGCATTATGCGTACAGAGATGTGGGAGGCATAGCTCCCAACGTGGTACAGGGACACAGCTGCGTACACTATTTTGTAAGAGCTCCCAAGTCCTATCAGGTACAGGAGATCCTGGCACGTGTCATAGACGTGGCTGAGGGTGCTGCCAAGATGACCGGCACCGAGATGAGCTATGAGCTCTATGCCGGACTTTCAGACTATATACCCAACCATGTGGTATCAGAGGTACTGCAGGGCGCATTTGACGAGATCGGAGCTCCTGATTTTGATGACAAGGACTACGAGCTGGCACGCAAGTTCTTCTATGAGGCCTATACACCTGAGGAGGTAGAGTCAAAGAAGGCTGCCATGAGAAAACGCTATGGACAGCTTGCAGAGGTGCTGTTTGAGAAGCCCCTGCATTCATCAGTAGCTCCCCTCAGATACAATGTGGGCATACAGTACGGCTCCTCAGACGTGGGAGATGCCAGCTATGTCATGCCTACTGCATGGCTTGGAACTGCCACAGCTACCATAGGCACACCCAGCCACACCTGGCAGATGACAGCTCATGGAACCACGGAGATAGCTCACAAGGCCATGCTTAGAGCAGGAGAGGTCCTGGCTCTGGCTGCTACCAGGTTCATAGATGAGCCTGAGCTTGCAGAGAAGGCCAAGGCTGAGCTCAAGGAGGAGACAGGCGGAGAGTATATCTGCCCTATCCCCAAGGAGATCGGACCCAGGCTCGATGAGTGATATTTGATCAAGGAGGTACATGCCCATGTCGCATCTTAATATAGCAAACAGTACAGTCATGGCCTTGCTCTGCGGCTTCACCATACTTGTGGTACTGCTGCAGCCCGTGCTTTTCCTGATACTTGGTATCAGGAGGGGCAGGGAGCTTGGCATGACTGATGAGGAGATGAGAGAGGCAGCTGTCAGCTCGGCAGTATTTTCCATATTCCCCTCACTGCCCATAATCATAAGCTATCTGATACTGGTTCCTTCCCTCGGAAGATATTTTCCCTGGCTCAGGCTCAGCGTCGTAGGCTCAGCATCCTATGAGACCATGGCTGCCAACATGGCTGCCGAGGCCTTCGGACTGGAGTCCATATCTGTACCCAATATACCGACAGATATATTTATAGGTATAGTTTTCGTGGTCACGGTCTGCATACTTGGAGGAAACATATTCAATATATTCTTCCTCAAGACCTATGACCGCAAGGTACAGGTCCTCAAGGGCAAAAATGCCGCACTGGTGCCTGTCATAACCACGGCCATGTTCCTTGGCATGTACGGTACCATGGCTTCACCCTATCTGACGAATGTCAGCAACTATCCTGCACTTGCGGCTATATTTGGCGCAGGCATATCAGCTCTGATCATAGGCAGGATATCAAAGACGGTCAAGGGGCTCAAGGAGTTCTCCCTGGCTCTCAGTATGGTCATAGGCATGCTGCTTTCATGCGTGGTCAATCAGATGATTTAAGGAGGGCGGGAGATGAAGAACAGATCATTCAACGACAATGTATATTTACTGGGAAGGACTACGGTCATCCTTGCGCTGGCTGCATTCCTTTCCGTACCCTTTGGTCTCTCCATAGCCTTTGACAGTCCCATAAACTGGCCCATAGTCATAGAGGCGACTCTGCCCATATTCCTGACCTTTGCCATATCAGCGGTCTGCGAGAACCTTTCCTACGCGCCTATCATAGGCCCCGGAGCTCTCTATATGGCCTGCGTCACGGGAAATGTCAGCAACATGAAGATACCTGCGGCAGTAAATGCCATGGAGGTAGCGGGAGTGGAGCCCGGCTCTGACAAGGCAAATGTCATATCCATCATAGCTGTGGCATTTTCCACCTTCGTGACCACGGCAGTGCTTTTCCTGGGCATGCTGTTTCTGGCTCCCCTTTTCGAGCCCATTTACAACAATGCATTCCTGAAGCCTGCATTTGACAATGTGGTGCCCGCGCTTTTCGGAGCCATACTTTTCCCTTATATAGCCAAGGCTCCCAAGCAGGCCATACTGCCCATACTGCTGCCCATAGTGCTGATACTTATTGTGGGAAGGACCTTCTTTTCATCGTACCAGAGCTATATCATGATGCTGGTCATCATACTTTCCGGCGTGTACAGCTTCATGCTGCATAAGAAGGGAATGCTTAAGTGATATTGCACAACAAAATGCATCCGAGGCGATTTTTTCTTGACATGCAGTGATAAAGTGCTAAAATGATAAATAGTTTTATTTAGAAGCCAAAGCAGGCGACATAGTGAATTATGGTTGTCCTGCTTTGGCTTTATTAAAAACAAGGGGGAATGCATTATGTCATTCAATGAGATCATGAACAGCGTAACACTTTATGCGCTGGTCGGTGCAGGCATCCTGTTCATCCTGATCTTCTGTGGCGTGACCTTCATAAAGGCCTATCGTCACGGTATCGAGATCGGCCTTACCAAGGATCAGCTCAGGACAGCCATCGTTTCTTCGGCCGTCTATACCATAGTGCCGTCCATATCCATAGTCATAGGACTGTTCAGCCTTTCAGCGGTCATTGGAGTGCCCTGGTCCTGGTTCAGGCTTTCAGTCGTAGGAGCAGTTACCTATGAGCTTATGGCAGCTGATATGGCAGCTACCGGAGCCGGCTATGAGTCCATCGCCGCACTCAATGCTGCAGGAGATCCTTCGGTCATAGGTACCATCATGTTCGTCATGAGTATAGGTATCATGGCAGGTATCATACTTATCCTTTTCTTCGGTAAGAGGATACAGGCAGGTGTGGTAAGTGCCAGAAACAAGCATGGCGTGGTAGGAGCTCTGCTCACAGGCGTGCTTTCACTGGCTATCATCGAGGCATTCCTTCCTCTTCAGATGATGAAGGGCCCCGTATATCTTGCAGTAGTCTGCACCTCATGTGTGATCACACTGATACAGATGTTCATAGTAAAGAAATTCAAGATCCACTGGTACCGTAACTTTATCATGGCAGTGACACTGCTGCTTGGTATGATGTCTTCCCTGATCTGGGTACAGATACTTGGCTGATACGGGAAAGGAGATATGAGTCATGGATGAGAAATATTATAAGAGTATACACCGTATCGGCCGCATAGGCCTGATCATAGGTATAGCATTTATGCTGGGCATACCTGCAGTGACCTGCACAGTATTCAACGTATGGCCCAAGAGCGTAGCTGAAGTGATGACAGTAGGTGCCGGACTGCTTGCGGTATTTATCCCTACTGCAACAGCAGAGGTGTTTGCATACACTCCCGTGCTGGGCTCTTCCGCATACATCACCTTCCTGACTGGAAATGTCAGCAATCTGAAGCTCCCCGTAGTCATCAACGCCCAGACCCTTACGGACACGACCCAGGGTACTGATGAGGGTGATACCATAGCTGCCATAGGCGTAGCCGTATCGTCTATAGTTACCACTCTGATCATAGTGGCAGGAGTCATACTGATGGTCCCTCTGAAGCCCGTGCTTACGAGCCCTGCTGTACAGACTGCTACCACCTACCTGCTTCCCTCGCTGTTCGGAGGCATATTCCTCAGCTACATGAGTGAGGACTGCGGTGAGTATATAGCCAAGAACAAGCCCCTCACCATAGTTATCCCCACCCTGCTGGTATTTGCAGTAAATGCTTTCTATCCTCTTTCCGGTAAGGAGGGATTTGCTGTCATCGCATGTATGGCTCTCAATGTCGTATGTGCATATGCTCTTTATAAGGCAGGCATCATAAAGATGATACCCAAGGCCTCCCTTAAGAAGGATGCTGCAAAGGCTGCAAAGTGATCCTGAATTGAGCAGACGGCGAAAGCAAATGATACGTATATAGTGAACATAAAAAAGGGACATCCTGCGGGGTGTCCCTTTAAGCTGTCATGAAAATGTCTCCCTGGGCCTTAAAGCTTCATTTTCTCCTGATGGCACGACCCAGGTCATCCCTAAGGAGCCTGCCGTCCTCGGCTGCGACCCTGCCGCCTATGATGACTCTGGATATGCCTTCGGGAGGGAGCAAGGGCTCCTCATAGGTGGCCATGTCCCTGATACGATCAGGATCAAATATGACTATGTCGGCGTCTGAGCCGGGCCTCAGGCTTCCCTTGCCCTTAAGGCCTATGCGCTCTGCGGGGAGGCAGGTCATCTTCCTTATGGCCTCATAAAGGCTGAGCCTCCCAGTGGAGGTGTACATATGCAGGAACCTGGGAAATGTACCTGCGGCCCTGGGATGCCCCTGGCCTCCGTGACGTATGCCGTCACTGGCAGGCATGATATAGGGCTTCATGAGAGCGAGATCCACGTCTCTCTGGTCCATAAAATAGCCTATGGTCATGGTCTCCGGAGCCTCACGTCTGAGGAGCTCAAAGAGCTCCCGGGTGCAGCGCTGCCCCGCATAGGGTCCGTCACATATCTCTATATGGCCATAGTCTGACTGATAGCTTTCCAGGAAG
>CALWHG010000031.1 GCA_944380315.1 uncultured Lachnospiraceae bacterium
ATGAGGCTGCGGGGGGCATGCACTGCTATGGGCATGTCGAGCTCGTCTCCGAGGCTGCGGAGCTGGTCCATGACATATACGGGGTCATAGCAGAACTTCTCATCGATCCTGGCCTTGAGGCCCACCAGCTCGTGACGGTACTTTTTAGCCACCTCTCTTACTGCATCCGGATCTATGTCCTCGGGTCCCTCAAAGTCCTTTACCTTGGCTCCTCCGGCACCCTTTGCGCCGTACTTTCCTATATATAGGTAGGACTTGAACCTGAGATCTGTTATGTGAAGGAGCTTATCCCTGTAGTCAGCATAGTTATAGGGGCCCAGTGTGCCAAGATCCAGCGCATAGGTCACGCCCTGACGTATAAGATCCTCAGTGGCATCTATGCCGATCTTGTCTCCAACTCCGGCAAAATGGCAGTGGCTGTCGAGCCAGCCTACGGACACGTACATGCCCTCGGCATCAAATACCTCCGCCATGGGAGCCTCTATGCCCTCTTCTATCCTGGTGATGATACCATTTTCCACAAGGATATCGGCCTTCTTTTCCGATCCATCATGGATGTCTACCAGTGTGCCGTTCTTTATAAGATATGATCTGAGCATATGTTATATATCCTCCTTTATCAGAATGCAGGCATGACCATGCTTACATATCCAACATAGCATATGCAGAGGATGATGGCAAGGAGCCAGCTCATCTTGAACATGGTCTTGACATCATATCCGCCGGCTGCCATACACATGGGGATGGCTGATGTAGCGGAAGGAGTCATGTAAGCCGTAAGGGAGCCTGCGGTAACGAGTACCGGACATCCTCTGGGGTCTGCTCCGAGTGCCGAGCAGGTAAGCAGAGCTATGGGAGCAAATACGTTCATGACGCTCTGGTTCTGCATGAACTGAGTGATAAGGAAAGGAACTATGAAAAATGCCGCATGAAGCACGATGGAGTTAGTAACTCCGCCTACTGCTCCTGATATGATCTGTCCGACAAACTCTGCAGTTCCGGAATCCACAAGTGCGGTAGCCATGGTATTGGCTCCTACGAAAAGCAGGCAGATATCCACGGGGATAGCCTTTATGGCCTCA
The DNA here is from genome assembly GCA_944380315.1 of uncultured Lachnospiraceae bacterium. Classification (GTDB taxonomy): domain Bacteria; phylum Bacillota; class Clostridia; order Lachnospirales; family Lachnospiraceae; genus Avilachnospira. Next base: position 1,083 of record CALWHG010000031.1, read on the forward strand.
TTCTTTGTAAGTGTGCCGCAGATGACCATGAGCATGACACCTGCAAATGCAAGATACCAGGTAGGCATGCCGACCTGCTTGTTGAATACGAAGCAGAGGATGACAGCTATGAATATGATCACGCCTGCCCAGTCTGAGAACTTGCTGAGCTTCCTGTTGTCAGCCTTCTTGCTCTCCTTTGCTATGATGGGAACTACGGGCTGCTCGGGAGTGATCTTGGGAGCTATGAAATAAGCCCAGGCTATAACTATGAAGATGAAGGGCCATCTACCCATGAAGAAGTCCATGGCATCGAAGCCCTGAGCAAATCCATAGGTCTCCATGTATCCGTCATATACGGCTGCCTGAGTGATGGAGCCGCCAAGAGGAAGTATGGAGCAGCATGCCAGACATACGACTACCAGAGGGAACTGGGCGTTTGAGCGGTTTACTCTGAGCGGATTACATACGGAATCCATGATGGGGAATACTATGGCGTAGGTAGCCAGAGGGCTTGTAAGCATGCTGGTAAGAGCCAGAGCTATGATAAGCACGCCGAGATAAGCAAGCTTATAATTTCCTCCGGTGATCTTCCTTATGCCGGCTGTAAGCCATCCGGGGAAGAAGGTCCTTCCAAGACCTGAAGCCAGGATGATCATGCAGGCGATGGTCACTGCATTTGAGCTTCCTATGCCGCTCAGTATGGTGGCAGGCTCAGTACATCCAAAAAGCACCAGCAGCGTTGCTACTGTTCCTGCGGTAACGCCAAGGGGCAGCTTTCCGATAAGGAAGCTTATAAGCATACCCACAAACAGCAGGATACAGATGATCATTTGTAAACTCATATATTACCTCCTACAAATTACGGATGCATTTTCCACAACAGATCTCTCATGATCTGGAAAATGCATGTACAAATTCAACATCTGCATTGTAAAATATACATGACAAATTGTACAATTCGAAATACAATAGTACTATAAGCAACGCTTATAGGCGTATCGATATTATCGATAGTTATGCCAGTATGTGGAGGAAACATGACGCTTGATGAGATCAAATGGATGACTGAGCTCTTTAAGACGGGCAATATGTCCAAAGCTGCGGAAAACCTTTATATATCACAGCCTGCTCTGAGCCAGTGTCTGCAAAGGGTAGAAAGACAGCTTGGATTCAATCTCTTTACAAGATCAAACAAAGGTCTTATGCCTACCGAGCGCGGAGAGCTCTTTTATAAGGCTGCCATGGATATATCAGATACCTATCAGGGATTCCTAAGTCAGGTAAAGGTACTGGACAGAAAAGACCTGAGCTCCATATGTATAGGTATGCCTCTGTATCTGAGCATGGTGTGCTCCTCTGATCTGCTGAGAGATCTGCATCAGGCACACCCGGAGATACATTTTTCCATAATAGAGTCCAATGATCTTGAATCAGAAAAGCTTATCAAAAGCAACTCCATGCAGATCCTGATCTCAAAGGAGCCTGCAACCATGGAAGGACTGGTCACACACCCATTCAGTCCCTCCCCGGTAGCCATATTCCTCAGGAAGGGAAGTATGCTTGATAGATATGCCTATAAAAAGGACGGCAGGCGCTATCTGGATCCCATATATCTTGAAGGTGAGCCTCTGTCATTGACTCCTGTCAGCCAGTCCAGCAGGCTGCTTGCAGATCTTATACTGAAAGAAGCTGAGGTCAGGCCACATATCATACAGGAGACCAGACATGTAGTTAATCTTTATAAATATGCTGCAGATGCCATAAGCTCATCCATAAGTCTCTGTACCTTCGATGTGCTGGAACTGGATAAGGATGATCAACTGATATATTATATTCCGGAAAAGTACAGATACCACCAGATACATTATCTTGTCTGCCTGACACCCGAGCTTGATAGGATCATGCCAAAAGATATCATCGATATCATACAGCACACAGGATCCCGCATGATAGTATCACCAGATATGATAAAATAATGCGCCATGAAAGGATACATACGATGACTAAGGTAGCCATACTGCTTCCAAACAGCGATCTCATGGAGGACGCGGCCTATGCCGCGAACCTCTATCATCTTGATATAGTCAACATGTCAGTGGTAAACCGACACAGCATCCCCGAGGCCGTGGAAAAGGCCCTCAGGGAGGATGTGGATGTCATAATGGCCAGAGGCAGCCATGTGGACATAATCAAATCCTGCTCTCCTGCCATACCCGTAGTGGACATAAAGATCACCTCCCTGGAGGTGGGAGTGCTCATAAGCCGGGCAAAGAGCCTGGTAGAGAAGAACTGCCCAGTCATAGCACTGACAGGCCCGGAAAACATGTTTGCCTATATTAATAACGGTTTTCTGGAAGAGTACTATGACATAAAGCTTCGATTTTATACGTTTGTGGATCCTGAGCAGATGAGACTGACAGCAAAGCAGGCCATAGAAGAAGGAGCAGATGTCCTTATAGGCGGATGGGCCGTGGGTGAGATCTGTGAGCAGGAAGCATTTCCATTTGTAAAGACTGAGTCCGGTCGGGAAAGCCTGCTGGAAAGCTGCCGTACGGCCAGCTATGTAGGCGAAGCACTGGCACTCCAGAAACGATACGCCAAAAGCCTGCAGACCATCATAGATTATACCTATGGAGGCATCATAGAGCTCGATGAAGAACTCAGGATACAGCATGTCAACAGGTTTTCTGAAAATCTGCTGCTCTCTGACAGCTCCCAGATGAAGGGCAGATATATATGGAACTTCATCCCTGCCATATCAAAGCGTCTCCTTGGATCCCTGATACGCAGGAAAAAAGAGCATCACAGCCTGATCATAACCATAGACGATACCCAGTTCTGGACAAATATTACGCCCATAGTGACTGATAACCGGGTCACCGGCATGATCATAAGCTTCTATGAGGGCAGGCAGATAGAGCCAGACGATGAGTCCAGACGCCGTGAGCTCCTGTCCCGTGGATACACAGCTCACATGACTTTTGACAGGCTGCCTGCCAGAAGTCCTCAGATGCAGGAACTCATAATGAAGGCAAAGCGATATGCCGCCTTCCAGTTCCCCATACTCATATCAGGAGAAAAGGGCCTGGAAAAGCAGACCCTGGCAGAATGCATACATAACCATGGTCTGCTCAAGGACTATCCCTTCATAAGCTATAACTGCAATGAGCAGGATGACGAAAAGCTCAGGAGACTACTGTTTGAGGGACAATCCGCCGATGCTACAGGCTCTGAGCCTTCAGCATATCGTGGCCCCTGCACGATCTATCTCAAGGAGATCTCAGCTCTTTCAGAAAATGCACAGATCATGGTCATGGAGGCTACTCAGAAGCGCCCCTACTCCTCTGGCTTCACAGCCATGGCCTCAAAATTCAGCGGTCTGCGGATCATAGCCTCCACAAGCATGGATCTGGCAGGCCTGGTAAGGGAAGGCCGGTTCAGAGACGATCTTTACTACGCCCTCAGTGTGACCAGCCTTTACCTGCCCTCTCTCAGGGAGCGCAGGGATGACGTGGATATGCTGATAGACATGTTCATGACGGATTTTCAGAAGTCCTATGGAAGGTTCGTAAAGCTGACCAATGCTGCCCGGGCAAGGCTTAAAAGCTATGACTGGCCCGGAAACATGGCTGAGCTTCGGGCAGTCCTCAGCCGACTGCTGGTAAATGCAGACGGATACTATATAGACGCTTCAGATGTGGAGCTTCAGATAAGGGCATGCATGCTCCCTGAGAGCATGGCTGCAGCCATGAAACTCCGAGACCCTGACGATGAGCGCATGGCTTCAGAAGCAGAGCTCATAAAGCGATCGCTCAAAAAGTACGGAGGAAACAGAGAAAAGACCGCCAGAGATCTCGGCATAAGCACGGCTACTCTCTGGCGGCGTATGAAACGCTATGGCATAGAAAAAAATGAAGGAAAATGATCAGCTCAGGATGTCATCGCCGTCACCCTCTGCATCCTCCTCATCCATGAGGAACTCGCGGGAGGTGACGCGCTTTGCCTGTCTCTCCTTCTCCACAAGCTGAGACAGCTGCTCCTTGACGGACTCGCAGTCCCTGATGTTCTTTATCTCAAAATCCCTGAGGCTCTGATCGGCGCTGTACACCCTGATGGAGCCCATGCCCATGATCCTCTGCCAGAGGCTGCGTATCAGGCTGAGATCCGTGATGCGATAAAGCCTGACCTCATCCTCCTTGGTAGACAATATACCCGTCTTTATGAAAAGACGATCCTCTGAAAAGCCATAGACCGTAAATGTCCAGGGAAGTCCCAGAAAATTCCTCTTTCTTGCTCTCCATATGGTGTTCTGCATGATCAGTCCTCCTCTTTACTTTATGATCTCGATCTCAGCAAAAACAACATCTGTTTGGATATACAAAGTATAATTCAAACCTTCAGTCTGGTCAACTGACATACGTTCCAAGTCACACAGGCCCATAAATGCTCCTTTGCAGCTCAGATGTATCTGCCTGTCACGCTTTCTCCAGAGGCCTTTATCTGCTCAGGGGTACCGCAGGCGACTATCCTGCCGCCTGCCTCTCCTCCGCCGGGTCCCATGTCTATGATATAGTCTGCATTTCGTATGACATCCAGGTCATGCTCTATGACTATGACCGTGGCTCCATTGTCTATAAGGGTCTGGAAGACCGACAGCAAAGTACGTACATCCAGAGGATGCAGTCCTATGGTGGGCTCATCAAATACAAATACCGAATCGGACTGGGCCTTGCCCATCTCGCTGGCAAGCTTGAGCCTCTGAGCCTCTCCTCCTGACAGGCTGGGTGTCTCCTCTCCCAGAGTCAGATAACCAAGTCCCAGATCCCGAAGCACCGAAAGCCTCTGATGCACTGTCTTCAGGTCCTCACAGGCCGAAAGGGCAGTATTGACATCCATGGCCATAAGCTCAGGAAGGCTGTAGGCAGCTCCCTTTTTATTTTTATACCTTATCCTTGACGCATCCTTGCCATATCTGGAGCCTCTGCACTCCGGACAGGGTATGTCCACGTCCGGAAGGAACTGCACATCCAGACTTATCTCTCCGGTGCCGTCACACACAGGGCAGCGAAGCTTTCCAGTATTATAGGAAAAATCTCCAGCCTTAAAGCCCTGGGACTTGGCGTCCTGGGTCCTGGCAAATATCTTCCTCAGTTCATCGTGAACATTTGCATATGTGGCTACGGTCGAACGCACGTTTATGCCTATGGGAGTGGCATCTATGAGCTTGACCTGGGATATGCCGGGAGCCTCCACTGACCTTACATGCTCAGGAAGCTTCCTTCCATGGTTCATGGCGTCAAGCCCGGGGACCAGGCTCTCGAGTATAAAGGTGGTCTTGCCCGAGCCTGATACTCCCGTCACCACCGTCAGCCTTCCCTTTGGTATGTCTGCCTCCAGAGGCTTTACGGTATGTATCTGATCCGTGGACAGATGTATCCTTCCGCCGGAAAAGAGCTCCGCTTCTGAGGCCCTGTCTCTTATGGCTGCATCATTTTCACCTGACAGGAAGGGGCCTATGAGTGAGGACTCATCCTTTGACAGATCCTCTACGCTGCCCTGGGCTATGACCCTTCCTCCTGCCGCTCCCGCACCTGGGCCCATCTCTATGATCCAGTCAGCCTCAGAAAGGATCTGTGTATCATGATCCACCAGCACTACCGAGTTGCCGTCAGCTATAAGGTCATGCATGACTCCCGTAAGTCCGGTGATATTTGAAGGATGCAATCCTATGGAGGGCTCATCCAGCACATACAGTACTCCCGTGGTCCTGTTGCGCACAGCTCTGGCAAGCTGCATCCTCTGCCTCTCGCCGGTGGAAAGGGTAGATGATGCACGGTCCAGAGACAGATATCCCAGACCCAGATCCATGAGCCTGCGAGCCACGTTGTCAAAGGACTCACATATGCTCTCGGCCATGGGACGCATCTCCTCAGGAAGTGATGCAGGCACTCCCCTGACCCAGTCTCTCAGGTCTGTCAGCGTCATACTGCAGGCCTCATCAAGGTGAATGCCTCTGAGCCTGGGAGCTCTCGCCGCCTCTGAAAGCCTTGTGCCGCCACAATCCGGGCATATGTCCTGCTTAAGGAACTTCTCCACCCTCTTCATGCCCTTTTCGTCCTTTACCTTGGAAAGGGCATTCTGCACCGTATACACGGCACTGTAATAGGTAAAGTCCAGCTCCGTAGCCTGATCCAGGTTCTTGCCCCGGTAAAAGATGTGCTTCTTGACTGCCGGCCCATCATAAACTATGTCCTTTTCCCTGTCGGTCAGCTCCCTGAAGGGCACATCCGTACGTACTCCCATGGCGCGGCATACATCTACCATCAGGGCCCACATAAGGGAGTTCCAGGGCGCCACTGCACCCTGCTCTATGGTTAGGGACTCATCAGGCACAAGCGTCGACCTGTCCACATTCATGACCATGCCCGTACCGCCACAGGTGGGACATGCCCCCTGACTGTTGAAGGCCAGCTCCTCGGCTGAGGGAGCATAAAAATGCTCCCCACATTCAGGACATATGAGCTCCTGCCCTGCAGCCACCTTAAGGCTTGAAGGCAGATAATGTCCGTTTGGACAGCGGTGCTCTGCAAGCCTTGAATACATGAGCCTCAGGCTGTTCAGCAGCTCGGTGCCGGTGCCGAAGGTGCTCCTGATACCGGGCACTCCGGGACGCTGATGCAGGGCCAGCGCTGCAGGCACATAAAGCACCTCATCCACATCTGCTCTCTGGGCCTGAGTCATGCGCCTCCTTGTATAGGTGGAAAGGGCTTCCAGATATCTCCTCGAGCCCTCGGCATAAAGGACACCCAGAGAAAGTGAAGACTTTCCTGAGCCCGACACTCCTGCTATACCGACTATCTGGTTGAGCGGTACATCCACGTCTATGTTTTTGAGGTTATGTACCCTGGCTCCCCTTATCTTTATCTTCTCTATCATGCCATCCTCCTGACAGACAACATCTCATAAAACACACTGCCTATAACTATAATTTCACAGACCGGTAAGGTCAAGTGGCAAGGCTGCATTAACGTGCCATAAAGTAGGCTCGATCATGTCTCATTAACGTCATATGCCATTTTAAGACAGGCGATGGCACCATATATTGTGTCTTTTGTATTTATTTTCACTGTCTTTACAAATAATTCTTGTACATTTTACGAATGGAAATAAAACATCTCAGATGATATAATCTCTCTCAATATACGGCGAGGGTCGTATATATTTTTTAAATAAATTTATGGATTTTCATTTTCGAAAGGATGTGAAGGCATGAAGGAATTTAGCATCAGGATACCGGACGTAGAGACAGCTAAGGATTTCTGCAGACTTGCCGGCGAATGTAGCTTCGATGTAGACCTGACCTACAACAAGATCGTCATCGATGCAAAGTCTATCCTCGGAGTGCTCAGCATGGATCTGCGCAAGACCCTTAAGGTCGTGATGCATGGAGACAATGAAAACTTTGAAGCATTTATAATGAAGCTCCATGCTATCGCTGAGGCTGCAGCATAAGGAGCGACAGATATATGGAGGATGTCCGAAATAGTTCTTGACTTTTCGGACATTTTCTTATATATTATCCAGTGTTGCACAAACCTTAGGGGCATCATCCAATGGTAGGATACCGGTCTCCAAAACCGTCAATGAGGGTTCGAATCCTTCTGCCCCTGTCAATCACATAAGCCTTTTACAGGCGGTGATAAACAGGTCAAAACGCTTTATTTTAAAGGGTTTTGACCGTTTTTTAAGTATAAAGTTTAACATCTTAGGCTTAAACTGTCAAATATGAAGGACATAAAGAAGCGCACTGTGAAAAGTCAGATATTTCCTCGGCAGCCTTTTGTAAAGGAGGGCGTTGCCATATACGCAGGGCATAAAAAGGGATGAAAAAAGAGGCGGATCAGCCCCGCCCCTTAAGCTCAGTTCAATCTTCAGAGTTTATCTCTTTAAGGAGCTTCGGAAGCTCCCGTATATCCGATACGCTGTAATCAGGATCCTCGACCCTGCCGAAGCCGTAGGCCGCATGGATAAAGCAAAGGCCTGCATAGGCGCTGGCTGCCTGGTCCCCCTTCGTATCTCCGATATAGGCTGCATTTTCAGCCTTGATACCATTACGCTCCATCAGCTTGTTTATAGTAATGCCCTTGATGGCACCGGTCTCTCCGAAGCATAGCTGGTCCAGTATCAGATCCTTTATGCCACACTGATCCATGCAGGCATCTATATAGCCAAGCTGGCAGTTGCTGACGATATAAAGCCTGAAGCCCTCATCCCTAAGTTTTGAAAGTATGTCCCTGACCCCCTCATAGATGCGGGCAGGCTTTTCCCTTATATCCCTGTCCTCGTATTCAAAGCAGGCCCGGCTTATACGTTGTATCTCCTCCTCCGGAGAATCAGGGAGCAGGATATGAGCGATCTCATCCATGGGCTTTCCAAAGGCCACGTCCCTCAGGTATTCTGCAGTATAGGTATAGTCAAGCTCAGAATTGTCCCGCACCGCCCTGGTCCAGGACTCAGCCACGATCTCCGAGGTATCCCAAAGCGTGCCGTCCACGTCAAATATAAGTGCATCTATCTTTTTATGTGCTGCCATCATGTCCTCCCGCGGAATATAAAGCGCTCTATGGCATCCGCCACTCCGTCCTCATTATTGGAAAGGGTCACATAATCGGCCTCCTGCTTGAGCTTTGGCTCAGCATTTTCCATGGCTATCCCCAGTTCGGCAAAGCGGATCATGGAGAGATCGTTCATACCGTCACCAAAAGCCATGATCTCCCGGCGTATGAGTCCCGTGGAGCCTATGATCTTTGAAAGAGCATTGCCCTTGTCTATGCCTTTGGGCATGATCTCTAGGAAATACGGCGCAGACCTGTATATGCTGAGGCCCGCCCCCAGCTCCTTTTGCGCCGCCTTTTCACACTCAAGGAGGCTTTCGGGCTCTCCCACCACAAGGCACTTGACCGGTCTGAAATCCAGAGCCTCCCTGAAGCTCTGTACCCTGATCATATCCATATGGTTGATATGGGATTCCAGCCTGACGTATTCGTTGTCGGTATCCTCGGTAATAAGGCAGTCTCCCTTATAGCTTACCGTGGTCAGGCCCCTGTACTTCGCAAGCTCATAGGCCTGCAGCGCCTCTCCTATGGTAAGGGTACGCTCAAATATCAGCCTGCCTGTCCCCACATCATATATCTGTCCGCCATTAAATGCTATGACATAATCCCCGTCCCTGTCGAGTCCCAGTTCCCGGGCAAGGGGCATGACTCCACATACAGGACGTCCGGAGGCGAGGGCAAGATCGATCCCGTCTTCATGCGCCCGGCTGAGGGCTCGCCTCGTCCGCTCCGTGACCTCCTTTGCATCATTTGTAAGAGTACCGTCTATATCAAATACAAGTAATCGGAAATTCATATATTAAATCTACCCGCATCATCCATCCAAAACACCTGATAGGATCAGCAGCTTCAGACAGACAATATTTATAAAAATAGCGCCGAGGATCCGGGCAGGTCCTTTGATCCTGCGAAGAGCCCTCGACGCCCTTTATCATAATCACTGTTCGATCATTTGTAAATAAGCTTCACGCCTTGATGACGATCAGGCATTTCCGCTCATATACCAGCATCGTCTACCTATCAGAGATCAATACTCCATCTGACGATAGTATCTCCTGGTGGTAAGAGGATGATTGGTCTCCTTCTCAAGGTGGCAGCTGAGCCTCTCGGTTATGCAGTACATGATCATGGGAGAAACGATCTTCCTGAACTCAGCCTTTGTGAAGGGCAGCTCTACATCCTTGGTATCGAACTTCCAGATGCACTTTGAAACCTTGCTTGCAAAGTTATATACACGATCCATCAGAGGCTGGGTCTCATCCTCGCCATAGAACAGGATCATGCTGGTATCCTCCTCTGTAAGCTCGATGGTGCCGTGGAAATACTCTGCAGCATGGATGGATTTGGTCTTGATCCACTGCATCTCCTCAAGTATGCACATAGCATAGTCATAAGCCTCGCCCCAAAGCATACCGGAGCCGATGACCATATGCCACTTAACATCCTTGATCTTTGCAGCCATATCGCAGCACCTGTCCTCATAAAGCTCCTTGGCCTTAAGGAGATAAGGAACGATCTTGTCATACTGGCTCATGAACTCATCATAATCAGCAAACTCACCGTTATTCTTCATGAAGCGTGCAACGAGTGCGATCATATAGGTGTAGATAGCCTCGCACAGGCAGTCATCCTCAGCAAAGCTGAAGAACTTATAATCAGCATACTCGCAAACAGGAGTGTTGTCGTTAGACACATACACAAGGGTCCTTGCACCATGCTCCTTGCAGTACTTTGCAGCTGCAACGATCTCCTTGGTATTTCCTGATCTTGTAGAGAATACGCATACGGAATCCTTGCTGAACTTCTTGTGTCCCATAGCCATGAATTCTGCGGCTATAACGCTGTAAGCCTCTATCTTGGAATCAGTATCGATCCAATACTTCATGGGAAGAGAATGAGCATAGGTACCACCGCAGCCGATGAAGAAGATATTTGAATATCCCTCCTTGCAGATCTCGTCTACTGCCTTTTCGATCTGAGGCCTGAGAGCGATGGCATCAGAAACTACCTTTTCATACCTGGGTACATCGAAATTAAACATTGCTATAACCTCCTATATATACACTTAATAATACGGTTTCATTTATCTTGTAATGTTATAATACATTATATAACATATTTTGTAAAGCCTTATTTTTATTTTTCTTATACTTTTGTCAAAAATCTATCCCTGTCTTTTCGTAAATCGTTTAAATAAAGGCATTTACCTTTACTTTACTGAAAATTTGTTATACAATGTCATAAATCGTTATTAAAAATAATATATGGGGGTCGTCATGGCAGCTTTAGTTAATCCGAACAGTGTCGTACCATTATATAAGCAGATCCTTAAGATACTTTCAGACCGGATAGCCGACGGGGTATGGGGTCCCGGCGAAAAGCTTCCTCCTGAAAGCGCTTTGATGCAGGAATTTGGAGTAAGCCGCATAACAGTAAGAGCGGCTATCGAGGAGCTTACTGACAGCGGCGTACTGGTCAGGTCTCAGGGGAAGGGGACGTTTGTAGCCGCACCGAAGTCTACTTATAAGGCCAATGATATCATTGGCTTCACCAGGTCTTGCCGGCTTGCTGGTAAGGTACCTACCACAAAGCTTATAAAAGCGGAATGGATATATCCGACTCAGGCTGATATAGATTTCCTGAATATTCCTGAGGACAGGCAGATCATATATACGGAAAGGCTAAGATTCGTAGACGGCAATCCTACGCTCATCGAGGTCAACCACTGCTCTCCTGAGCTTAGCTTTTTATTTGACGAGGACCTTGACGGCTCATTATTTGAGATACTGGAAAAGCATGGCATATCCATCGAAAACAGGCACAGGTCCTTAGAGATCTGCTATGCCACAAAGGATGAAGCAAATCTGCTAAAGGTAGAAAAAAACAAACCGCTGATCCTTTTCAGAGATGAGCAGATTGATCAAAATGGAAAGCCTCTGTATCTTTCAAAGCAGGTATACAACACAGATCATATGAAATTCTATTTTTGATTCAAAACTATCAGGCCGGATATCCTCATGACGATATCCGGCTTTTCAAGCTGGTCTATACTCAATCCTTTATATATCTGCGGAGCCTTTCTATGGTCCTTGCCGCCTCAGAAAGATAAAGCTCCGGCTCCCTGAAATAGGGTGCCAAAAGTTCGATGGAGCACCATCCGTCATACTTATTACGCTTAAGTATACTGAAGAAATCAAATAGCGGTATCTCTCCCTTAGGATCCTCCAGCTGCATATGGAACTCTGTTTTTCCATCGCTATTGCAGATATGTACATATTTCATGGTATCATCAAGCTTATCAAAATACTCTGCATAGGGCTCGTTCGCAATGAACGGTGGCACCATATCTATCATCGTGCAAAGACGCTTCGATCCAACGCGGTCCTGTATCTCTTTTATATCGTCCGCACAGGTTATCACATTGCCCTCGGAGGGAGACAAAGACTCCAGGATGATATCTACATTTTCCTGCTCTGCCGTTTCGCAAAGCTCCTTGAGCCCTTCCTCCATCAGCATCCATACCTTTCTTCTGTCTCTTCCGTAGCCTGGATGCTTTATAGTTATCTGCATCTTATCCGTACGGATAGCTGCCGCCGCCTTAAGGCTGCGCTTAAGGTACTCTATCGTCTCCGTTCTTTCTTTTTCATCCGCGGAAACTATGTTATAAGGATAGGCCAGTATCTCAGGCGTAAACATGGATACCCTGATCCCGTACTTATCCTCCCACAGATTTACATCCTCAATGCGCTTTTCATCCATATCATATGCATAGGCATGAGGTCTCGCGCCCCAGACCTCCACGCCCTCAAAGCCATATTCCTTTGCCATGCGGAAGCAGTACTCCAGCGGATACCTGGCAAACTGATACGTTAAAAATGAAAAGTCCATCCTGCTCATCTCCTTTGCTTTAAATAAAGTATTTTCAGCGATAGATCTTCCATGCGTCCGATCTGCCTATCAAAGATCATCGCCTTATCCCGGATAGCTGCATTATCTTTTTTTGCAAAAGGCAAAGCCCTGGGTAGAGCTTTGCCTTTTTTCGATATAATCCACAGATCCTTTTTATCAGATCACAGTATCAATTTATAACGGGATCAACCTCCCCAGCTTTCTGCATCCTCTGCAGTAAGCAGACCGATCTCTGAATACTGTATAGGCTCTACCTCTTCTCCCTGAAGGATATCATAAGCAGTCTCTATGGCAAGAGCGCCGATACGATCGGGATAAAGAGCTGTCGAGCAGATAAGGTTGCACTCAGGTCCGTCATTGAGCATGACCTCGAGCTGCTCAGCCGTAGCGTCGTAGCCTGCGATAAGTACATCCTGTCTGTTGTTTGCCTGGCAGGCAACATAAGATCCAAGGGTCCTGTCGCCATCAGCACAGAAGATACCGGTGATCTCAGGATAAGCCTGAAGCATGTTCTCTACAGTAGACCTGTGAGTATCTCTGGTACCGCTGGAGAGCTGCCTGATGATCTTGACATTGGGAGCGATCTCCTTCATACGATCCTCAAAGCCAAGGTTCCTTTCATAGGTGGTGGTAACTGACTCAAGGTCGTCAACGATAAGGACTGTGCCCTCTGTTCCCATCTTCTCTACAAGATAGTCAGCGCCTAAAGCTCCGCCGGCAAAGTTATCGTTAAGTATCTTGGCATCGACCTCAGCGTCTGTCTCGATATCCCAGTTGACAACTACGATACCGGCCTCTCTCGCCTGATCGATATAAGGTACGATAGCATCTGCATCTACAGGTGCTATGCAGATCGCATCTACGCCCTGGGTGGTCATATCCTCAACTATGGAGATGCTCTTCTGCATATCTCCGGCTGCATCGGGATATACGACCTCTATACCGCCGATCTCCTCTGCCTTTGCAGTAGCTCCGTCAACTACGTCGACGCCGAACTCCTCTGCAAGGGAATATGTTACCATACCGATAACATAATCCTCTGCCGGAGCCGCCTCCTCAGCCTCTTTAGCTGCCGCCTCGGTCTCTGCTGCCGCTTCAGTAGCAGCTGCAGTGGTTTCCTCCTCGCCTCCGCCGCAGGCCATAAGTGAAATAGCCGTCAAGGAAGCTAAAAGTGCCAAAGCTAATCTTTTTTTCATAGTTTCCTCCTTTAAAATTTATTCTGCTGCCCTTTTACAAGGGTCATCATTCCAAAAACATTTAAATGATCTAAGGCTATAAGTATTTATCTCTTGAACAAACTGCAGGTCTCTGACGATCCGGGATCAGTTCTTCCTGCTGTTATAGATCGAGTACAATACTGAACCTATGATAACGATACCCTTTACTACCTGCTGCCAGTAGGAGCTGATATACATGAGGTTCATGGCATTGTTTATGATACCCATGAGCAGAGCACCGAAGAATATTCCTACAACAGCACCCTTGCCTCCATTGAAGGATACGCCGCCCATTGCACAGGCTGCTATAGCCTCGGTCTCAAAGGTATTTCCTGCTGTGGGCTGTGCCGATGCATTTCTTGCAGTCAGTATGATACCTGCAAGCGCTGCGCAGATACCGCTTATCATATAAGCCGTCATAACGACCCTCTTGGCATTGATACCTGAATGGAAGGCTGCCTGATAATTACCGCCGGTAGCATATACTGAACGTCCGAAGGATGTCCTCGAAAGTATGATGCCTACAACGATGAAGGAGCCTACCATGAAGAATATGGGCACAGGTATACCGCCTATATCGCCAAGTCCAAGGTTTACAAGGTTATCCGGCAGATTTCCGATAGGCTTTCCTTCACATATCAGATAGCAGGCGCCCCTCAATGTGATCTGCATGCCCAGAGTCATGATAAAGGGAGGTATACCGGTCCTGGAGATAACAAATCCGGTGACTAATCCGATGATCGCGCCAAGCACGATGCTGACCAGCATAGCCAGGATCAGTGGCATGGTGCCACGGGTAACAAAAAGCGCCGTAACAGCTCCGGATACACCTGCAATGGAGCCCACAGTCAGGTCGATACCTCCGGTCATCATGGCAAAGGCCATACCACAGGCCAAGATGCCGTAAACCGAGATCTGTCTCAGTATATTCAATATGTTGTTGGGTGTCAGGAAATTTTCACTCCTGAAGTTCATGAAAATACAAGCTACTATGATGACCAGTATGATGCCCGAATAGGAGCTGAACTGGCTGTTTTTTAACATATTTGCGAATTTGGAATCTTTAATCTTCATTTCCTCAAGCCCCCTTTGTCGCCAATTTCATTACCGATTCTTCACCGGCTTCCGACGCTTTAAGTTCTCCGGTTATAACACCTTCCCTCATGACAATGATACGGTCGCTGATACCAAGAAGCTCGGGAAGTTCAGAGGATACCATTATGATCGATACTCCCTGCTTGGCAAGGTCGTTGATGATCTTATATATCTCGGACTTGGAGCCCACATCTATACCTCTTGTGGGCTCATCCATGATAAGTATCTCCGGCTTCGTAGCAAGGCATTTTGCAAGGACCACCTTCTGCTGGTTTCCTCCGCTCAATGCGCCGGCAGCCTGGTTATATCCCGCAGCCTTTATCCTGAGCATATCCATATACTCGTCAGCACATTCCTTTTCTGCCTTTACATTCATAAAACCGCCGTTGCTGAGCTTTTTAAGGGAGCTCATCTCGATATTCTGCAGGATGGAAAGTATCAGTACAAGGCCCTGATCCTTACGGTCCTCTGGCACAAGAGCAAACCCGTTATTGATCGCATCGGTCGGAGTCTTATTTTCGATCTCCTGCCCATTTTTGAATATCTTTCCGGTGCATTTGTCCAGGCCCATGATCGCTCTCATAAGCTCTGTTCGGCCTGCTCCCACAAGTCCTCCGAAGCCCAGCACCTCGCCCTTTCTAAGCTCGAAGGAAGCATCCTTGACCCTA
Organism: uncultured Lachnospiraceae bacterium; assembly: GCA_944380315.1. Lineage (GTDB taxonomy): Bacteria > Bacillota > Clostridia > Lachnospirales > Lachnospiraceae > Avilachnospira. Next base: position 16,569 of record CALWHG010000031.1, read on the forward strand.
TCGTTTGTGATATGCTCTACCTTAAGTACCACGTCACCTATCTCAGTGGGATCCTTAGGGAACTGATTCGTGATATTCCTGCCTACCATGAGGGCAATGATCTGATCTGCATTTAGATCCTTCACCATGCCTCCTCCGGAGTTCCTGCCATCCCTGAGGACCGTGATGCGGTCTCCTATCGCAAATATATCCTCCAGCCTGTGGGAGATATATATCTGAGATATCCCCTTTTCTTTCAGATCTCTGATGATTCTGAACAGTATCTCTGTCTCCTCTGAGGTCAGAGATGACGTAGGCTCATCAAACACGATGATCTTTGAATCGAAGGAAAGGGCCTTCATGATCTCCACCAGCTGCCGCTGCGCTGTGCTCAGGTTCCTGATATACTCCAGCGGATCAAAATGGATATTGAGATCATCCATCAGCTTTTCCGTCCTGGCCTTAAGCTCCTTAAAATCCACAAGGCCGTTTTTCTTCGGATATCTGCCCATATAGATATTTTCCATAATAGTCATATCCGGGAACTGGACCAGTTCCTGATGGACTATGCTGATCCCTAACTGATGAGCAACATTGGGATTTTTGATATCAAGTTTTTTCCCTTCAAGCTCGATCTCTCCTGCATCGGGAACGACTACACCGGACAGCACCTTCATCAGCGTGGATTTTCCGGCTCCATTCTCTCCGAGCAGACAGAGGATCTCTCCCCGTTCTACTGTAAGCTCAACATCATCCAGGGCCTTTATGCCGCCGTACGCCTTGGATATATGCTGCATCCTCAGTATCACGTCAGATCTGCGCTCTTCGCTCATACTGCTACCTCCTCTCTTAAAACTCTGTTCCGTATCCGACCGAGCCCTTTTCGAGACAATTGCGTCTCGCAAATAAATTCCCAGCACACATTGCAAAATCTATAAGCTTATCTTCATAATCCACCCAGTCACGATCTTGTGTAAAATGCTCGGGGTCTCCTTTATGAAGCTCGTTCCAAAGCTTTCTGTGATCAAAATATGTCGTTATAAATGCAGTTATCCATGAATCTCCGGCCCCGGTGGTATCCACTATGGGCTCCGAAGCATTATAGGGCTCCTTAAAATAAGTCCGCCTTCCGTTAAATATCATGGCTCCCCTGGTGCCCGCAGTGGTTATGGCCATTTCACACCCAAGGTCATCCACACAATGCCTAAGCTTCTTTTCCAAATCTTCAAAGGGAAGCTCCTTGCCAGAGAAAAACGCAATGTCAACTTTGGGACACACATAATCTATATCTGCATCCTCCCATACATCGGAGAAATCATAGATCACCGGCACGCCCAGATCCCTGACCTTAGTAAGCTGTTCTTCAATGTGGCTGAAGCAGCTCGAATGTACGATATCGAAGCCCTTGGCATACTCCAGCACCTCATCCGTGATCGTATAGGGATCTGATTTTACAAGTCCTTGGTCATTTTCATCAACGATGACCCGGTCCCCGTCATGGAGATGGATACCGCAGATACCGGTCTCTCCCTCCTTGTACTGGCAGCGGGATATATCCACACCCTCAGCCCTGAGGGTATCTGCAACCATCTTTGCTTCTATATCACTGCCAATGACTCCGGCATAGGCAGCCTCATGTCCAAGCCTTTTTCCAAACACAGCAAAATTGAAGCTATTACCTCCCGGATACATAACATGTGTGGTATAATTTTTATCTACGACATTATCGCCTATGCCTAATATCTTGATCATTATTCTTTGTCCTATTTAGTCTTATATTGTATTACAATGTAATAATACTTTATATGCTGATATTTTGCAATTATTTTTTTGAATTTTATTAGTTTTCACAAAATTTTATTTGTTTTTTGGTGAATATGAACAAATATTGGAACCATCATATAAAAGCGCTCCTCCTTTAGTTTTACTCTGGCTTTGGACAGGGGCTTTTCATCTTGTCGATCATCCTTTATATATCTTCATCTTCGGCATATTGCTGAAAATGAAGCAGCCTTTTTTGTAAAACATCAAAATTGTTATCCGCAGGCCTATCGGAGATGAAACACCCTGTATAATCAGAGTACAATACGCATAGAATGATGATTCATCAATGGCAATCATATAAGCCGGCAATGATTGCGTAGGTGAGATTGATAAAATTACATTGGAGGAAATAGAATATGAATAGATACTCTGGAATAGCAGATAAGTTAATAACTGATAGCGCACAGAAGGCCAGCAGATATGACAAGGCTTTTATGTTGACTGAAAGATATAGTTACTTGCCTATCAGGACCCCTACAGGAATAGCATCTCTTGATACTTGCCTTGGTTGTTTTGATAAATTATCGGATTATGAGATTAATGTTACAGGCGAATGCCACAAAGAATTAGTGACTGTCTTATC
>CALWHG010000032.1 GCA_944380315.1 uncultured Lachnospiraceae bacterium
AAAATCCGCCGAAAGTATCGACGGGGCAAGTATGATCTCCATGCTACCTCCTCTCAGCTTCCTTCAGCTCCTCATGGATCTGAACATAGTTTTCATAGCGTTCCCTGAAAATGTCTCCCCGCGCCACCGCACGCTTCACGGCGCAGAGCTCCTCAGGCTCATGTATATGGTTGCAGGTATTATACCTGCATTCGGGATAATAGCTCCCGAATTCATCATAATAGTACTTTATGTCGTCACTGGACAGCCCGTCTATACGAAGCTCCGGAAGGGACAGGGACGTAAAGCCCGGCGTATCCAGTATATAGCTCCCCTCTCCTATGGTGAAGAGCTCCGTATGTCTGGTGGTCTGCTTTCCCCTTTTTATCTTCTCGGAAAGCTCCCCGATCTCCGATCTTTCCTCTCCGTGTATCAGATTGATAAGGGAGGATTTTCCAACGCCGGAGGGGCCTGCCAGCACCGTGGTCCGGTCTCTCAGAAGCTCTCTTATCTCCGCCTCGGTCTCTCCGTTCCTTACGGATCCCAGCAGCACCCTGTATCCTGCGGCCTCATAGATATCCCTGAGATGAGCCCCATAGCCCCGGTCGTCTATGTCCTCCTTGTTAAAAAAGATGCTGACGCTTATGTCCTGAGCCCCCATGTATATGAGGAAGCGGTCCAGCAGGTTGAGGTTGGGCTCAGGGTCCTTTACGGAAAATACCACCAGCACGCCGTCTATATTGGCAGCAGCCGGCCTGATGAGCACATTTTTCCTCTCATCAATGGATACCAGGTTGCCTTCCCGGTCCTGCTCGTGAGTGACCTCAAATACGGCCTCATCCCCAGGCAGGGGCTTCAGCTTTTCCTTGCGGAATATGCCCCTTGCCCTGCAGGCATATATCTCTCCGTCATCTTCTGAATGCACATAGTAAAATCCGCCTATGCCCTTGAGTATCTTACCGTGCATCCTAACCCTCCAGTGGTGCGAAGCCTATCTCCGTGGCGGAATAGGTCTCACCCGTATTTGCATTGAGCACCTCTATGACTCCGGTCTCTATGCCATAGGCTCCCTTTATGTTACGGAAGCTTACGGGTATGACTGAGCCCTGGGCCACGGGCTTTGCCTCCTCAAGAGTGGTATATACATAAGAGTCGTTGACCCTCTGCTTAAGCCTTATATATACCATGATCTGATTCATGGCATCTCCAGGTCCGTTTGCCGTGCCCACCTGGCATACGGTATCTATGCTTCCGTACCAGAAGGCATCTGAAAGCCCGCTTCCAAATTCAGAGGCTCCTGCGCTGACTATAAGGCCTATGGTACTGCCGGTGAGCACGGGAGCGCCCTCAGCCACTGACTGATAGCATACCTGCCCCTCAGGATATTCATCTGAGGATTCGTAGGTCACCTGATCCGCCTTGAGTCCGGACTGGTTCAGTATGTAAAGAGCCTGCTCCTCGGTAAAGCCAAGGACTCTTGGCATGGCTATCTCCACATTTTCCGCGCCAAGGCTGATTATTAGCTCCACTGAGCCTCCCCCGGTCGTCTCTGTATCAGCAGTATCGGAAGCAGCACTGCCATCCTCCTGAAGCTCATATCCGGCCACCAGTCCGGCTCGCACTTCATTTGAAAGCTCAGTCCTGGTACCGCTGACCGTCACTCCCACCTCTGAAAGTCTCTTTACGGCCTCATCGGGAGTAAGTCCCTGAAGGCCTGAAAGCACATGATCCAGCTTCGTACCCAGGGATACGGTCACATATACTGTGCCTCCCTTTGACACCACGTCTCCCGGATCCGGAGTCTGGGCTATGATGAGCCCCTCATAATATACATCCGAGAAATCCGTCCTTGAGGAATCTATGCTTACTCCGTAGTTCTGAAGCAGTGCCGCAGCCTCGTCCACGGTCTTTCCAAGCACCGAGGGCATGAGCTGCTCAGGACTTATCTCCACGGTTATGTCAAGCATGGTCTCGGTCTCCTGCTCAGAGACCTCAGCCAGAGATGAGCTCTCCAGCTCCGGCTCCTCATTTCCCCTGAGAGGTCTTATGATACCGGCTGCATTGAGTATGACTATGAGCAATGTCACGATCAGGAGCCCGCATACGCCATATATGCCATAGCGCATGAGCTTCTGTGTCCTTCTGGCCCTCTCGAGATATTTCTCCTCATCTCCCTCAGGGAACTCTCCCTCCTTGAGGATCATGGTAGTATCTCCGAGAAGATCCTTGAGCCCCTTGTGTACGGTCTCACCGGAGCCATCCCTTCCAGGACCGCTCTCCTGCTGAGCCTCGTCTCCTCCTGAGGACACACCCTGGCCTGCGCCGGTCTCCTGGGCCGTCTGTCCGGTCTGAGAGCCCTCAGTGGCTGTCTTTTCAGCCACAGGCCCCTGGTCCTCCTTTTTCTTATCCTCTATGTCAAACAGTCTGACAAAGTGCCCGTTGGGATCGCTGACACAGCGCTTCAGATCGGCTATGAGCTCTCCTGCCGAAGCATACCTGTCCTCTGGAGCCTTCTTTGTGGCCCTTATGATGATATCGTTGAGTGCCGGATAGATATCCGGCTCATATACTGAGGGCGGCACCATGGCCTCTGATATATGGGCCATGACCACATTTACCGTATTGTCACCCTTGAAGGGCACCCGTCCGGTGATCATCTCATACATACAGATGCCAAGGGAATAGAGGTCTGACCTCTCATCAGCCTGACCTGACCTGGCCTGCTCCGGAGCTATATAATGCACGGAGCCCACCACGGCCTGATTGAGGGTATCCTGGGATACAGCCCTCGCTATACCGAAATCCGCCACCTTGACCTTTCCGTCCTTCGATATGATCAGGTTCTGGGGCTTTATGTCCCTGTGTATGATGCCCTTTTTATGAGCAGCGGCTATGCCCTCTGCCGCCTGAAGGCTTATGCCTATGGTCTCCTTGTTAGTGAGCCTGCCCTTCCTGGCGATATAGTTCTTGAGGGTTATACCCTCTACCAGCTCCATGACTATGTAGTGGAGATCTCCCTCGTCCACAGCATCATAGGCTGCAACTATGTTGGGATGAGTCAGATTGGCCGCCGACTTGGCCTCGTTTCGGAACTTCTTGAGGAACTCCTCGTCCTCAGCACATTCCTCCTTCAGCATCTTTATGGCCACGACCCTGTCCAGCTTCAGGTCCTTTGCCCTGTAGACATAGGACATGCCGCCCTGGCCTATCTTTGACTCTATCTCGTATCTGTTATCAAGTATATCTCCGGCCTTGATCATGCTTCTTCACCGCCTTTCGTATACCTGATGAGTATGACCGCTATGTTGTCAAGGCCGCCGCCCTCATTTGCATCGGCTATGAGCTTGCGTGCCTTGTACTCCAGGCTTCCATTTCCCGATATGAGGCTCAGGAGCCTGTCATCATCCACCATATTCGTAAGACCGTCAGAGCACAGGAGTATATAGTCTCCGTCCATCAGCTCCACCTCAAAATAATCGGCCCTGACGAACTCCTCGCTGCCTACTGCCCTGGTCAGATATTTCTTCTTTTTGTAGTACTCCTCGGATCCCCGCTCCATCATGCCCTTGTCTATCATCTCCTGGACATAGGAGTGGTCCCTGGTCACCTGGGTGATGTCATCCCTGATAAGATACAGTCTGGAATCCCCCACATTGCATACGGTCATGACATCATCCTCTATGACCGCAGCCACAAGGGTGGAGCCCATACCTGAAAGCTCCTCTTCCTCCATGGACTTGTGGTAGATCATGGCGTTGGAAAGCATGAGAGCGTTATTCATGACCCTGACGGGGTCGTTGACCGTGGTCTTGCTCACATAGCCCACCATGGTCTCCACAAGGTACTTGGAGGCATAGTCTCCTGCCTTGTGCCCTCCCATGCCGTCTGCCAGTATGAACAGATTGGGAAATGCTCCCACCGGCTTCGTGCTCTCAAAAATGAAATCCTGATTTATATGTCTTCTACGACCTATATCAGTCAGTGCGCATGCCTGCATTTGCTATATATCTCCTTCTCAGCTGGCCGCAGGCTGAATCTATGTCACGGCCCATCTCTCTTCTGACGGTCACATTGACCCCTCTGTGCTCCAGCTCCTCCCGGAAGGCCTGGAGCTTCCTCTGCTCAGGCTCTGAAAATCCGCACTCCTTCACCGGATTGACGGGTATCAGGTTTACATGAGCATGGAGCCTTCTGGCTATGTCAGAAAGGAGCTCTGCATCCTCCAGTGAATCATTTACATCCTTTACCACTGCGTATTCAAAGGTCACCCTCCTGCCTGTGGTCTCTCCATAATACCTGCAGGCCTCCAGCACCTCTGAAAGCTCATAGGCCTTTGCTATGGGCATGGTGCGCAGCCTCTTTTCCTGAGTGGCTGCATGGAGGGAAAGGGCCAGGGTGATCTGAAGCCTGAGCTCTGCAAGCTCATATATGCGCGGCACTATGCCGCAGGTGGACAGGGTTATGTTCCTCTGAGAGATGTTGACCCCGTCCTTGTCAGATATCATGCGTATGAACCTGACCACCTCATCATAGTTGTCAAGAGGCTCTCCTGATCCCATGATGACTATATGGGATACTCTCTCCCCTATGTCGTCCTCTATGGCATATACCTCAGACAGCATCTCGGAGGCACTGAGGCTCCTCACCAGTCCATCAAGGGTGGAGGCGCAGAACCTGCAGCCCATACGGCAGCCAACCTGTGAGCTTATGCAGACCGAGTTGCCGTAGTGATAGCGCATGAGCACCGCCTCTATGACGTTTCCGTCTCCCAGGGACAGTATATATTTCCTGGTACCGTCAAGCTCTGAGCAAAGCACCTCCAGGGGCTCCAGCCTGGTGATGAAGAACTCTGACCGGAGCTTTTCCCTGAGCTTCTTTGATATGTCCGTCATCTGATCGAAGTCTGACACATGCCTTTTATGCAGCCAGTCATATATCTGCCCTGCCCTGTATGAAGGCTCCGAGAGGGCTTTTATGCGCTCCGTGAGCTCTGCTTTTGTCAATCCTCTTATATCTTCCATGATCAGGCAAATCCCTTTTCCATGACAGCCACGAAAAATCCGTCGTGCTCCCTGTCCGGAAGCAGCTTGACCGTGCTAACTATGCTGAAGCCCAGATGGCTCGCTGCCCAGGCGGCATTGAGCTCATCCTCCTCAGGAGTGATGGTACAGGTGGAATACACCAGCCTGCCCCTCGGCTTCACATAGCGGCTGACTGTCAGCAGCATGTCCCGCTGCAGCTCCTTCAGCTCCTCTATGCTGTAGCTCTTGATATTGAGCTTTATGTCCGGCTTCCTGCCTACTATGCCCAGGCCTGAGCAGGGGAGGTCCGCCATGACTATGTCGGCCCGATAAAAGCTGTCCTCATCAGACTTCAGTGCATCCATGCACCGAAGGCTCAGATTGCTGAAGCCCATACGTCCTGCATTTTGTCTTATGAGCTCGAGCTTGCGCTCCGATACATCCCTGGCCTCCACATGTCCGCTGCCTCTCAGGAGGTCACAAAGCTGCAGTGACTTTCCTCCTGGAGCCGCACATACATCTATGATATACTCTCCTCCCTTTATCCCTGCCATGGCAGCCGGAAGGGTCGATGCAGGATCCTGCACTCCTATGAGTCCCCGGCTGAAGGCAGACAGAGAGGTGATGCCATTTACATTTCCAAGCTTATATACTACGGGTATCTGCTCCTTTGGAAGGGTCACCCCATGAGATCTGAGAAGAGCCTCCATATCGATCCGCTCAGGCTCAGCTCCCTCCTCCCGAAGGAGCTCCGCTATCTTTTCCTCCTCCATGAGAGAGGTGTTGAACCTGACGGTCACATCCCGATGGGACAGCCAGGCCTCAAACATGCCGTGAGCCCTGTCCCTGCCATAGTCACTGCATATCTTCTTATACAGCCACTTTGGCACAGAATAGCGTATGTGATCCTCAGGCAGCTTCGTGATCTTGTCGGATCCGGACTCCTTGTCCCTGATCATATTGCGGAGCACCGCATTGATGAAGCCCGACAGGCCCTTTAAACCTCTCCTCTTTATGATCTCCACGGCCTCATTGCAGGCCGCCGAATCCGGGATCCGGTCAAGGAACAGTATCTGATAGGCGGATATGCGAAGCAGGCCCCTGGCCTCAGGAGCCATGAATCTAAGGGGCTTTCTGGAATACCTGGAGAGTATATAGTCTATCCTTATAAGATAGTCCAGAGTGCCCTCAACTATGGCAGTGACCAGGCCCCTGTCCCTTCCTGACAGTCTGCTGTCCCTCAGTGCCTCTGACAGGGCCTCGTTTGCCTTCCTGCCGTTTTCAGTAACATTCAGCAGAATGCAAAGAGCGACCTCTCTCTGATCAAGGTCGTCCTTTGGTGAAAATATCTTTTTTTGCTTCCTGTCATCTGACATGTCAGTCGTCATTTCTCCTGGTAAGTATGAGGAGCCTGAGAAGGGAAGCAAGGCTTGCTGCGGCTGCCGCCACATAGGTCATGCCCGCTGCCCTGAGCACCTTCTTTGTGCCCGTCAGCTCATCTTCAGTAAGTATGTGATACTGCTCAAGTATGGCCAGTGCCCTGTTTGAGGCATTGTATTCCACCGGCAGCGTGATGACGCTTATGACAAAGCCCAGCGAAAACAGTATGATGCCCAGATCTATGAGCCCGGTCAGTGAAAAGATGATGCCCACGAACAGTATGGGTATGCCAAGGTTGGAGCCCATGGCACACAGGGGCGATATCGCCTGGCTGAGCCTCAGGGGCATATAGCCGGAGGCATACTGTATGGCATGTCCGCACTCGTGGGCTGCCACGCCTATGGAAGCTATGCTCGTGGAATCATAGTCTGACAGATATATGACCTTCTTTGAGGGGACGAATCTGTCCGTCAGCCTGCCCTGAGTACGCAGTATCTGCACGTCATATATGCCGTTGTTCTCAAGTATGAGCCTGGCGGCCTCTGCTGCAGTCACACCCTTACGGGACTGCACCTTATAGTATTCGTTGTAGGTGCTGTTGACCCTCCAGGATGCCCACATGGAAAATGCTGCCGCAGCCAGTATGAGTATATAGGTATCATCAAAATAAAATGGATAAAGCATATATCAATCCTTTTCTATAAGGCTCCTGCTTCCACGCAGGAACTCCTCTGCAGGCATGCGCTTTTTGCCCTCGAGCTGGACCTCCAGGAGTCTCAGGGCCCCGCTTCCGCATCTGATGTACAGCCTGCCGTCATGTATGCCGAAGGCACCAGCCTCCATCGCCCTGAGCTCAGGGCTGAGCTCTGCCTCAGGCAGTGGCTCTGCCTCATGTATCTTGAACATCTTTCCTGACAGCCTGGTAAATGCTCCGGGCCAGGGACTGAGTCCTCTTATCCTGCAGTCAAGCTCCTCTGAGGAGCAGGAAAGCTCCAGGTCTCCGTCCTCTTTTCTGAGCATGTGGGCATAGGTGGACTCTATGCCAGTATCGTCCTGCGGTATGGGCTTTATCTGTCCCTCAGAGAGCAGCCTGAGGGTCTTCACTATGAGCTCTGCCCCCATATGGGACAGTCTGTCAGTAAGGCTCCCTGCAGTATCCCTTTTGTCTATGGGAGTGGAGTCCTGAAGCAGTATGTCTCCCGTATCCAGCCCCTCCTCCATATACATGGTGGTCACGCCTGTCTCCTCATCGCCTGCCACTATGGACATGGCTATGGGAGCAGCGCCCCTCCACCTGGGAAGCAGTGAGGCGTGGATATTGATGCACCCAAGTCTCGGTACTGAAAGGAGCGCAGGCTTAAGTATCTGCCCGTATGCAGCCACTACTATGGCATCAGGCTCCATGGCCCTGATGGTGTCTATAAAATCGGAATCCGAGGCCTTCTGGGGCTGCAGCACCGTAAGGCCCAGCTCCAGAGCCTTTTTCTTGACCTCCGGCATGCTCAGTTCTCCATGCCTTCCCTTGGGCTTATCCGGCTGGGATACTACCGCCGCTATGTCAAAGCCCTCTCTGTGGAGCATCTCCAGTGCGGGCACTGCAAAATCCGGTGTGCCCATATATACTATCTTCAATCCTCTGCTTCCTCCGACTCTTCCTCAAGCATCTGCTCGATGCTCATCAGATCGCCTTCCACCAGCTCCGTATAAAGCTTGCCATGAAGATGATCCACCTCATGCTGTATACATCTGGCCAGAAGTCCCTCAGCCGCTATGGCTATCTGCTCGAAGTCCTCGTTGAGGGCCTCCACTGTCACCTTTTCCGCCCTGGTCACCTTTCCTCTGAGACCCGGTACGGACAGACAGCCCTCAAAATCAGTCTCCTCCCCGCTCTGCTCTACTATACGGGGATTTATGAGGACGTACTGATTGCCGTCTCCCACATCGATCACCACTATCTGCTTGAGTATGCCCACCTGGGGAGCTGCAAGACCAGCACCCTCGTTTTCATACATGGTCTCAAACATATCATCTATAAGCTGTTCGACCCTGGGAGTCATCTCCTTTACGGGCTTGCATTCCTTTGAAAGCACCGGATCTCCCTGTGTCCTTATCTCTCTCAGCGCCATGTCTGCTCCTCTCTTAAAAAAGCTCATAGGATACCAGCACTCTGCCTTTGGATATTTCTGAGACATATGCTCCCATAAGCTCACGGAAGTTAAAAAGCTCCCTTTCTTCGGACATTATATCATGCGGTACCTGCTTAATATATAAAATTTTTCTATAAATATCATTAACTTTGAAGGGGACTGCATCACAGGGTCCTATGGCAGTCATGCCTCTCTCACTGAGGCCCGGCCCGAAGCGCTCTACAAGCCCCTCAGCCGTCCGATCGAGCAGCTCCTCATCCTGGGACTGCATGCGCAGGCACAGCATCCTGCTCACGGGCGGATAGGAAAGCATCCTCCGAAAGCTCATCTCCCTCTCATAAAATGACTCATAATCTGCGTCTGCAGCCGCTGCTATGGCATAGTGGTCAGGCTCATAGCTCTGTATGACCACATCGCCGGGCCTTTCTGCCCTTCCGGACCTGCCTGAGGCCTGGGTCAGCAGCTGAAAAGTCCTTTCTGCCGCATCGAACTCCGGCATGTTGAGGGACAGGTCTGCCGCCACTATCCCTACAAGGGTCACATCCGGAAAGTCATGTCCCTTGACTATCATCTGGGTACCCACGAGCACATCCGCTTTGTGAGCGGAAAATGCAGACAGTATACGTTCATGGGAGCCCTTACGCTTAGTCGTGTCCGCATCCATGCGCAGCACCCTGGCCTTTGGAAACTCCTTATGCACCGCCTGCTCAAGCTTCTGGGTACCGGTGCCGAACACGGCTATGTATCTGCTCCCGCACTGGGGACACAGCCTTGGAAGGCTCTGCTCATATCCGCAATAATGGCATACCAGCCTGGCACTCCGGCTCCCCGTCTGCCTGTCAAAATACCACTCATTGTGAGCCGTCATGGACACATCACAGTGGGGACACCTTACCACGTACCCGCAGCTTAGGCAGGACACGAAGCCTCCGTACCCGCGCCGGGTGAGAAACAGGATGATCTGCTCCCCCCTGCCGAGCCGATCCTCCATCAGTGCCCGGAGCCGCTCCGAAAATATGCTCCTGTTGCCCTGCTCGAGCTGCTGACCCTTGGAAGCCCGGCTCCCGGCACCGCCCCCTCTCTGAGCCTGAAAAGCGCATATCTGCCCTGAAGGGCTGCAGTATAGCTTTCAAGGGACGGAGTGGCGGACCCGAGGACTACCCTGGCTCCGCACTGCTCAGCCCTGTATATGGCCACCTCCCTGGCATCATACCTTGGAGACGTATCAGAATGATATGCCCTTTCATGCTCCTCATCAATGATTATGAGCCCAAGTCCTGGAAGGGGCGTGAATACGGCTGACCTGGGTCCAATCACTACATCCACCTCTCCTTTTTCCGCTCTCAGATACTGCTCATATCTCTCTCCCTCTGAAAGCCTGGAATGGAGCACTGATATCCTTCCTGAAAAATAGAGGGACAGCTGTCTGACTGTCTGATAGGTCAGTGATATCTCAGGTATCAGCACTATGGCTCTGCCTCCCCGGCCTATGATCTCCTCTATGAGCCTTATATATACCAGGGTCTTTCCGCTGCCTGTGATACCGTAAAGAAGGCAGGGCCTTCCGCTCTCCGAAAGTATGCCCTCAAAGGCCTCTCTCTGCTCCCTGTTCATGTCCGGGATGGATGAGAGCTCAGCCCCTTCAAGTCCGTCTATGACGCTGACCGGATCCTTGCGCCTGCTGTTCTTCCTTATGCTCCTCTTTACAGGCAGGGCTGCCTTGAGGGCTGCATTGAGGGTGGAGCCATAGCGATCAGCCATGTATATGGCAAGCCTGAGCACCTCCTCCCGGGCATCTATGGCATCGGGAAGTACGCGCCTTATGCTCTTTATCCTCGAGGCATCAAAATCCGGCCTGTCGCAGAGCTCCAGCACATAGCCCGTCTTCAGGGCATCAGAGCTCCCGAAGGGCACCTCCACCCTGCTGCCGGGCCTTATGCAGTCGTGAAGCTCCGGGGGCACGGCATAGGTAAAGGGCCGGTCCACATTTTCAGCCGATATGTCTATGATTATCCTTGCATATCCCTGTGCCATCGTCAGGCTCCGCCATAGAGGGCATCCACCACCCTTGAGAGCCCCATGGAATTGGAGCCCTTGAAAAGGATGACATCACCCTTTCTCTGTATATCTGAAAGGGCCTTCTCAAGCCCCTCCGTATCCTCAAAAAGCCGGACCTCCGACAGCTCTCCGAGCTCCTGAACCATGAGTGCAGCCTCAGGCCCCAGAAGCAGTACCATGTCAGGTCTCCTGTCCATGGAGGCCATGAAGCGTCCTATATCTCTGTGGAGCTCCCGGCTCCCGTCGCCAAGCTCCTTCATGTCCGCAAGCACTGCTATGTGACGGCCATCTGTCGGTCTTTCCATAAGCACCCTGAGTGCGGCCTTCATGGAATCAGGAGCAGCGTTGTAGGAATCGTCTATGATCGTCATGCCATCCTTTTCCCTTATGGCCCCTCTTCCCTTCAGGCTTGAAAAGCCCTCAAGGCTATGGGCCGCAGCCTCCGGATCCGTACCAAGGCTCACTGCTGCCGCAAGGGCAAGCAGGGCATCCATGGCCAGATGCTCTCCGGGCACGGAAAGACTGAGCTGCTGCCTGAGCCAGGGCCTGGCCTCAAGGCTGCCATCTTCATGTCGCCTGTAAAAGGCTGCGGTGAAGGACGGAAGTCCGCCCTCCAGTTTAAGTCCCTCCATGCGCACGTCACAGCCCTCGGAGCTTCCACAGGCTATGATCTCAGACACCTGCTCCCTTGATATGCCAAGCTCCTCAAGCCTGTCCATGTCAAGCCCTGAAAGAAGGTCATTGTCACCATTGACTATGAGTCTGACAGGATGATCGCTGCCTGTCACTATGCGAAGCTTCTCCCTCAGGATATTTTCACGGGAGCCCAGATATTCGATATGGGATATGCCTATGTTTGTCATGATGACCGTATCCGGAGCCGCCACCCGGGCTATCTTCTCCATCTCTCCAGGCATGGACACTCCAAGCTCCAGTACAGCCACGTCCTCGTCCTCCATGGAGGTCACGGTCATGGGCACTCCTACCTGGGAATTGAGATTGCCTTTGGTGGCAAACACCCGCCTTCCGGGAGAAAGAGCGCAGGCGGTCATCTCCCTGGTGGTAGTCTTGCCCACTGAGCCGGTCACTGCCACCACAGGCATGTGCACCCTATGCCTTCTGTACCAGGCTCCAAGACTCTGCAGGCCTCTGACCGTATCCTCCACGTATATGACCGACATGACTGCGCCTGGGCTATGCAGTGCACGCCACAGCTCCTCATGCGCCATGAGCTCCTCCCTGGAGCAGTGCCTTGAGGTCAGGGCACAGGCTGCTCCGCTCTCTGCAGCCACGGCAAGGAAGCGGTGAGCATCCGTGCGCTCGCCTATGACCGGCACGAACAGGTCACCGGAGCCCAGCTTCCTCGAATCAAGGCATATGTTCGTCACCTCAGTCGCACTGCCCACATATATGAGCCTGCCACCAGCGGCCTCAGCTGTCTCAGCCATGCCAAGTCTCATCCGTCTATCTCCCTTCCTATCCTCTCTATCTCTTCACGGTCGGAGAAATGGGTCCTCCTGCCGTTTATCTCCTGATATTCCTCATGTCCCTTGCCTATGACAGCTATCAGGTCACCGCTCCTGGCGTTTTTCATGGCCCAGGCTATGGCCTCCCTGCGGTCGCTTATCCTTACACAGGCATCAGGACTCCCTCCGGCCTCTCTGTAGGCCTGCTCTATATCGTCTATGATGGCCTCCGGCGGCTCCGTCCTTGGATTGTCCGAGGTCATGACCGTCAGGTCCGCCATGTGGGCTGCCACATGTCCCATGCCCGTGCGTCTCTCCCTGGACCGGTCTCCGCCACAGCCAAATACCACTACCAGTCTGCCTGGCCTGAAGCCTCTCAAAAGCCTGAGCAGGCTCTCCATGCTCTCCTCATTGTGCGCATAGTCTATGAGCACTCTGAAGCCATGGCCGGCGTAGACATTTTCCATGCGTCCGTTGACCCTTACGAGGCTCAGGGCCTCAGCTATGGTGTCGATATGGACTCCCAGCCCAAGGCATACAGCCGCCGCACAGAGAGCATTTTCCACGTTGTGATCTCCCGGCATGGTAAGCCTGAGGCTGCGCTCCCCTCCGGGTGCCCTGAAGGAAAGCTCCGTGCCTGCACAGGCTCCATCCTCCACAAGCCTCTGGCCGAAGCCGTATACATCAGGCAGCTCCCGATCCCAGCCCTCCGGAAGGAGTCCAAAGGAGCTCACTGACTGTGACTTCGGGTCCATGCCCGCTATACTGAAAAGCTCGTCTATATGATCTGCAAAGGCATTGTAATAAAAATGCTCCGATGCAGGGGCAAGCTCTGCCTTGCAGCTCAGATATTCCTCAAAATCCGCATGCTCCGTTGGCCCTATGTGATCAGGCGATATGTTGAGGAAGGCGCCTGCATCAAAGCGAAGGCCATGGAGCCTGCCCATCTTGAAGCCCTGGGAGGAGCATTCCATGACCGCATGGCTGCAGCCCGCCTCCACCATCATGGAGAGGAAGCGCTGAAGCTCATAGCTCTCAGGTGTGGTATTTGCAGTGGGAAATGTCTCCTCGCCTATCCCGCAGCCCACAGTGCCTATGATGCCGGTCCTATGGCCCGCATGCTCAAGTATGCTCTTTATCATGTATGCTGTGGTGGTCTTGCCCTTGGTACCTGTCAGGCCTATGAGCCTGAGCCTTTCTGCCGGATGGTCAAAAAACACCTGCGACATGAGGGACAGGGCCCTCCTGGTATCCCTGCACAAGACAAAAGCAGCACCGCTATCCTTAAGCTCCTCCGGTACAAGAGAGGGCTCAGATATCACAAAAGCCCGGCAGCCTTTTTCATAGACCTCCGGGATGAAGCTGTGAGGATCGATGCGGCTCCCCTTCATGCATACGAATACCGTATCAGGAGCCGCCTTCCTCGAATCATATATTATGTCCTTTATCTCACAGGATATGTCACCGCACAGCAGCTCATATCCCGTATCCTCAATCAACTCAGAAAGTCTGTGCATCAGTGTCCACCATTTTCCTTAAACTGGGCATATTGGCCCTTATCCATAAGTATGCGCCTGGGCTTGGTGCCCTCCTCCTCGCCGACCACTCCGGCCTCGCAGAGCTGATCCATGATCCTGGCAGCCCGGTTGAAGCCTATCTTGAACCTGCGCTGGAGCATGCCTATGGAGGCCTTGCCCGTATCTACTATCAGATCTCCCGCCTCAAGGAACAGGCTGTCCCTGTCATCGCCGGGGACCACTGAGGCCTCGCCTCCGGAGAAATCCAGCTTCTGCTGATTTGCTATGCCGGTCTCCACGCTCTCCTCATAGGAGGCAGGATTGCCCTTGGAAACAAAGCTTACCACCTTCTCTATCTCAGCCTCTGAGACATAGGCTCCCTGTATCCTTATGAGCTGATTGGAGCCAGGAGGCAGGAACAGCATGTCTCCCTGTCCTATGAGGTTCTCCGCTCCCGCACAGTCCAGTATGGTCCTGGAATCTATGGAGGAGGAGGTCCTGAAGGCTATACGTGAAGGTATGTTTGCCTTTATGAGCCCGGTCACCACATTTACGGAGGGACGCTGAGTAGCTATGACCAGATGCATGCCTGCTGCCCTGGCAAGCTGGGTCAGTCTGGCTATGGCAGACTCCACATCCTTGGGGTTGACCTCCTTGCTGGCACTCATCATGAGCTCTGCCAGCTCGTCTATGATGATGACTATCTGGGGAAGCTTCTGAGGAAGGGCCTCGGCCTTGTCCTCCATGCCGGCCTCCTTAAGCTGCCTTATGGCAAGCTCCACCTTTTCATTGTAGGTCTCAAGGGTCTTTGTGCCAGTCTCCTCGAACTTCTTGTATCTGTCTGTCATCTCGGCTACTGCCCAGTTTAGAGTGGACAGGGCCTTCTTGGGCTCAGTCACCACCGGGATCAGCAGATGGGGAATGCCGTTATAGGGCGAAAGCTCCACCACCTTGGGGTCTATCATGATCAGACGCACCTCATCAGGTGATGACTTGTAGATCAGGGACATGATGAGCGAGTTTATGCCCACCGACTTTCCTGAGCCGGTGGCTCCTGCTATGAGCAGATGCGGCATCTTGGCTATGTTGCCTATGATGGTCTGTCCCTGTATATCACGTCCTATGGCAAAGCTGAGCTTTGACTTGGCGTTTTTGAATTCCTGTGAGGAGAGTATGTCCCTCAGATATACGGTACTGCTCTCCTTGTTGGCCACCTCTATGCCCACCGCCGCCTTGCCGGGTATGGGTGCCTCTATACGGAGCTCCGAGGCTGCAAGGGCCAGCTTTATGTCATCGCTCCTGGAGGTGATCTTGGATACGGACACTCCCGTATCAGGCACGAGCTCATACCTGGTGACTGAGGGGCCCTTGGTCACATTTGTGACCTTGACTCCCACGCCAAAGGTCTTGAGCATATGCTCAAGCTTGAGGGCAGTCTCCCGAAGCTCTGATCTGTCTGAAACCGCCGGCTTTTTGCCCTGGTCAAGGAGACTGAGAGGCGGGAAGCGGTAAGGCTTCCTGGGCTTTTGGGTCTCCTTTTTGATCTGAGCAGCCGCATCCTGAGCTGTTGACTGATGGGCCTGAGCTGCAGTCTGGTGAGCTGCTGTCTGTCCTGCAGGAGCAGACTCCACCCCTGCGTGTCCCTGAGTCCTGGCCGAAGCCTGGGCATCAGGGAATTTCTCTTTTATGATCCTGTCCCGTTCATATCTGGATACGGGCTCAAGCTCCTTTCCAAAGGCACTGGTGACTACCTCCTGATCAGCTCCTGCTTCCAGAGCAGGGCTGTCTGCCGATGTCTCATGGGCAAATGTCTCAGGGCCCAGAGGCTCACGAGACATAGTCTCAGAGCCATCGGTCATATCCTCCTCCAGACCTTCATCAAATGTCATGCCCATGCTCTCGTCATGTATCTGAGTCTGATGGATATCCGGCTCATGGGCCTCATCCATGTCCAGGGCATAATCATCTGCAGTCCTGAAGGCTGATACAGGCTCCGGCTCAAAGCTCAGCCTTTCACTGGCTGAGCCCTGGCCGACTGCATAGCCAAAGCTTCTGGCCTCATCCAGATCCAGCTCCTGGCCCTCGGCTATATGTATCTCAGGCCCCTGACCCTCATCCAGTATATGGGCGTAGGACTTGTAGCGTTCCTTATGATCCTCCTCAAAGGGCACCGTATCCGCACCGTAATCATAGTATATAGGAGCCTTGGGTGCAGGCTCCTCAGCCACGCTCTGGCCTACCTCACCCTCTATGATGTCCCTGCCATAGCTTGCGTATACTCCCGCCTTATCCGCCATGACCTCGGTATCCCTGTTCCTTACGTCAGGGAAGCTGAGCTCCTTCTTCCTGAGCTCCTCTGCCTCTCTCCTGGCCTGCTTCCTTATGCGGCGCTCCTCATGTATGGCCTCATAGCGCTCCTTGCCAGCCCTGGCTGCGGACATGGTCCTTTCTGCCCCCTGTCTCGCCGCTCCCACGAAGCTTTTCTCGGTTATGACCACCATGCAGAGGATAAATATGAGTATGAGTATGAGATATGCTCCTATGGTACCGCAGAAGGCAGTCAGAGTATCGGCTATGGCACCGCCTACTGCGCCACCTCCAAGCCTCCCAGCTGCAGAGCTCTCATAATGCGCAAAAAATGCCAGTCCCCTCTCCTCTCCGAACAGCAGCTCAAACACTCCGCTGAGCATGAAGATGCTGAGCAGGGAGCACATGAGCTTGAGAGGGGCCATGAAATGACCCATGTTGCTGACATAGAGCCATACTGCAGCTATCAGAAGCAGAGGGAGCACATAGGCCGCTATGCCGAAAAGCCCCTTCTGGAAGGCCGATACCGCAGCACCTGCAGCACCGAACAGCCCAAAATTGCTGAGCAGGAAAAACATACCAAGAAAGGCAGTGATTATCACTGCCACCTCGCTCCTGAGCTTCTTCTTTTTCTTCTCGATGGTCCTTTTGTCAGGCTTGCGCTTTTTACGCGCTCCCGAGCTGCTGCCTCCGGTCTTCCTGCCGGAGGAGCCTCCCGATCGTTTCTGAGTATTTGTCTTTTTTACAGCCTTAGCCAAATCTCTCTCCCGTATCCTTTATGATGTGCGATCTCCTATAACGTCCCTTATAGCCACAGGAGTCCTGTAATTCCATCTGTAGATGGTTATGCCGCTTCTTCTTGAGGCAGCATTGACCACCTGTCCGTTGCCTATATACATGGCCACATGATTTATGGTGCCGGAGCTGTTGGCGTAAAATACCAGATCTCCGGGCCTCATCTGATCTGAGGTGATCCTGGTGCCGGACCTTGCCTGGTCACGGCTGACTCTGGGCACGCTCACACCAAAATGCTTCAGTACGCTCTGTACGAAGCCTGAGCAGTCTGCTCCGTTCGTAAGTGATGTGCCTCCCCATACGTAGGGGTTGCCCACGAACTGTACCGCATAGTTGACTATGCTGTTTCTGAAGGCCATCTCCGCATTTGCAGCCTCTACCGCAGGATAATACTCGATGGCCGTGGGAAGTCCGTAGGTGACCTCCACATTGTTGTCCCTGGTGGATATGAAGGCCCGATCAGAGCCCTCCTCATCATCAGTGCCATCCAGTTCTATCTCCACCCAGCCATCCAGCTGATCCAGCACATGGTAGGACTGGTTCCTGGTCACCTGAGTCCAGGCGTTTGCATCAAGGGAGGGCTCTGACCTTACATTCAGCGCATCCGTAGTGATATATGCTGTCA
>CALWHG010000033.1 GCA_944380315.1 uncultured Lachnospiraceae bacterium
GTAGGAGTGGTCACCTCTCTTCCAAGCTTGATATTTTCCGTAGCGGTGAAGCCCGGTATGAGCATGAACTCCTGATGCACCATGCCTATACCGCATTCCATCGCCTTCTGGGGAGAATCGATCTTCACCTTTTCTCCGTCGATCTCTATGGTACCCTCGTATCCTCCGGTATTCCATATCGCCGGCATTCCGAAAAGTATGTTCATAAGTGTGGATTTGCCCGCACCATTCTCTCCCATGAGAGCATGGATCTCTCCGGGTCTTACCCGAAGGCTCACATCCTTAAGAACTCTGTTTCCGGAGAACTCCTTGGAAATATTTTCCATTTTTACTACATATTCAGAACTCAATGTGTCCTCCTGTGTCCATAAAGCGTTTATACAGCCAAAGGTATCCCTTTTACGTATTTAATGCGCCCGCTGAATGATCGGCGGGCGCATGCATAAGCTTATAAGCTCAAATCTTCCCTTTATTTAGAAATCATAGAACGGGCAAAGGATCAGATAGAAGTTATCAAGCTCTCCGTTGGAATCGGAGTAGTTGGATATCTGAGTATCTTCTCCGCCGATGGCCTTGATCTCTGTAAAGAGTGCCTCTTCATTGTAGGTGGATCCCTCATCGGGAGTGATCTCGCCTTCGCAGTACTTGATGCCGTACTCAACACCAGCCTCGATCATAAGCATGTTGATGGGTACTGCCCAGGTAGACATCCTGCCTGCGTTGCCTGCATCAGCAACTGCTGCGGTGATCTGGTCAAGCATGTACTGTACATCGCCCTCATGTCCCTCTGTTGAGATGTTGAATGCTGAAGGATAGCCATGGTAAGGGCTGGGGCAGCACTGCTGAGGGAATATAGCTCCGGTCTCAGCTACCTGCTGGATGAGCGGGGTCATCATGGAACAGTTGGTTGCGAAGAATGCTGTATCCTTTCCATACTGCTCTACAAGAACGGGAATGTTCTCAGTGATCCATGCCTGTGCTCCGGTAACGCCTGCATCTCCTGTAGGATCGGGAGCGGTAGCATCAACGAACTCAAGTCCAAGCTCCTCACAGGTCTGCTTCATGAGGTCACGACGTGCACCGATGGTAGCATATCCAAGGTGACGCTCAAATGAGATGTGAACGAAGGTCTTTGCGCCCTGCTTTGCAGCCTGTTCGGGAACTGTACGTCCCATGGAAAGCTCGTCGACCAGGAGACAGATATCAGCTGCGTCTGCGATGACTGCAGGATCCTCTGCGCAAACTCCGCAGATGAACAGGATATCGTCACGGGTCTCTCTTACTCTCTCGATAGCTGCTGTAGCTCCGGGAACGGCCTGTACGAATACGATAACCTTAACGGCAGGATCAGCTGCCATGCTGGTAACTACGTTGATGGTCTGCTCGGTCTCAGTTGAGAAGTTGTCGGGATAGGTAGCGGTAACTATCATATCGCCATACTTTTCCTTCATCTGAGTAGCCATCTGATACTCTTCCTCACCCTGAGAAACAGTACCGGTGATGATACCGATCTTGTAGTCTCCGGTAGCCTCGGCAGCAGCCTCTTCACCCTCTGCAGCAGCGGCAGCCTCTGTGGCAGCAGCAGTGGTCTCTGCAGATGAAGAGCTGTCACAGCCTGCAAGCATGGTCAGAGACATTGCAGCGATGAGTGCGATGCTGAGAAACTTCTTCATAATTCTTCCTCCTCTTTACTTTGTATCCGTGTTTTGTTTCCACGAAAACAATTATAGTAATGGATTGTACATAATTTATTCACAAAAATCAATCAAAATCTGAAAAAAATATATTTGTAATATCTTTTTGATATATCTGGACGCTTTAATATAGTAAAACGTTGGTGTGAACAAGTATTCTGTCTCTGTTTTTCCGAGATCCGGGGACAAGTTATGCAGTCGCCATAACTTATAGTTATATCTTATCCGAAAAGATTCAGGACTTCATCCTCTGTCTTACTATCTCATAGGCCAGTATCCCGCAGGCCACAGAGGCATTGAGGGAGTCTATGTCTCCCTTCATGGGTATGGAGGCTATCATGTCACAGTTCTTCCTTACAAGCTCCGATACTCCATGTCCTTCATTTCCTATGACCAGACCCATGGGGCCCTTAAGATCGAGATCATACATGAGCTGTCCATCCATGTCCGCACATACGAACCACATGCCCTGCTTCTTGAGGGCCTCCATGGTCCTGGATATATTCGTGACCTTGGCTACGGGAGTATAGTTTATGGCACCTGCAGAGGCCTTGGCCACTGTGGCCGTAAGGCCCACTGCCCGATCCTGCCTGATGATGACTCCATGGGCACCGCTCAGATTTGCAGTCCTTATGATGGCTCCCAGGTTGTGAGGATCCTCTATACCGTCCAGCATGATAAGGAAGGGAGGCTCTCCCTTCTCCTCTGCTGCCCTCAGCATGTCCTCCACCGTAGCATACTCATAGGCCGCCGCCATGGCTATGACACCCTGGTGCTTTCCGCCCTTTGACATAAGATCCAGCTTTTCTTTCCTGGTATATATGACCTTTGTCTCCGGATGCTTCTTAAGCTCCCTCTTTATGGCATCCAGGCCATGCTCCGAGGCTCCATCGAGTATGTATATCTTATCTATGCTCTTTCCCGCCCTCAGGGCCTCCGTCACCGCATTCCTTCCCTCTATGATCTGTTCGCTGTATCTCATGTCCCTGTCTCCGTCTGTCATTATCATGTTATAAAAATGGAGGACCTTTCTGATCCTCCAATCTGTACGAGCTGCTGACGGGAATCGGACCCGTGACCTCCGCACTACCAATGCGACGCACTACCGACTGTGCTACAGCAGCATGGCTTTCTCAAGGTATTTATACCTTCCTTTTCAAAAGCCTTATTACTATATCATAAGCATTTTGGACTGTCAACGATTATTTCATGCAGTCACGGCTTTGTTTGTAAGGAATGCTGCTATGGCCTCTACTGCCGCAACCTCATCCGCTCCATCAGCCTCTATGTCTATCTCATCGTTGTTATTGAGGGGAAGCGTCATCATGCCCATGATGCTCTTTGCATTGACCTTCTTGTTTCCGCAGATAAGATGTATCCTTGCGTTGTACTGGCTGGCCACCTGTACAAGGATAGCGACCTTCCTGTCCATCTCTTTGGGGAGATTCACAACAACAGTACTGCTTGCCATTCCATGTTCCTCCTAGAATGTTACTTAAAAAGATGTTGATCCTGACCTGCCGGATCTGCGAAGGTCATCGGCTATGCGTGAAAGCTTCCTGAGCCTGTGATTCACGCCCGATTTACCTATATCCTCCGGCAACTCCTCGGAAAGCTCACGCAGTGTGGCGGAAGGTCTTTCGAGCCTCAGCCTGGCTATGTCCTGCAGGTTTTCCGGCAGCCTCGATATACCGATGGTCGAGCTTATGTATTCGATGTCCTCGGTCTGCCTTACGGCAGCAGATACAGTTTTTGAGATATTTGCAGTCTCACAGTTGACCTGTCGCTGGATGTTTTCCCGCATCTCCTTAAGTATCCTGATGTTTTCGAACCTCATCATGGACTGATGAGCCGAAAGTATGCTCAGCATCGAGGATATAGCCTCGCTGTCCTTCAGATATACTATGAAATGATGCTTGCGCTCCGTGATCTTCGGAATGATGCCGAAACTCTCGATGATACTGCTCAGATCCTCCGCCTCCTGTCTGCTCTGGCAGACGAACTCAAGGTGATAGAACTTTTCCGGGTTGCTCACAGATCCTGAATCCAGGAACATGGCCATCAGATATTCTTTTCTGTATTCTGCTTCGATTCCTTTCGTGATTTTACTATGCTTATTTTTGAAAGTAAAGCATTTTTTTCTTATTTCTTCCTTTACCTCGGTAGAAAAAGACATCTCAACTCCTGTTTATATCCCTGTGGTCTATCCTGGTGCCATACTCCTCATGGCCTGAAAGGTAGGCATACAGGAGCTCTGCAAATGTCACCGACCTGTGCTTTCCTCCTGTGCAGCCTATGGCTATGACAAGCTGATTCTTTCCTTCATTTATATATCTGGGTATCAGGAAATCCATCATGTCCTCAAGCTTACGTTCAAACACATGGCCGTCCTCTCCCCTCATGACATAGTCCCGAACCTCCGGATCCAGTCCGGTCCGGTGCTTCAGCTCATCCACATAGAAGGGATTCGGGAGGAACCTGACATCAAACACCAGGTCCGCATCCTCCGGTATGCCATACTTGAAGCCGAAGGACATGACCGTCACATAAAGATTGCGGAAGCCCTGATCTCCGGAAAATATCTGCTCAAGCTGGTTGCGCAGATCCCTGGTCAGCATGCTGGAGGTATCCAGCACAAAGCGGGACTTGTCCCGGAGCCACATAAGCTCCTTCCTCTCCTCCCTTATGCCGTCCTCTACTCTGCCGTCCTTCGAGAGGGGATGGGACCGTCTGGTCTCCTTGAAGCGCTTGAGCAGCACCTTATCGGAGGCATCCAGGAAAAGTATGTCGTAGCTCACCTGCCTCCGGTCAAGCTCTGAGAGCACATCCCGAAGCTTCGGAAGCTCGCTTCCGCTGCGTACATCTATGCCTATGGCGGTCTTTCGCATCCTCTCGTCGGATCCGGAAAGTATGTCCACAAATTTTTCTATGAGAGGTATGGGCAGGTTGTCCACACAGTAAAAGCCCATGTCCTCCATGGCCTTCAGGGCTATGGTCTTGCCTGCTCCTGACATGCCGCTGACTATGACAAGCTTCATAATACGTTTCCGATGTTGGCGTTCACTCTCTTGAAGAGCTCATCCGCCGCGTTGTGTCCCATCTTCTTTGCCCTGTTGTTTACGGCCGCACACTCAACTATGATGGCCAGGTTACGTCCGGGCCTGATGGGTATCTCATGGCAGATGACCTTGTTGCCGAGATACTCGGTATAGGTCTCTGTGAGGCCAAGCCTGTCGTACTCCTTGTCCTTGTTCCAGTCCTCCAGCTTTATGACCATGTCTATCTGCTGGGTATCCTTGATGGCCTCAAAGCCGAACAGAGTCCTGATATTTATGATGCCTATGCCCCTCAGCTCTATGAAGTTCTTGGTCACTGCCGGAGCACTGCCTATGAGGGTCTCATCCGAGACCTTCCTGATCTCCACCACGTCATCGGATACCAGACGGTGTCCTCTTTTTACGAGCTCCAGTGCAGACTCGGATTTTCCGACTCCGCTGTCTCCGGTGATGAGTACTCCTTCTCCGTATACGTCCACCAGCACTCCATGTATGCTTATGCAGGGGGCCAGCTGGACCTTGAGCCATCTTATGATCTCACTGGAGAGATCTGATGTGGTCTTGGGTGAATTGAGGCAGGGTACCCCATGCTTCCTGCAGGCATCGAGCACCGCCTCACTGGGCCTGTATTCCCTTGAAAAGATCACACAGGGCACGTTGAAGGCGGCTATCTTCTCAAAGCGCTCTGCCGTCATCTTATCGTCCAGATAGCTGTCTATATACTGCTGCTCCACATTTCCGACTATCTGTACCCTGGTCACATCAAAGTGCTCAAAAAATCCGGTAAGCTGAAGGGCCGGTCTGTTCACGTCATAGAAGCTTATGATCCTTTCAGACAGATCTATATCCGGAGTAAGGTTGGTAAGTCCCATCCTGTCCGCCAGCTTCTCGACTGTAGTCGTTGCTGCACTCATATACTTCTCCTCCTGTTTGTTTTACTTTATATCCCCTTATACTTTCCTGTCATGGGCAGACTTATGCGCCCACCGCTCCGAAGCCGTTCAGAAGTCTCCCAGGAACCTGACCTCAGGCTCCAGCATGACTCCGCTCTTTTCATGCACCCTGTCCCTCACCTCATTTATGAGGGCATATATATCTGCTGCTGAAGCATGATCATAGTTTATGACGAAGCCGCAGTGCTTCTCACTGACCATAGCGCCTCCCAGCCTGTAGCCCCGAAGGCCGGCCTCCTCTATGAGCCTGCCTGCAAAGTCCCCCTCCGGACGCTTGAAGACAGAGCCTGCGGAAGGATACTCCAGAGGCTGTTTTTCCTTCCTCTGGGCTGTCAGCTCCTTCATGCGTGCCTCTATCTGAGCGTGATCCCCCTTATCCAGGAGCACCTCTGCCCTGAGCACTATATAGCCCTCCTCAAGGAGGCTTGAATGTCTGTATCCGAAGGTGAGCTCCGACCTCTCAAGTCTCTTTTTCTCTCCGGTGCTGGTAAGGACTGTGACGGCAGTGATCACATCACCTATCTCTGAGCCATAGGCTCCTGCATTCATGATGCAGGCGCCGCCTATACAGCCGGGTATGCCTGACAGAGCCTCAAAGCCAGTGGCTGAGCACCTGAGGGCAAAGCTCCCTATGGCTGAAAGCAGGCAGCCTGCCCCACAGTCGAAAAGGACCTTTCCGTCCTCCCTCTGATCATCTATGCCCAGCATGGTGAAGCTGGTGCCGTCGTGGCGTCCCAGATCTATGATCGCGCCCTCATAGCCCCTGTCAGAGACCAGCAGGTTGGAGCCATTGCCTATGATCTGATACTCAAGGCCATTTTTATAAAGGTAGCTGACAAGGGACGCAGCCTCAGCCTCGTCCCCGGGTATGAAATAATACCTTGCCGGCCCTCCCACACGAAATGAGGTATGTGCCGACATGGGCTCATTCTGAAGTATGCGTCCCTTTTTTATGATCTTTCTTATATTATTTATGTTCATGCGTAAAAGTATAGCATAAAATCACTGATATCTCACCAGTGAATCGCAGTAAATGCAGCGATACTCATGCTTTTCCTCATCTGCAAGCTCAAATACCTGAGGCAGCTCCTGCTCCGTAGAGCTTATGCAGGCAGGGTTCTTGCAGCTGATCACGTCCCTGAGCACCTTTTTAGGCTCCATCTTTGCGGGAGCCTTGGGCACCTCCCGGGCTCCGTCCTTCGTAAGCCCCAGCAGGAACATGATGAGTGCCATCCTCATCTGCTTTCCGCAGTAGGTCTCATAGAAATAGCAGGCCCTCTCGTCCTCGTCTACCTTGACGGAGATCTCATTTACCCTGGGAAGGGGATGCATGATGCAGAGGTCCTTCTTTGCCGAGCTGAGCTTGTCCGGGGTCAGGATATAGCTGTCCTTGAGCCTCTGGTACTCAGCCTCATCCGTAAACCTCTCCTTCTGTATCCTGGTCATGTAGAGCACATCCAGCTTCGGCATGGAGGCCTCAAGGTCTGCAGTCTCCACATACTCCGCTCCCTCTGCCTTCAGCTTGTCCGTCATGTACCCGGGAAGCCTGAGCTCCTCCGGGCTTATGAGTACATAGCTTATGCCGCTGTAGCGCTGCATGGCCTCTATGAGGGAGTGCACCGTACGTCCGTATTTCAGGTCTCCGCATATGCCTATGCAGAGGTCATTGAGCCTGCCCTTCTTCCTCCTTATGGTCAGAAGGTCCGCCAGGGTCTGGGTAGGATGAAAATGTCCCCCGTCGCCGGCATTTACCACAGGCACGCTGGAATGCAATGCCCCTACATATGCCGCTCCCTCCTTGGGATGGCGTGTGGCTATGATGTCGGCATAATTGCTCACCACCTCAAAGGTATCCGCCACGCTCTCGCCCTTTGATGCAGAGCTCGAATTAGCTGAGGAGAAGCCCAGCACTGAGCCTCCGAGGGAAAGCATGGCTGACTCAAAGCTCAGCCTGGTCCTGGTGGAGGGCTCGAAGAAAAGCGTAGCCAGCTGCTTGTGTCTGCACACCTCGGAAAATGCCTCCGGATCTCTTTCGATCTCGTCCGCAGTGTCCATCAGGGACTCTATCTCCTCCCTGGTCAGATCAAGTATGCTTATGACGCTCCTGACATCCTTTTTCATGCCTTTGCTCCTTTCATCCAGGACTCATCTGAGGGATCGTCCCTGAACCTGAGGAGCTTCTGCTCATCCTCTTCCTTTATATATCCGTCCTGTACGGCCACCTTTACGAGAGTATCCAGATCGGAAAGGCTGTGGTTCTCCACTCCTGCTGCAGCCAGACGGTCAAGTCCCTTCTTCATGCCATAGGTAAAGATGCTTACTATGCCCAGCACCTCTGCTCCGGCCTCCCTGAGGGCCTCAACACACTCTATGGCTGAGCCTGCAGTAGATATGAGATCCTCTATGACTACCACCTTGTCTCCCGGCTCCAGCCTGCCCTCGATCTGGTTGTTCCTGCCGTGGTCCTTGGCCTTGCCTCTTACATATCCCATGGGCATGTCAAGCTTGTAGGCAGCTATGGCTGCATGAGCTATGCCTGCAGTGGAGGTGCCCATCAGGGACTTTGCCTCCGGATAATACTTCTTTACTGTCTCTGCTATACCGCTCTCTATGAGCTCCCTGACCTCGGGTGCCGAAAGCACCAGCCTGTTGTCACAGTATATGGGGCTCTTTATGCCGCTGGCCCAGGTAAAGGGCTCGTCGGGCCTCAGAAATACCGCCTTGATGGAAAGCAATCCTCTTGCAACTTCTTCCTTCATGATATGTCCTCCTGATATGTATTATTTATAGTTTAATATACCTGTATACCCTTGTGGAACGTGGCTTCGACCCTGCCATAGACCTCAGCCCCGTCAAAGAGGGTCGACCTTCCCATGGAAAGAAAGCTCTGGGCATCGATCCTGTAGCTGGTCCTGAAGTCCACTATGGCTATGTCCGCCGGATCCCCCTCTCTGATGCATGCTCCAGGTCCCGGTATGCCAAATATGCTCCTGGGAGACCCGCTCATGAGCCTGAGCATGTCGGAAAGGCTTATGATCCCCGGCCTTACAAGATAAGTATATACTGTAGCCAGCGAGGTCTCAAGTCCTGTTATGCCAAAGGCTGATCCGTCCAGTCCCTTCGACTTCTCCTCAGCACTGTGGGGCGCATGGTCAGTGATTATGCAATCTATGGTGCCGTCCTTTATGCCTCTTATGAGCTCCTCCCTATCCTCACGGGCCCTGATGGGGGGATTCATCTTCCAGGCACCGGACTCCTTAAGGTCCTCGTCAGTATATATGAGATAGTGAGGGCCTGTCTCACAGGTCACCTTGACTCCTCTTTTCTTGGCCTCTCTTATGAGCCTTACGGACTCCTTGGTTGAGACATGGCAGACATGGTATCTGGCCCCGGTCTCCTCAGCCAGTCTCAGATCCCTTTCCACCTGCTTCCATTCGCTCTCAGAATTGATACCCACGTGTCCATGCTCCCTGGCATAGGCCCCATCATGGATACAGCCTCCGGGCCTGAGCTCTGATTCGTCCTCGCAGTGAGCGGATATGATCTTCCCGAGGGCTGCTGCCCTCTCCATGGCCTGTCTCATGACAGCCTCATCCTGCACACCGGTGCCGTCATCGGAAAAGCCGCATACATAGGGAGCCATGGCCTCCATGTCAGCCAGCTCTCCTCTGCCCATCCTGCCCATGGTTATGGTACCGAAGGGTATGACATCTATGACCGCGTCTCTCCTTATGATATCCAGCTCCTCCTGAAGTGCCGGCAGAGTGCAGGGCGCCGGATCCAGATTCGGCATGGCCAGCACCGAGGTCACTCCTCCATGGGCTGCAGCCATGGTGCCTGTCCTGATGGTCTCCTTATAAGAAAAACCGGGCTCACGCAGATGCACATGCGCATCTGCGAGTCCCGGTATGATATCAAGACCATCAGCCTCATAAACACTGTCAAAGCTGCCCGATACATCAAAGCTGATCCTTCCGTCAGTCAAAGCTATGTCCTGCCTCACGGAGCCTTCCTCAGTATAGACATTTCCGCCTTTGATAAGTATGTTCATAGACCGTCCTTTCAGAAAACTGCCGAAGGCAGTAAGCCTTCGGCTGAACCTGATTTATTTTACTTAATGTATATCCTTATGTCAAGAAGGGCCATCCATTTTCCTGCCATTTCCCGCCGATCGGCTTCGATCAGAGTATGCAGAGCGGATGCCATCTGAGACAGTCTCCGGACACCAGGTTGTATCTTATGCCCCGCTTCTTTCCCCTTATGCTGTCATGGAAGCGCTGCTCTCCATGGCAGTGGGCATAGACCACCTGCTCTGCCCCGTACTTTTCAGCCATCCTGGTAAAGATACTGTTGCGCTCCCAGAAGTTGGTGGGCGGATAATGCAGGAACATGATGAACCTTGAATAGCCTGCTGCCATGGCAGCCTCAAAGGAGGTCCTGAGGCGCTCTGCCTCACGCTCTACCAGCATGGCCGCATGCTCTCTGCTGTCAAGCCCCTCATAGGCATAGCCCTTGGTCCCCACCAGGGCATAGTCCTCATATGTATAGAAGTTGTTCTGAAGAAAATGAAGCCTGCCTTCAAACATCTGATTGAGCTTCTCCGTCTTGCCTGACTCCCAGAACATGTCATGGTTTCCCCGGAGGAGTATCTTCCTCCCGGGCAGAGCCTCTATATAGGCAAGGTCCTTTTCACACTCCGAAAACCTCCTGCCCCAGCTGTGGTCTCCCACCAGTACCAGGGTGTCCTCAGGCCCTATGAGTCGAGCGCAGTTTTCCGCAAGCTTCCGCTCATGGTCCTGCCATACCTTGCCCGTAAGCTGTCCCGGAGCCCGAAGCTCCGCCTGAAAATGCAGATGCAGATCTCCTATGGCATAAAGTGCCATGCTAAATGCCTACCTCCTCAAATCCCTGTTCCGTGGGCACGAAGACCGAATCAAAGCCGGCCTCCATAGCCCTCCTTCTTGCCAGATCAAAGCTGTATGCTATGGTATCCCTGTGATGGGAGTCGGAGTTGATGGTGATCCTGCCTCCCATGTCATGGAGCCGCTCAAGCAGCAGACTGTCCGGATAAGGCTCCGTGCGCCAGCCCCTGGACATGGCTCCCGTATTTATCTCAAATATGGAGTCCTTCTCCACCAGATAGCTCATGGCCTCCAGGGCACGTCTCAGATATCTGGGAGACCTGACATCAAGCATGGGATATCTCTCATTGAACTTTGTCACAAGATCAAAATGGCCTATGATGTCACAGCCCGTGGCCTCCGGGATCCGTGCCACCTGATCATAGTAGGCATCCGTCATAAGATAGGGATCCCCTGAAAAGAGCTCATCCCTTATGAACCTCAAGGCCTCCAGACTCTCGTCCACATTGAATACGCGCCCATCGGTGCCAAGGCTGAAGCCATGAGCCGAGCCAATGATATAGTCAAGGCCTTCCTCAGGTCTTCCATATATATCAAGCTCAAGGCCCACATATACCCTCAATGTACGTCCCTCTCTGAGGAAGCGCTCCTTTATGCTCCTGGCCTCCGTAAGATATGTTCCTATCCTGTCCGGTCCAATGCACCAGGCCTCTCCGTGAGGCTGAAAGCTGTGTCCGGAATAGCCGAAGTAATCAAGCCCAAGCCTCTCGGCCTGCTCAGCCATCTCTAAAAGGCTGCTCGCTCCGTCATCATATGTAGAATGTGTATGCAGATCCCCGATCATATGTCCCGACCCTGTCACATCTCCTGCCAGAGCTCATCTATCTCTGCCTGCTTCGATCCTCTCAGGATAAATGCTCCTGCCAGCGCGGCCAGTAAAGATATGATCACAGCTCCCACGAGCACTATCCCGGGTATCATGGTAAGGACCTCATAGGGAAGATAATAGGATATGAGACTTGGCACACTCATCAGCTCCTCCTGATAGGCCTCCACATCCGGCTGGAGTTGCACATAGATGCGGCCCATATTGGCGCAGAAGTCCACCAATGCATGCATGATGATGCAGGGCCACAGGTTCCTGGTCCTTATGTAGGCGGCCGCAAACATGACTCCTATGCCTGTGGCATAAACCACCTGGAAAGCGGTGTTCACAGGATTTGCCAGAGCATTTCCTATATGAAGTATGCCAAAAAGCAGGGCTGAGTACAGCACCGACTTCAGCACCCTGTGTCTGTCCCCCTTATAGTGGTGCATCATATGTCCCAAAAGTATGGCTCTGACTACCACCTCTTCAAAAAGACCGATGGCAAAATTGCTGAGCAGCATGAGCACCAGGCTTTCTCCTACTATGGGCCTGTCGCTGAGACCGGTAAGCAGATTCAGACACATAAAGGGTATGGCAGGCCAGCACAGCAGCAGCCCAAGGCCGAACCTCTCGATCCTGAAGCCCAGATGAAACTGTCCCTTGTAGGATTCCCTCATAAGTATGATGCACAGAAGTGCCAGGGTATAGTGCTGGAATACATCATCCCAGGTATAGGGAGTCTTCTCCAGGAAGATCAGGCTGAAGGATTTGTAGATCACCAGTACTGTGACCACACTGAAGATGATCCAGAAAAGCGGAGCATGTCCCTCCATAAAATCATGCAGCATATCACTGAGTCCGCGGCTCTTGATATCACCTTTTGATCTGGTCTCTTTCATCATGTCTTCATTCATGTTAGTATCCTTTCTGTCTTGACCGACATCGTATCTCAAACAAGCCTTTGTTTTCTATGATTCTATACCATCATGCTCTCTCGGGCAAATGTTTTTTGACTGGTGAGATAAGACCAAGCACCACAAGTATGGGAATCAGGCTCAGCAGCACACTCACATTTCCAATGATGCTGTAGGCAATATAGCCTATGGCAACTCCCCCGTTGAAGGCAAGCAGGGTCCCGCCGAAAAATACTGCCTTTTCCCCGCTTTTGTGCCTCCTTTCATCCTCCTTTGGAAGTATGAGCCAGTCTGTAGCCGCAGTGACCGCCTGGCGCAGATTGTTTGTGGAAAATATAGTGGAGCAGGTATAGCCCTCTGCACCGTTGAAGCTGCACCACTGATATGCCGAAGCAAAGAACAGAGGATAAAGGGCCACAAAGGGGTCAATGTCAATGGGTATAAGGCTGAGAGCCAGTGCCGCCAGAGCATCCAGGGCCAGGGATATGATCCTGAGGTCCAGTCTGGTCATCCTGCTCATCACCGTATGGATCACCATAGCCAGGCTGTATATCAGCAGCGCCCCTACCCTGTAGGCAAACTGCAGGTTGTCCTTTCCGACTATGTCACAAACTATCTCTATCATGTTTGCGGTCTCCGCTGCTGCAAACACTCCCATCCTCCCCGCTATGGAATATACTCCCATAAGCCCTCCGCAGAAGGCCATAAGATGATGTATGATCACATCCCTTTGCATATCCTTATCCTGCCCTTATGATTTTTATGTATGCCGTATAAACACATAATGCGTGTCTGTGGATCTGCCCTTATCAAAGCCGTATCCGCTCCAGTCAAAATCCATGAGCTGCTCAGGCTCTTCTATGCTCCTTGAGGCCATGAACCTGACCATCTCTCCTCTGGCCATCTTGGCATATACGCCCTTCTGCACTATCCTGTCTCCGGAAAGCTCGCCAAAAATACAGCTTATGTATCTGTCCTCCGGGATGAGATATTTTTCAATGCATCTTGAGTACTCCTTTGAAGCCAGATTTATGATGATGCGGCTCTCGTCCATGACCTCGTCATAGAGGCTCCTTCCCCAGAAGTCGTAGAGGTCCTTATATCCATCCACTGTGGCTCTGGCCTGCATCTCAAGTCTGTAGGGCCTTACTCCGTCCATGGGTCTAAGCACACCATAAAAGCCTGAAAGGATCCGCAGATGCTCCTCTATATAGCTGAGCTCACCTGTCTCAAATACTGATGGAGCCATGTACTTATACTGTATGCCGTCATACGAAAGTATGGCCGGGGTCAGGCCTCTGCGAAGATCCATGTCAAGAAAGCGCTCACGGTTCTCCTTAGCTATCCTGTCATTGCAGGCCCAGAGCCTTTTCTGTTCCTCAAAGGATAGCCCGCTGATATGATCCCGAAGCCTCTCCGCCCTGTCAAGGAATACCGGAAGGCTGCGGGGCTCCAGCGAATCCACATCCTCCCTCATCTGCTTTGCCGGCGATATGATGATCCTCACTGGAGCTCTCCCAGCATCTGGGCAGGGTTGTCTGCTGCCTTTACATTTCCGAAGGCCTTTATGATGGTGCCCTCCTCATCTATCAGGTAGGTGCTGCGCACTACGCCCATGGATACCTTGCCGTAGTTCTTCTTTTCCTTCCATACGTCATAGGCCTCTATGACCTTCCTCTCAGGATCAGACAGCAGCACGAAGGGCAGCCCGTACTTTTCCTCGAACCTCTTGTGTGAGGCCACGCTGTCCCTGCTTACTCCCAGCACTACAGCGCCCTTTTCCTGAATCTGGGGATAAAGTTCTCCAAAGGAGCAGGCCTGCTTGGTGCAGCCCGGCGTCATGTCCTTGGGATAAAAATACAGTATGACCTTCTGTCCCCTGAACTCTGAAAGTGAGCGCAGCTCCCCGTTCTGGTCCGGAAGCTCAAAGTCCGGTGCCTTGGTCCCTATGTCCAGCATATACTTTACCTCCTCTATCGAAAGCTGATCATTCATGATCCTTGTATCCTGATCATGGCTATTATATAGGCTTTGGGGATTTTCTTCAATCGCACACATAAAAAATGGCCCCATGGGATATACCCATGAGGCCAGGTTGCTGATAAATCTTATTCTGTACTTTACGCCGTAAAAGGGTGCTGCTTGTCATATCCTACGGCGGCTTCATTGAGCTCTTCATAGCTCATATCATCAAATCGTTCTCTCTGCCACCTGGTATAGCCAAACTTCTCCCTGCCAGGAGCAGAAATAAAACGCTTTGTATCAACCGCACCAAGCTTTGTCCTGCGCCTTATCATCTCGCAGACAAAGGTCGCTGTCAGTGACAGACAGAGGCAAAGCAGGAATCTTCTTCTGAAACCATCGTCCATCAGCAGATCCTCATCAGTAAAGCTTTGCTCCTGCAGGTATATGATCCTCCAGCATAAGGAGATCCAGTCCCTCATGTCCGTCATACTCGTATACTGCTGATATCAGCATGCCCTCTGAGTCTATGCCCATCATCTTCCTGGGAGGAAGGTTCGTGATGGCCACGCAGGTCTTGCCTATAAGCCGCTCGGGCTCATAGAACTCGTGTATGCCGCTTAAGATGGTCCTCTTACGGTCCGTGCCATCGTTGAGCGTAAACTTAAGGAGCTTCTTTGACTTCGGAACTGCCTCGCAGTCCTCCACCTTCACTACCCTGAAATCAGACTTACTGAAGGTCTCGAAGTCCACCATGTCCTCAAAGAGGGGCTCCACCCTGACCTTTGTGAGATCCAATATGATCCTGGGAGCCTCATCCACTGTCCTGGGAGCAGCAGTCGCAGCTGCTGCCGTGCCCTCACTCGCAGCCTCAGCTACTGCAGCCTGACCTGAAGCATTGTCCTTCTTGTCAAGCGATTTAAGAGTCGGGAAGAGCAGCACATCGCGGATGGCATCGGAATCAGTAAGCAGCATGACAAGCCTGTCTATTCCGTAGCCTATGCCGCCTGTGGGAGGCATGCCTATCATCAGGGCATTGAGGAAGTCCTCATCTGTGGTGTTGGCCTCCTCGTCTCCCGCTGCCAGCAGGGCCTCCTGGGCCTTGAAGCGCTCCCTCTGGTCTATGGGATCGTTGAGCTCGGAGTAGGCATTTGCAAACTCTCCTCCATTTATGAAGAGCTCGAAGCGCTCAGTGTACTCGGGCTTGTCGGGCTTACGCTTGGTAAGGGGACTGATCTCCACGGGATGATCCATGACGAAAGTGGGCTGTATCAGCTTGTCCTCCACATACTCCTCAAAGAAGAGGCTGAGTATATCTCCCTTCTTGTGCATCTCCATGAACTCGAGCTTATGCTCCTTTGCAAGGGCCCTGGCCTCTGCGTCGTCCTTTACCTGATCGAAGTCTATGCCTGTATACTCCTTTACCAGCTCCACCATGGTGGCTCTCTTGAAGGGCTGTCCCAGATCTATGACATTGCCACGGAAATTGAGCCTGGTGGTGCCGCAGACCTTCTCGGCCACATAGCGGTAGAGGCCCTCAGTCAGATCCATCATACCATGATAATCCGTATATGCCTGATAAAGCTCCATGAGTGTGAACTCAGGGTTGTGCATGGCGTCAGTGCCCTCGTTCCTGAACACGCGGCCTATCTCATATACCTTTTCCAGGCCTCCCACTATGAGCCTCTTGAGATAGAGCTCCAGGGATATGCGGAGCTTCTTGTCCTCATTGAGTGCATTGAAATGGGTGATGAAGGGGCGCGCCGCCGCACCGCCGGCATTTTCCACCAGCATGGGTGTCTCCACCTCCATGAAGCCTCTCTCGTCAAGATAATGTCTAATCTCCCTGAGTACCATGGACCTCTTTATGAAGGTGTCCTTTACCTCAGGATTCATGATGAGGTCCACATAGCGCTGCCTGTAGCGCATGTCAGTATCGGTTATGCCGTGGAACTTCTCGGGCAGCACCTGAAGTGACTTGGAAAGCAGTGTTACTGACTCCGCATGTACGGAGATCTCTCCGGTCTTGGTCTTGAATACCGTACCCTTTATGCCTACTATGTCACCTATATCCAGCTTCTTGAAATCAGCGTAGCTCTCCTCTCCCACGCTGTCCCTTGCCACATAGGCCTGTATGTCTCCGTTGCGGTCAGACACATGACAGAAGGAGGCCTTGCCCATGACACGCTTCAGCATGAGCCTGCCTGCTATGGATACCTCCCTGCCCTCAAGCTCATCATAGTGAGCCTTGATCTCATCAGAGTGATGGGTCTGCTCATACTTGGTTATGACAAAAGGATCCTTGCCTGCTGCTCTCAGCTCCGCAAGCTTGTCCCTGCGGGCCTTCAGTATGTGGTTGAGCTCTTCTCCGCCATTTTGCGCCGTGTTTTGTGTGTTGTCCTTGGGCATCCTGATCCTCCTCATTTTTAAAAGCGCGGCCTGCAGCCCAAAAGCCACAGACCGGTATCCTACCCTGTTATGAAAATGCTTCCTTATTCAGTCTTCGTCACATCCAGGATCTCATAATCCATGGTGGCTCCTGAAGGGAGTTCGACTCTGACCGTATCACCCTTGCGGTGTCCCATGAGGGCTGCTCCCACAGGGGATTCGTTGCTTATCTTCCTCTGACGGCTGTCTGCCTCTGATGAGCCCACCAGGTGATATGTGGCCTCCATGCCTCTTGATGTCTCCTTTATGGTCACGGTGCAGCCTACATTTATCTTGTCTGCATCGAAATCCTCGTCTGCCACTACCTCGGCGTTCTT
>CALWHG010000034.1 GCA_944380315.1 uncultured Lachnospiraceae bacterium
CTCATTACTTTTGACACACAAAAAAACAAACCTGGCTTAGGAGCTCTTTCCTAAACCCGGTTTGTCTTCAGTCTGAGGCTCTGAGGTGATCTCAGAGCCTTGTTTTTGCCACTATACCTGAAAGAGCCAGCAGGGCCAGCAGATTTGGAAATGCCATGATGCCGTTGAACAGATCCGAAAGGGCCCATACTATGTCCACCTTCTGGAAGGAGCCCACAAATACGAAGATGACTACTATGATGCTGTACACCGGCACTGCCCTGGTGCCGAAGAGGGCCTTGAAGTTGACCTCTCCGAAGAAGTACCAGCCGAGTATGGTGGAAAATGCAAAAAACAGCATGCATATGGCTATGAATACATCACCGAAGCCTCCAAAGGACTGGGCAAATGCTGCCTGGGTAAGGGCGGTGCCTGTAAGACCCTGGGGTACGAGACCGGAGGTGATGAGCACGAGCCCTGTCAGAGTAAGTATGACAAAGGTATCTATAAATACGCTGACTATGGCTATGACTCCCTGATCCTGAGGCCTTTCCACCTTTGCCAGGGCATGGGCATGGGGCGTTGAGCCAAGGCCGGCCTCATTTGAAAAGAGCCCTCTGGCTACGCCAAAGCGCATGGCCTGCTGTATGGTGACGCCTGCTATGCCGCCTGCCATGGCCTGGGGATCGAAGGCCAGCACAAAGATCTGCTTTATGGCCAGCGGGAGCGCTGAGGCATGCATGATGAGGATGATGACACAGCCTATTATATAGAAGATGGCCATGACAGGGACCAGCTTTTCAGTCACTGAGGCAAGGCGCCTGACCCCGCCTATGAAGATGAAGGCGGCTATCAGAGCCACTATGGCTCCCATGACTATCTTGTTTATGCCGAAGGCATTGTGGAAGGCATCGCTTATGGAGTTGGACTGTACCATATTGCCCATGAAGCCCAGAGCCAGTATGATGGCCACGGAGAAGAAGGCAGACAGGTATTTTCCGAACCTTCCTTTAAAGGCTGCCCTTATATAGTATGCCGGGCCTCCGACGGTCTGGCCCGTGGTATCCTTTGTCTTATACATCTGAGCGAGCACGGCCTCCGCATAGATAGTGGCCATGCCTAAAAATGCAGATACCCATACCCAGAACAGGGCTCCTGGGCCTCCGCTGACCAGGGCCGTGGCACAGCCTGTTATGTTGCCGGTACCAACCTGGGCAGCCACGGCAGTCGACAGAGCCTGGAAGGAGCTCATGCCGTCCTTGCCGGCAGCCTTGCCATGGAGGCTGAAGCCGGAAAACAGCCTGGCCATACCCTCACGGAATCTCCTTATCTGTATGAATCTGAGTCTGATGGTAAAGTACAGGCCTGTACCTACCAGCAGTATAAGGAGCGGATAGTTCCAGATAAAATCACTTGTCCTGGTTATCAGATCTGTGATCATAAAATCAATTCCCCTTTTGACATTATTTTGGGCCTGCCGCAGGGCAGGCCCTTAAGGATCCCTTGGGATCTCGTTATTTTAAAATGTGGCTCATAAGGTCATTTGATGAGCAGATACTGATCGTCTTTGTCATCAGTCCTCGTCGTAGGGCCAGGGTATCTCATCAGTGATGGGACACTCGTACTTCTTGCCGCCCATGGACTCCTCAAACTCCTTCTTTGCTGCCTCTACCAGAGCAGGATCCTTGACCATCTCAAAAGCACCGGCTGCCATGATCTTTGCCTGATAAAGCATGCCCTTTACTCCTATAGAGGTTCCGGAGGCTGCGGTGATCATCCAGCTGTGTCCGCCTGAAAGAGTGGGAGCTGTGCATCCGGGGCACATAACTCCGGGGCAGATATGAGCTACATCGCCGTAGTCAGTGGATCCGCCGCCGTTGAAGTTGCCAAGGGGCTTTACCTCATAGTCGATGGGAGGGGTCACGCCTTCTACATAGAGAGGAGAGGTCCTGTTGATCTCATCGGCGAACTTGAGCTCCTCTTCGGTATACTCAGGCACGGGGATCTCCTCTCTCATACGCTGCATGACATCACTCATGACACGGTTCTGCATGGTGGGATATATACCGCCAAGGTTCTCTACGGTGACCTCGGTCTCTGTCATGTGGGCAGCTCCCTCGGCACACTTGATGACTCTCTTGTATGCATCTGCCACGCTGTCCCAGGTAAGGGCACGTACAAAGTACTTTACGGCTGCAGTGTCGGGTACGATGTTGGGAGCCTTGCCTGCATCCAGATACTGATAGTGCATGCGCACATCATCAGTCACGTGCTCACGAAGGAACTCTACGCCCATGTTCATGAGCTGGGCTGCATCCAGAGCGCTCCTGCCG
Organism: uncultured Lachnospiraceae bacterium; assembly: GCA_944380315.1. Lineage (GTDB taxonomy): Bacteria > Bacillota > Clostridia > Lachnospirales > Lachnospiraceae > Avilachnospira. The sequence continues at coordinate 2,313 of CALWHG010000034.1, forward strand.
TTCCAGGGATTGCCTGCAGCATGGGAGGTCTTGCCCTTGAAGTGGAAGATAGCTCCCTGTACGCCGTTGTTTACGCCAAGTGTAGCCTGATTTGAAGTACCGGGGTGCCAGGTGATGGTCAGATCACACTCATAAAAAGCGCCTCTCTTTGCCATGAAGCCCTTACCGGTGAGCTGCTCCTCTGCAGGGCAGCCATAGTAGATAACAGTGCCTTCCTTGCCGCTGGCCTCCAGCTCTGCCTTCAGTCCCAGGCAGGCAGCTACGCAGCCTACGCCGAGCAGGTTGTGGCCGCAGCCATGACCTATACCGCCCTCTACGACGGGCTCCTGGTGTGAGCAGGCCTTCTGGCTCAGTCCGGGCAGACAGTCATACTCTCCGCAGAAGCCGATGACGGGATGTCCTTTGCCCCATACCGCTCTTATGGCTGTGGGCATGCCATAGGCTCCCAGCTCTACCTCAAAGCCCTGGGACTTCAGATATTCTGCAGTCCAGGAGCTGGCCTTCTTCTCATGCCAGCCCATCTCGGGATTTTCCCATATCTTCATAGCAAGCGCTGAAAGCTCTTCAGCGTGCTTGTCGATCTCCTTGCAGCAGATCTTTTCCTGCATGATCTTGTACCTCCTCTTCATGCTATTTGATGTCTTTTTCTGTCAGACATTTGTGATGGAAAATATTTTAAACCTATTTTTTAGCGATGTAAACCGCAAAAGTATATTTCAGGGACAAAATTGGTCACAAGATGTTATAATCCATGATATATAAACTATATTTATCGCGGAGGTCAACATGGAGAATAATATCAATGATCTGGGCTTTGAGCTCATACATATAGGGGTCAACTGCGAGGATGCTGAGGATGCAAAACGGACGGCAGAGCTTTTTGCGAGGGCCTTCGGCTTTGGCTTCCGTGAGGGCAAGGCCTCTTATTTTGCGGGAAACTGCATAGAGTGTATGAGAGGAAATGGAAGAGGAAGGAACGGACACATAGCCATAGGCACTGTGGATGTGGACAGGGCAGCGGCATGGCTTGAGAGCCAGGGCTTTGAGCTGGACGCCTCCAGCAGGACCCAGGAGCCTGATGGAAGTACCAGAGCCATATATCTGAAGGAGGAGATAGCTGGCTTTGCGGTGCATCTCCTCAGGAAATAAGGGCATAAAGGATCCCTGGCAGAGTTCTGAGGCTCAGCCAGGGAAAAGGGGAAATAATATATTGAGGTTTGTCATCAAGCTTAGTCATGCAGGGTCCTTAGGGGCCCTGTTTTTTTGAGCTTATCGCTTGCCAAGCTCCTTCTCGGCTGCATGCATGAGTCCCTTCATGTATCCTGTGGAGTATGCAAAGGATCCAGGCATGCCGCCGAAGCCCTCCATGGGTCTGAACGCATGATCTATGGAGATCACCGCATTGCAGTCACAGGCCACGAATTGCTTCATGATGGCATACATGTCTGCATATCCGTCCTCTGCAAGGGTCTCCTCAAATACGGGAAGTGTGCTGTCCACGTTCCTGAAGTGTATGCAGAGGATGCGGTCATCGGCACAGAACTCCTTTATGTCCGCCATGATGTCTCCGAAGGCATCGCCGGCCTCAAGCCAGCAGCCTGTGCAGAGCTTCATGCCCAGGGCCTTGCTTCCATGGGCTGCTTTTATGGCCTTCTTGTAGCACTCTGTGTTGTAGATCAGGCTGGGTATGCCTGCCATGCATGCAAGAGGGGGATCGTTGGGATGAAGGGCCATCCTTACTCCGGTCTCCTCAGCTACGGGGATGACCTTGTCCATGAAGTACTGGAAGTTGTCCCAGATCTCTTCATCTGTATAGGCCCTCTCTTCTGCATTGGGACGGGCCATGATCTCTGTCTGATCGCAGTAGGCCGATATACCGCCTCTCGTATGCTCACCTACCTTGTGAGAGGTACGGAGTATGCCGTGGGGCTGCCATGCTATGGAGGTGAACTCTATGCCGGCCTTGCCCATGACATAGAGCATGTCGTTGAAGCGCTTGATCTGCTCGTCCCTGTCGGGAAGGGCCAGGTGTATGCTCCTGTTCTTCTGGAGCTCATTGCAGGCTGCATCTGATACGGTGAGTCCAAACTTAGCAAGCCTGTCCTGCTGCTCCTTTATCTTCTCATATGTAAGCTCCTCAGGCTTCAGCATGAGGCTTACATACTCTATGCCCATCTGCTGTATGAATCTGAGAGTATCGTCGGTGTCCACGGTACGTACCGGGATCTGAGGTCTCATTGACATATGTTTTCTCCTTATGTGTTAATGAAAATGATATGACGGACAGTGTCAGAGCGGCACCGCCCGTCGGTGCAAACTTAAGCCCTGGGGCTGTTTAGCCGTATACAGGGAAGAAGAAGTTGGCAGAAAGTACTATGGAAACTATGGCTATGGCTATAAAAGGAAGCGTGAACCTAAGGGTCTCAACGATCTTGTATCCGCCGGTAGCGTAAGCGATACCGCAGGCAGGAGAGCCTGAAGGGAAGGCTATGGCTACGTTGGAGCAGAAGGCAACTATGAGCACCACGCCTCTGGGATCCCAGCCTGCTGCTATACAGGTGGAAGCAGCTATGGGAAGCAGTACGTTCTTGGTAGCAGAGTTTGACATGAAGGTGGTCATGACCGTAGTCACGATGGCAAATACGAAGAGCACCATCAGTCCGCTGGGGTTTCCGCCAAGGATGTTAAGTATGAACTGGCCTATGAGCTCACCGGCACCGGTATCGCCAAGGGCATCAGCCATAACGAGCACTCCGGCTATCATAAATACGGGGTCTCCGGTCATGGCAGTCACCACTTCCTTTACGGACATGGACTTGGCAAAAATGAGCACTACTATGGCTATGGCAGGTATGATATACATGAGCTGTCCAAGCTTGGATCCGAACAGCAGGGCTATGAGTACCAGCACGAACATGATGTAGATCATATTTTCCTGGAACTGAGGAAGCTGCTCTTTTTCCTTCTGCTTCTTGCCCTGAGCCTTGGAAGCATCAAATGCAGCCTTCTTGGGCATCAGCTTGTAGCCGAAGAGGCAGTATACCGTGCAGAGCAGGCAGGGTATAATGGATACCTTGAAGAAATCAAGGAACTGCAGGAGCTGTCCCTGATCAGTTACCATGCCCTCGTAGAAAGCGTTGTTGGTAACATATGCGGTGGCGCCCATACCAAAGGGAAGCTTTCCTCCCCATACGCTCAGCATGGCCAGAGCGGGTATGGTCATGGTGGTGGGTGTGATATCACCTGAATCATCAAGCGCTGTCAGGAACATGAGGCAGGTTAGCATCATGGCCGTGGTAGGCAGGAAGGCGGCAAGCACTGCTATGAATGCATAAAATGCTATAAGCATGAGAGTACCGCTCTTTCCCTTCATGGAAAGCATCTTGGCCTGGATCTTGGTAAGAAGGCTGGTCTTGGAAAATGCTGCACTCATGGCAAACATGGGAGCCACGAGGATGATGTTCTGACTTGAAAATCCTGAAAATGCTTCTCCAACGTTGTATACTCCGGTGACTACCAGCAGGATACAGCATATCATGGTTGTCAGGCCAAAGGGCCACTTATTCAGCATGAAGCCGAATATCATAAATGCCATGATGGCAAGTACGAAATAGAGTTCCATAAAACTCCCCCCTGAATCATTTTTGTTGTGTGGGCTCTGATGGAAGCTTATGTGCTGCCTCAGAGCAGGATCTCAGAAAAAGCGCTTTTTCATTTAAGCTTAGGATAAGCGGCTTTGCCTGTGTAATCAATTCGTAAAGTTTACAAAGTTATGGTGCGGTTTTTGATCAGTATCACAAAACCGGGGAAAATGAAATGAAAATGATAAGAAATTGAAATATACATTGAAAGAAAGCGCCTTCTTTTGTGGAAGTCATACAAAAACAGATCCGGATCTTTGACATCCAAGGAAGGGGGACGGAGAGATATACTGACATATCTCTTTGACATAAGGCACAAATCATAATATATTAGATACAAATGTCCCTGCCGGTCGTTTTCCTGCAGGGACAGGTCGTTCAATAAGCTGAAAAGTGAGGAGACTGGGATGAAGGTCGTTATAGCTATCGATTCATTTAAAGGAAGCATGAGCTCCATGGAGGCAGGCAATGCCGCAAAGGAGGGAGTGCTCAGGGCCATGCCTGAGGCCGAGGTGGTGGTAAAGCCTCTGGCTGACGGAGGAGAGGGAACTACCGATGCCCTGATAGAGGGCATGAAGGGTGAGCGCGTGGAGCTCAGTGTAAAGGGTCCCTATGGCGAGCCCGTGGAAGCCCACTACGGTTATATAAGAAAGGACAGACTGTCTGTCATGGAGATGGCTCAGGCAGCAGGCATAACCATATCCGAAAGGAAGGATCCCATGGCTGCCACCACCTATGGAGTGGGTGAGATGATACTGCATGCCCTTGATCAGGGCTGCCGCAGCTTTATCATAGGCATAGGAGGAAGTGCCACCAACGATGGCGGCGTGGGTATGCTCAAGGCTCTCGGAGTGAAGTTCCTGGATGCTCAGGGACAGGACTGCGGAGAAGGCGGAGCAGCTCTCTCCAGAGTCAGCACCATAGACGTGAGCGGACTGGATCTCCGTATAGCAGAGTCAGAGATCAGGGTTGCCTGCGACGTGGAAAATCCCCTTTGCGGTGAGCAGGGAGCCACATATATATACGGTCCCCAGAAGGGTGTGACTGAGGACATGAAGAAGTGCCTTGATGAGGCTATGGCTCATTATGCGGATGTGACCGCGCAGGCTCTCGGAAAAGATCTCAGGGAGACCAGCGGAGCAGGCGCAGCAGGCGGACTTGGCTTTGCGCTCATAAGCTATCTTGGTGCCAAGCTGGTTCCCGGCATAGAGCTCATCATGGAGGCCACGGGCCTTGAGGCCGAGATGAAGAACGGCGACATAGCCATAACCGGCGAGGGACGTCTGGATCTCCAGACAGCCATGGGCAAGGCTCCCGTAGGCGTGGCCAGACTGGCAAAGAAGTACGGACTCATAACCATGGCCTTTGCAGGCAGCGTGACAAAGGAGGCCGGAAAATGCAATGAGGCCGGCATAGATGCCTTTTTCCCCATACTCAGAGGTGTATGTACCCTTTCAGAGGCCATGGAGGGTGAAAACGCCAGGGCAAATATGACAGCTACGGTAGAGCAGGCGGTAAGGCTCCTGGAAGCTGCCATGGCCTGAGGAGATAAAGACACCATATGTCAAATGACGTGGTAAATCAGGATGGCATCAGGCTCAATAAGCTGCTGTCATCTCTCGGGGTGTGCTCAAGACGTGAGGCTGACAGGCTCATAGGAGAGGGCAGGGTGCTGGTCAACGGACAGAGGGCCCAGGAAGGCCAGAGAGTATCCGCCACCGATCATATCCTTCTGGATGGAAGGGAGATAGATCAGGCGCGCTCCGAGGCTCCGGTGGTACTTGCCTTCAACAAGCCCAGGGGCATGGTGTGCACCAGCTCAAAAAGGGACAGGGCCCCGAACATCATAGATCATATAGGCTATGGAAGCCATATCTTCCCCATAGGAAGGCTCGACAAGGACTCAGAGGGGCTCATACTCCTTACAAATATGGGAGAGCTGGTCAACAGAGTGAACCGCGGTCAGTTCGAGCATGAAAAGGAATATGAGGTCATTGTCTCAAGGGACATAGACAGGGCCTTTGCGGACAGGCTGGAGGCCGGAGTGCTGATAGAGGTTCCGGACAGGGGCCGGGTCAGGGCCAGATGCAGGAGAGCGGAGGTCACCGGCCGGAGGAGCCTTCGTATAGTGCTGACCGAGGGCATGAACCGTCAGATCAGAAGGATGTGCGGAGCCCTTGGAGCCGGAGTCCTTGAGCTTAGGCGGGTCAGGGTCATGAACATAAAGCTTGGCGGCCTTGAGCCCGGAAGCTACAGGATACTTAAGGGTCCTGAGCTTGAGGAGCTTCTGAGGGAAGCCGGAGTCGGTGGAAAGACCTCAGGCACAGCTGAAAAATAATTTAAATCATTGGAAGGAGAGACGCTTCAGGCGTCATAAGCATTTATGAAATTATATCTGCCCATGGGATATGATCCCAGGATGAGCATAAGACAGACCCAGGAGGCCATCAAATTCATCAGAGACACATTTCAGAAGGAGATAGGCCGGGAGATGAATCTGGAGAGGATATCAGCACCTCTCTTCGTTGAAAAGAGCTCGGGACTCAATGATGACCTCAACGGTGTAGAGCGTAAGGTCTCTTTCGATCTCAAGAGTGAGCCGGGAGAGGACATAGAGGTGGTACAGTCCCTGGCCAAATGGAAGAGGGTAGCACTCAAGCAGTATGGCTTTGAGCCCGGCGAAGGACTCTATACCAACATGAATGCCATCAGGAGGGATGAGGAGCTGGACAACCTTCACAGTGCCTATGTGGATCAGTGGGACTGGGAAAAGGTCATAAGGAAGGAAGACCGTACCGAGGAGACTCTCAGGGAGACCGTGCGCACCATATACAAGGTGGTCAAGCACATGGAGCATGAGGTATGGTACAAGTATCCCGATGCCGTATATCACCTTCCCGAGGAGATACATTTCATAGATTCAGAGGAGCTCCGCCAGATGTATCCGGATCTGGAGCCAAATGAAAGGGAAAATGAGATCTGCCGCAAGTATGGCGCAGTATTCCTTATGCGCATAGGTGACAAGCTGGGAGACGGAAAGCCCCATGACGGCAGGGCTCCGGACTATGATGACTGGCAGCTCAATGGCGACATGCTTTTCTGGTTTGAGCCCCTCAAGAGGGCCTTTGAGCTTTCATCCATGGGTATAAGGGTATCAGAGGAGAGCCTCCATGAGCAGCTGAAAAAAGCAGGCTGCCTTGAGAGGGAGAGCCTGCCTTATCATCAGGATGTCCTTAACTGCGTGCTGCCTTACACCATAGGCGGAGGCATAGGCCAGTCAAGGCTCTGCATGCTCCTGCTTGGAAGGGCCCATGTGGGAGAGGTCCAGGCCTCTGTATGGCCCCTGGAGATGCGCAGGGTATGCGCGGAGCATGACATATATCTGCTGTGATAGCTGATCTTATCTTATGATTATTTGCCGGAGGGATTGAGGAGAGACTTTATGGCATGAGCATATATGCTCTGGCTCTGCTGCTTCCAGTTTGAGCACATGGCCCTTGCCTCATCCTCATCCGGTACAGATATGCTGAGGGAGAAGAGGGTGCTTTTGCCCTCGCGTACCTCACATCTTACTATATATTCACTGCCCTCCTTATAATAATCGGAGGAGCTTCCCACCTCGGAGCGCAGACGGAACTTGTTGTCCTTTATGTATTCATCCATGTCCGATACTGCCGCGCCCGATATATCCTTGCCAAAAAATCCCAGGGTCTCACGGCCGTCACCTGTGATCTCATAACGGGTGGAGGTGCCTACCTGTCTGCCCTTGATGAGGTTGGATTCGCAGAGCTCAGACAGCACCTGCTGCAGGGTGAAGTAGGTAGTATATTCCTTGTCCAGGAAAAACTGGGTCAGCTGTGAATTGGTCAGGGGAAAATTGACCTTGTTCAGCATATAAAGGATCATAAGCTTGTATAATGTCTCAGGTTCCTGGATCATAATGACCTCCTTGGCAGCATCCTGCATAGTTTGACTTAGTCAAGACACATTTTACCATAAAGCTCAGGATTTTACATCAGTATGACAGAGTTCTGTGTTGTAAATATGGCAAAATGTGGATATAATGATGGGCGAAGACAAAATCAGCCCAGACATTTGGAGGTCCATAGATATGGCTGCAGCAAAAAAGGAACGCTATATGGCCTATGTAGGCTCATATTCTTATACAGGCAAGGCAAAGGGCATCACCTGCTATGACGTGGATGTGGCAAACGGCAAGTTCACCTACCGTACGGAGGTGGAGGTCAACAACTCCTCCTATCTGATCTGCTCCCACAGGACACCTTCTGTGCTTTATTCCATAGCCGATGAGGGCGTGGTGTCATTCAGGGTGCTGCCGAACGGTACGCTTACAAGGCTCAACAGCCGCAACATAAACGGCATGAGAGGCTGCCATCTGAGCATAAGCAAGGACGACCGTCATCTCTGTGTGTCCGGCTATCACGATGGCAAGGGCACCATACTTGATGTAAATGCTGACGGTACCGTAGGCGATATCAAATACCAGTTCTACAACAGAGGCTATGGCTCCGTGGCGGACAGGACCTACAGGCCCCATGTGACCTGCACAAGATTCACGCCCCAGGGAGATTATGTGCTCTCGGCTGATTCAGGCATAGACCAGGTCAGGATATTCAGATATGATCCCCATGAGGAAAAGCTGAGACAGGTGGACGCCCTCAGACTGGAGAGAGGCTCATCGCCCAGGTTCTTTAGGTTCAGTGCAGACGGCCGCTACATGTACCTCATATATGAGGTCAAAAATGCCATAGAGGTATATTCCTTCAAGGACGGTCCCGAGGCACCTACGCTGGAGAAGATACAGACCATAAGCACTACCCATCATACGGATGATGTGGAGCTGACTGCTGCATGTGCCATGAGACTGACTCCGGACGGAACCCATGTGCTGGTGTCAAATGCAGGAGAAAATACGGTGACCATATTTGGAAGGGACAGCGATACAGGCCTGCTCACCTTCAAATCATCCCTGCCTATAAGCGGAGACTATCCCAAGGACATAAGCTTCTTCCCTGACGGAAAGCACCTGGCGGTAGCAAATCACCAGAGTAATGAGATCAGCTTCTTCACCGTGGACTATGACAGAGGACTTCTGATCATGAACCAGCGGAGCATAGAGGTCAATCAGCCCAACTGCATCAGGTTCGTAAAGGTGCAGTGAGCTGAGGCTCCGGCCTTGGGAGGCTTATCTTCGATATAAAAATACTTGTCTCTTCCTTCGGGAAGAGATATATTATAATATATAGTTGCACGCGCAATAGATGAATACGCAACTATATCCGGACTGAGACATTTTCAGTGACTGACTATATAAGGAAAGGAAGGATATAAGGATATATGGAAAAGCAGCACCTTATGCGAAACATAAATACCATATCCAGATGTGCTGCCCTGTATCGGGATGAGCATCTGCGCCATATAGGGATCAGCGGCTGGCAGGCGCCATACATACCTCAGGTCATAAGACACCCGGGCATGACTCAGGATGAGCTTGCGGCCAGGCTCCATGTCAACAAGAGCAATGTGACCAGACAGCTAACGACCCTTGAGGACAACGGTTTCGTGCTGAGGAAGCGGAGCGAGACGGACAGACGCTCAGTGGAGGTATATCCCACCGACAAGGCAAGGGAGGTCGAGCCTGAGATACACAGGGTCTACAGCGAATGGAGAGAGCAGCTTTTTTCAGGCATGAGCGAGGAGGAGAGAGACCTGCTTGAGGATGTGCTGGAGAGGCTCTCCCGCAGAGCGGAGGAGATAAGATGAGGACGTTGTTCGGATATATAAGGCCAAAGGCAGGGATCATAGCCCTGGAGATGTGTATCAAATTCACGGGTACCATCATAGAGCTGCTGCTCCCCTGGATGCTGTCTGTCATACTGGACGATTATGTGCCCATGAGGGACCTGCATGGCATATTTCTGTGGGGCGGGCTCATGGTCATAAGCGCAGCCCTTGCCTTCATATGCAATGCGCTGGCCAACCGCATATCCTGTGCCACCTCCAGGGATATAACCAGGAAGCTGAGGAGAGATCTGTTTGCCAAGGTGACCTCGCTCTCCTGCGCCCAGGACGATGAGATCACCATACCCTCCCTCATATCCAGGCTGACCAGCGATACCTACAACGTGCATCAGATGGTGGACCGTATGCAGAGGCTGGGAGTCAGGGCTCCCATACTGCTCCTTGGGGGCATGGCCATGACCTTCATGATGGAGCCGGTGCTGACCCTTGTGCTGGTGGCCATACTGCCGCTTTTGGGACTGCTGGTATTTACAGTGTCGAGAAACGGAGTAAGGCTCTATACCAGGACCCAGGAGGCCCTGGATGTCATGGTCAGGAGGACTAAGGAGAGCATAGCTGGCATCAGAGTCATAGAGGCCCTGTCAAAGGGAGACTACGAGGAGGCCCGCTTTGATGAGGCAAACAGGGAGGTGGTAGGCAGGGACCAGAAGGCTTCCATGCTTATGAACGTCACCAACCCCATGATGAACCTCATGCTCAATTCCGGACTTACCATAGTCATAGTCGTGGGTGCATACAGGGTAAATGCAGGCATCACCCAGGCGGGGACGGTCATAGCCTTCCTGAGCTACTTCACGATCATATTAAATGCGCTGATGATGGTGTCCCGTATGTTCGTCATGTATTCAAAGGGAGCTGCGGGAGCCAGGCGTATAGCAGAGGTCCTTGAGTCTCCAGAGGAGCTCCTTCCGGAGCCGGAGCCTGCAGCTGCACATGAGCCTGGCCTGGAGCCTGTCGCTGCGGAGAAGACAGCCTCTGAACCCGGAGAGGCTTTGGAGGTGCCGGAGATCAGCTTTGATCATGTGTCATTTTCTTATGGTAAGGTCGAAGAAAACCTGAGTGATATAAGTTTTTCGGTCAGAAAAGGACAGACTCTTGGCATAATCGGACCTACGGGCAGCGGAAAGTCCACCATACTGAGCCTGCTGCTGCGCTTCTATGATCCGGATCAGGGCTCCATAAGGATCAGGGGCAGGGATATAAGGACCATGGACAAGAAGGAGCTGCACAGTCTCTTTGGAGCGGTCTTTCAGAATGATTTCATCTATTCGGATGACATAGAGAGCAACATACGCTTTGGCAGGGATGATATAAGCGATGAAAGGATAGCCTCTGCCATAGCCACCGCCCAGGCGGATTTCATCTATGAAAAGAAGGATGGCCTTCGGGAGATGCTGGCGTCGAACGGAAGCAATCTCTCGGGCGGGCAGAAGCAGAGAGTGCTCCTGGCCAGGGCTCTGGCTGGTGACTCTGAGATACTCCTTCTTGATGACAGCTCAAGCGCCCTGGACTACAAGACCGATGCGGCTCTCAGGCGTGCCCTTGGAGCAGACCATCGGGATGCCACCAAGATCATCATAGCCCAGAGGGTCAGCTCCATTAAAAATGCTGACAGTATACTGGTGCTCGAGGATGGACATGAGGCGGGCTACGGTACTCATGAGGAGCTTATGAAAAACTGCGAAAGCTACCGCGACATAGCAAGGATACAGATGGGGGAGGTGGAGTAAATGCCCAGGCAGATGAACATAGGAGGCAAGGGCCCCAGAGGAGGGGCCTACGAAAGACCCAAGGCGTCCTCTGCCTCAGTGCTGAGGAGGCTCTGGGGGTATCTCAATAAGTACAAGGCTCTCATGGCAGCAGCCGTCATCATGAGCCTGACCAGCAATCTGCTGGCCCTCTACGGCCCCAAGCTTTCGGGCTATGCAGTAGATGCCCTGTCGGGAGGAACGGGGGCAGTGGATTTTGATAGTGTATTTTACTATGCCAGGCTCATGATAGCATTTTACCTGGTATCCTCAGTGCTCAGCTATGCACTGGCGGCCATCATGGTGCACCTTGCGAGAAATGTGGTCTACAGCATGAGACGGGACATATTTGAGCATCTCATGAAACTGCCGGTCAGGTTTTTTGACAATAACCAGGCTGGAGACATCATCAGTGTCCTTTCCTATGATATAGATACGGTCAGCGCCTCACTGGCAAATGATCTGGTCCAGATGCTGACCAGTGTGGTCACGGTCATAGGCTCATTCTTCATGATGCTGTCCATCTCACCCAGGCTCATACTGGTATTTTGCGTGACCATACCGATCTCAGTAGTATTTACCAAGTACAGGTCGAAAAGAGTCAGGCCGCTTTTCCGTAAAAGGTCCATAAATCTGGGTCTCCTGAACGGATTTGCGGAGGAGATGACCGGAGGCCTCAGGACCATCAAGGCCTATGGTCGGGAGGAGTATTTTCAGGAGCAGTTCGAGCTCAGGAACAGGGATGCATGTGATGCCAACTATGCGGCGGATGCATTTGCCAGTGCCACGGGACCTGCAGTCAATTTCATAAACAATTTCTCACTTGCTTTGGTAAGCATGTTCGGAGCTCTGCTGTACATGGCGGGAAGCATAAGTCTGGGAAATGTCTCCTCCTTCGTACTGTACTCAAGGAAGTTTTCAGGCCCCATAAACGAGTTCAGCAATATAGTCAGCGAGCTTCAGTCAGCTCTGGCTGCGGCGGAGAGAGTATTCCGTCTGCTGGATGAGCCTCTGGAAAAGCCTGATGTGGAGGATGCAGAGGAGCTTCAGGACGTAAAGGGAGATGTGGAGCTTCGGGACGTACACTTCGGATACGGAGAGGAGGATGTGCTCAAGGGCTTCGATCTGAAGGTGGGCCATGGCCAGGTAGCTGCCATAGTAGGCCCTACCGGAGCCGGAAAGACCACGGTCATAAACCTGCTCATGCGCTTCTATGATCCGGAAAAGGGAAGCATAAGCATAGATGGAAAGGAGATCAGGGGGCTTACGAGGAGGAGCCTGAGGAAGGCCTATTCCATGGTGCTCCAGGATACCTGGCTCTTTACGGGTACGGTCTATGAGAACCTGGCTTATGGCAAGGAGGGCGTGAGCCTTGAGGACGTTCAGGCTGCGGCCAGGGCCGCTCACATAGACAGCTTCATAAGGTCATTGCCAAAGGGCTACGACACGGTGCTCAAGGATGGGGGTCAGAACATATCCAAGGGCCAGCGTCAGCTGCTGACCATAGCCAGAGCGATGCTGCTGGATGCGCCCATGCTCATACTGGATGAGGCTACCTCAAATGTAGATACTACCACGGAGCAGAGCATCCAGGCGGCCATGCTGAAGCTCATGGAGGGCAGGACCTGCTTCGTCATAGCTCACAGGCTCTCTACCATACAAAATGCCGATATCATAGCGGTGCTCAGAGACGGAAAAGTTGCGGAGCAGGGTACCCATGAGGAGCTCATGAGGAAGGGCGGATATTACAGTGAGCTCTATAAGGCCCAGTTCGATACTGCGGATGCCATGGAGGCTGCTGCCGGCTGAATAAGAGGCAGCAGCAGGCTGAATACTGGACAGTATACAGGGCAGAGACAAAATGGTAAAAAATACAGGATGACCTATTGACAAAAAGAAAAAGTATGATATTATTATGATAACAGTAATGATTACTGTTTAAATACTGAAACTAGTTTGGAGATAAGAGATGAGAAAGATCAAGTATTCCAGGCAGAGGGAGGCCATCAAGGAGATCCTGTCTGCAAGCTCTCATCCCACGGCTGACGAGATATATGTAAAAGTCAGGGAAGAGTTTCCAAGCGTCAGTCTCGGTACAGTTTACCGCAACCTGAACCTGCTTTCAGAATGCGGAGAGATCCAGAAGCTCACTTTTCCGGAAGGACCAGATCATTTTGACTGCGATGTGAGCCGGCATTATCACTTTATATGCCAGCACTGCGGGAGAGTATATGATCTGAGGATCAACGATCTCAGCCTCAGCTTTGAGGAGGGGACTGAACTTCCGGGACGTATCGAATCGGAGGCGCTTACATGCTACGGAACATGCAATGCATGTATGGAGAAGCTTGAGAGCAGAGCTTCCTGAGCGGAGCACTCAGGATCTGAAAAAGGCAGTTTGCAATTTTGCATCATTATATCAATAAGAGGAGAATCAAAACTATGAAGACTTGGGTTTGTACTGTATGTGGTTATGTAGCACAGGGAGAGAATCCCCCTGCAGAGTGTCCTGTATGCCATGCAGGCGCTGATAAGTTCAAGGAGAAGGCAGCCGATGACAAGGGCTGGGCAGCAGAGCATGTAGTAGGCGTTGCAAAGGGAGTTCCCGAGGACATCATCGAGGGACTGAGAGCCAACTTCGAGGGAGAGTGCTCTGAGGTAGGTATGTATCTTGCCATGGCAAGAGTAGCTCACAGAGAGGGCTATCCCGAGATCGGCGAGTACTGGAGAAGGGCAGCTCTTGAGGAGGCTGAGCACGCAGCTAAGTTTGCTGAGCTCCTTGGAGAGGTAGTTACCGATTCCACAAAGAAGAACCTTGAGATGAGGGTAGAGGCTGAGAGAGGCGCTACTCAGGGTAAGGTAGACCTGGCAAAGAGGGCT
>CALWHG010000035.1 GCA_944380315.1 uncultured Lachnospiraceae bacterium
CATGTACAGATACATTTTCACTGAGGAAGGTACAGTGGCTGCTGACGGAGCCCTGGCTGTCATCCCTTCAAGCTCTGTCATATATACAAATGATCCCAAGGACGGCAGAGTGGTCGACAGCAGGGACGGCATAAGGTTGTTTGTCGATAACCTTCTGTCTGAAGGTGAGGACGACAGCAGAGAGGATCTCCTCATAGCCAAGGCTAATCAGGTCATGGGCATAGATATGACACCCGATGAGGCAAGGGCAGCAGGATACCACTATGTCATAAGATACATGGATCTGGTGGATACCAAAAACGGCAACGCCTGGGTATCAAGCTCAGAGGGCACGGATGTATATCTGCCGTATCAGACCGATACAACTAAGGACACTGAATTCAGAGTGATACACTTTGAGGAGCTTCACAGGGAGTACGGCATCACCGGCCCCGCCGTGGAGGAGGCCATAGCAGCCTCCAATGCAGTCATCATGGATGCGACTAACACCGACTACGGCATAAAGTTCCACACTGGCGTAGAGGGCTTCTCACCCTTTGCGCTTGTATGGCATGAGAGCGGATCCTTTGAAGATGATGTGCCTGGTACAGATGATGACGACCACGAGAGCAGCGCACCTGTAAGCGTAGGCTCCGGTTCCTCAAGCAGCAACGACACCTATTTCACCGTGGGAGTTACAGGCAACTGGATGCACATGGACAATGTCGACGTCAATGCAGAGCTCGACGAGCCAGTACCTGCCGGTGCTGATCCCATCAGCTCACCTGAGTGGCACCGCTGGAAGTTCTTCCGCTCAAATGGCATCATGCTTTATAACCAGTGGGCTCATATCGACAATCCGTTTGCAGTAGAGGGACAGCCCAGGACCGGCTGGTTCTACTTTGACGGCACCGGTCTTATGAGATATGGCTGGTATCTCGATACCAGGAGCGGAGACTGGTACTACATGCACAGTAAGTCAGACGGTATGCTTGGAACCATGATGACTGGCTGGCACTATGACGAGAGCGATGGCAAGTGGTATTATCTTGATCCTGCTACCGGAGCCATGGCCACCGGATGGAGGCAGATAGACGGCAAGTGGTACTATTTCAATCCTACGCCCTATGGTGAGACCTGGACTCTCGATCACGGCACCAGTGTATGGAGATTCAACCAGAGCAGCATAAGGCCTTACGGTTCCATGTATCAGGATGAGATCACTCCTGATGGCTACAGAGTTGGAAGTGACGGTGCATGGATACAGTAAAGAAAAGGAGGATGACCGGGAAGCCAAAGACTCCACAGCAGAAGGAGCTCAACAGGCTCATAGGAGAGCGGCTCATGTACTTCCGTAAGGAAAAGGGCATGGGCCAGGTGGACCTGGCAAGGCAGCTTGGAGTATCGCCCTCGGTCATCTCAAACCTTGAACGAGGCAAGACCATCGTAGGCATCATGAGTCTCCTTGAGATCGTGAGCATACTTGGCATAGGCATTGAGGACCTGCTTCCGGAGTACGCCAGGACTAGGGACCAGGGCCTGGATGCAGACCTTCACAGGCTCAGGGACCTGCTCATGGACTATGATGAAGAGGAAAGACATAAGATAGTAAAGGCCATAGGAGATCTTAAGACGGTCCTGTCTGGCTGACATATGAAGGAGTGCTGCTCCATCATCAGATATTTGATGATAGGGTAGCACTTTTTTACTTGACTACTGTCTTTGCATTCTGGTATAAATATATCAAGATCAATTGATCCTACAGTTTGCAGTATATTCTGCAAAAAGTGGTGAGTCCTACCGATAAGTGGAGACTATCAAAGTGGTGAGTCCTACCATTAAGTGGAAACGATTAAAGCGGTGAGTCCTACCGAAAGTGGAATCTTTTCGGGCTGCATTCATTTGCGGCCCTTGTTTGTTCTGATTCAGTAGATTCTATGTAGTATCATCATTTTATTTTCTTTTGCTACTTTAAGGAGTAGATCTCATGTACTATTTTCCAGATTACATTATCAAGTCTATTGTTATACCTATCACAGATAGTAAGGCAACATCAGAAAGAGATGACTGGATATCAAGAAAGGGATGATCTATGGCCACATGGAAGGACTATAAAACATATGTAAGGTCTGTGGATCCTGAGATAGGGAAGGATATAGATGAGGCAGAAGCACTGTCGAGGATAGTCGGAGCCATGATAGAGCAGAGACACGAACTGAATCTGTCACAGCGGGAGCTGGCAGAGCTCTGCGGGATACCTCATTCCTCGGTCGCCCGCATAGAGTCAGGAAAGTCTACGCCTAATCTAAGTACGCTGCTGAAGATATTTGACAGACTTGGTCTGCAGCTAAACGTATCGCGTATTGCTCGCTAAAGTAGCTGGTTGAGGGGAAGTCGGCTTATCTTGTCACCCTCACCAGCCTCTCATGCATGTATACCATGACAACCAGTGCGATCAGCAGATATATGGGGTAGAGCCAGAAGCCTATGTGGTTTGCCAGCAGGCCGAAGAAGGGCGGCATCAGGCAGGTGCCCACATATGCGCTTGCCATCTGTACTCCTATGACGGCCTGGGATCTTTCAGGGCCGAAGTGGTCGGGAGTGGAGTGTATGATGCAGGGATATATGGGTGCGCATCCCAGCCCTATGACTATGAGTCCGGGCAGTGCCAGGGCTTCTGAGCCTGCAGGTATAAGCAGCATCACGAGGCCTATGGCTATAAGCACCTGTCCCAGTCTTATCATCTGAGTATCATTGAAGCGCATGGTCATGAATCCGCTTATGAATCTTCCCACGGTTATGCCTATGAAGAAAAGCCCCGCATAGGAGGCGGCAGTCTCGGGTAAAAGCCCTCTCTGGAAGGTCAGGTAGCTGCTGGCCCAGAGAGAGGTCGTGCTTTCCAGTACGCTGTAGCAGAAAAAGGCACCCATGACATATCTGGCGCCAGTTATATTGAATATCTGTCTGAGAGACAGTGCGCCTGCGCCTATGTCCATGGTGCCTCTGATCTCTGAGTCAGAGACAGCAGGTTCAACGATCGGCCTGGCTTCTCTGTCCTTCATCTTCCATAGAGGGAGGCTGACTACGAGCACCAGGGTAAGTATGATCTGAAGTACGCCTATGATACGGTAGCCCATGGGCCAGCCAAGGCCACCGGTCAGGGCAAAGCCCATGATGTAAGGCCCGGCGGTAGCGCCTACTCCCCACATGCAGTGAAGCCAGCTCATATGCCTGCTGGTATAGTGAAGCGCCACATAGTTATTGAGGGCGGCATCCACACTGCCTGCTCCGAGGCCATAGGGTATGGCCCAGAGGCAGAGCCATATGAAGGATCCGCTTATGGAAAAGCCCATGAGAGCCACAGCGGTCATGGCCACGCTTATGGCAGTGACCTTGCCGGCTCCCAGTGCGCTAGTCAGTCTGTCGCTCTGAAGGCTCGATACTATGGTGCCTCCCGATATGATCATGGATATGATGCCTGAAAATGATATGGGTACGCCAAAGCCCTCATACATGGAGGGCCAGGCAGATCCAAGCAGGGAATCCGGCAGCCCCAGGCTTATAAATGACAGATATATGATGGGCAGCAAAAGACTGAGCATAGCATCCCCCGTAGCTGAACTAAGTTTATCCAGAGGATATTTTACACATTTGATGTATTTAGTCAACGAAGTTTATGCTATAATCCTTACATGAGAAGGAGGTTACAGGGGTGTATAAGCTGCTTTGTCTACTGACCGGCTGTCTGCTGGCATTTCAGCTCACGGCAAATGGTGAGCTTTCCATGGCCTATGGAAGCTTTGGCTCCACGGTCATCATACATATAGTGGGGTCGGTATTTGCCATACTGCTCTGTCTTGTGACAGGCAAGGGACTTAAGCTTCGTACAGGTGCTCCGGCATGGGCTTACCTTGGCGGAGTGGTAGGAGTAGGTACGGTGCTTTGCAATGCATTCAGCTACAGCGCCTTGAGCGTCACCAGTATGATGGCTCTGGCCCTCCTTGGAGAGATGCTCACCTCCATGGCGGTGGATGTGTTCGGCCTTTTCCATATGAAAAAGCGCAGGATAGGGCCTGACGTGGTCATATCCTTCATCTTTGGCCTCATAGGCATTTATGTCATGATGGGCGGTCTGCCCGCAGGCTCACGGTGGGCCATAGCCCTTGCCATGTGTGCCGGACTTACAAATGTCATATCAAGGACCTTAAACGCCGGACTTTCAGAGACTGCAGGAGCGCTTAAGGGCTCACTCATCAACCACCTGACCGGACTTCCCACGGCCATACTGCTCCTGCTCATCTTTGGCAGCGGAGCCTCGGCTTATCCAGTATTTTCCTTAAGCAGGATATGGATATACTGCGGAGGCATGCTTGGAGTCATATTTGTAGTGCTCTGCAACGTGACCGTACCGAGGGTCAATGCTCTCAGTGTCACGGTCCTTACCTTTGTGGGCAAGCTGTTCGTGGGCATATTTATAGACCTGGCTATGGGTAAGGCAGCAGACGATGCATCCTTTCTTGGCGGTGTCATCATTTCCACAGGCATACTTATCGGCATCATAGCCGAGTACCTTATCAAAAGGAGACAGATTATATGAAGCTTACATTTATAGGAGCAGATCACGAGGTCACCGGCTCAAGACATCTTCTTGAGACCAGCGATACCAGACTGCTCATAGACTGCGGCATGGAGCAGGGCAGCAATACTTATGAAAATGCTGACATGCCGGTACCATTTTCCGAGATCGACTACATACTTCTGACCCATGCACACATAGACCATGCAGGCATGATACCCTATGCCTATGCTCAGGGCTTCAGGGGCACGGTACTTGCTACCGACGCCTCCATGGACCTGGACGGCATCATGCTCCTTGACAGCGCAAACATCCAGGAGCAGGATGCGGAGTGGGAGTCAAGGAAGGCCAAGAGAGCCGGTAAGCCTGAGGTGGAGCCGCTTTATACCGTTGAGGACGCAAAGAAGGCCCTGCAGAACTTCTGTGCCATACCATACGGCAGGATAGAGGAGCTCTCTGATACGGTCAGCATCAGGTTCATAGATGCTGGACATCTGCTGGGCTCTGCTTCTATAGAGATCTGGCTAAAGGAAGACGGAGTGGAGAGGAAGCTGGTCTTTTCCGGAGACATAGGCAATAAGGGCAAGCCCCTTATCCGCGATCCTCAGTATATATCAGAGGCTGACTATGTCATCATGGAGTCCACCTATGGTGACAGGCACCATGAAAAGGGCGTGGACCATATAGCGGAGCTGGCCGACATCATACAGCGCACCCTTGATCGGGGCGGCAATGTGGTCATACCTGCATTTGCGGTAGGACGTACCCAGGAGATGCTTTATTTCATAAGGCATATAAAGGACAAGGAGCTGGTGAAGGGCCATGACGGCTTCCCCGTATATGTGGACAGTCCCCTGGCCATAGAGGCGACGGAGATATTCCGTGAGAACCTGACGGAGTGCTTCGATGAGGAGACCAGGAAGCTGGTTCTTTCAGGCATAAATCCCATAGGCTTCCCCGGACTTCGCCTCAGTGTCACTGCCGATGAATCCAAGGCCATCAACTACAACGAGGAGCCCAAGGTCATAATCTCTGCTTCAGGCATGTGTGATGCAGGACGTATCCGCCATCACCTCAAGCACAACCTTTGGAAGCCCTCCTGTTCAGTAGTATTTGCAGGATATCAGGCTGAGGGCACTCTGGGAAGGATGCTCCAGGATGGCAAGAAGGAAGTCAAGATCCTGGGAGAGGACATACATGTGGAGGCCAGCATAGAAAACATGGGAGGCATGAGCTCCCATGCCGATCAGGCAGGACTCCTTGAGTGGGTCGGAGCTTATAAGGAAGCGCCCAGGAAGGTCTTCCTGGTACATGGCGATGATGGAGCCATGGAGGAGCTTTCAGGCCTCATAAAGGAGAAATACGGATTTGACGTGGCCTGCCCCTACAGTGGGTCGGCCTTCGATCTGGCAGCAGGAGAGTTCACCTATGTGGCAGAGCCTGTATTCCGTAAGAAGGAAACTGCCATATCAAGGCGTAACGACAAGGTGCGCAACGAGCTTTCAGATGCTCTTGATGAGCTTAAGAAGCTTTGCCACCGGTATGAGGACTTCTCAAACAAGGATATAAAGAAGCTGACGGCAGACATAAGGGCAGTCATCGAAAAGCACGGTACGGAGGATTGATTTGGGAGCAGTTAGTATATTTACAGACGGAGCAGCAAGAGGCAACCCGGACGGACCCGGAGGATACGGTACCATACTTCAGTATGTGGACGGCCAGGGCGTCATGCATGAGAAGGAGATCAGCCAGGGCTATCTTCAGACCACCAACAACCGCATGGAGCTCATGGCGGCCATAGCCGGCCTTGAGGCCCTTAACAGGCCCTGCCTGGTTGACCTCTACAGCGATTCCAAGTACCTTGTGGATGCCTTCAACCAGAAATGGATAGAGAACTGGGTCAAAAATGACTGGAATCGTGGCCGCTCGGGCCCTGTCAAGAACATAGACCTATGGAAGCGTCTCCTCAAGGCCATGGAGCCCCACAAGGTCAACTTCATCTGGGTCAAGGGCCATGACGGACATCCCGAAAACGAGCGCTGCGACAAGCTGGCAGTAAAGGCTGCCATAGGGCAGGACCTTATAGAGGATGAGGGATTGACGCATTGATGTGTCTATTTGCAGGGTCTGGCGATCTGGGCCCTGCTTTTTTGTGCCTGAAATCCAGCTCTTATCACCTCAAATGCTTGAAATCCCCGGTAAATTATAGTAAAATTTTTGTTTGTCGAATCCAACAAAACTTAAGGATATAATATTTTTAAGTCATATTTTGTTTTATATTTTGAATTTCCATATACAGCGAGGACTTTTATCATGCACAAGGTTTATGGCGTAAACGAGCTCAGGGAGATGTTCCTTGAGTACTTTGAAAGCAAGGATCATCTGAGGATGAAGAGCTTTTCTCTGGTCCCTCACAACGATGATTCACTTCTGCTCATCAATTCCGGTATGGCTCCTCTGAAGCCTTATTTTACCGGTCAGGAGATACCTCCCAGGAAGAGGGTGACCACCTGTCAGAAGTGTATACGTACAGGTGATATCGAAAATGTCGGCAAGACCGCACGTCACGGCACCTTCTTTGAGATGCTGGGCAACTTCTCCTTTGGCGATTATTTCAAGCACGAGGCCATACCCTTTGCATGGGAGTTCCTTACAGAGGTAGTAGGACTGGATCCTGACAGGCTTTATCCCTCAGTATATGTAGACGATGATGAGGCCTTTGCCATCTGGAGAGATGAGATGCATATAGCGCCCGAGCGCATCTTCAAGTTTGGCAAGGAGGACAACTTCTGGGAGCATGGAGAGGGACCCTGCGGACCCTGCAGTGAGATATACTATGACCGTGGCGAGAAGTATGGCTGCGGCAAGCCCACCTGCACCGTGGGCTGCGACTGTGACCGGTATGTAGAGGTGTGGAACATAGTATTTTCCCAGTTTGACAATGACGGACACGGACACTACAGTGACCTGATCCAGAAGAACATAGATACGGGCATGGGCCTTGAGAGGCTTGCCATGGTGGTACAGGACGAGGAGTCCCTCTATACCATAGACACCAACAGGGCTCTCCTTGAGGAGGCCTGTGAGCTCTGCGGAGTGAAGTACCATGACGATCATGACAAGGACATCTCCCTCCGTATCATAACCGACCATACCAAGTCCTGCACCTTCATGATCTCTGACGGCATCATGCCTTCAAACGAGGGTAGGGGCTATGTGCTCCGCCGTCTCATAAGGCGTGCAGTAAGACATGGAAGGAAGCTGGGCATCACCCACAACTTCATGAAGGACATGGCTAAAAATGTCATACTTCACAACAAGGACGGATATCCCGAGCTTGCTGAGAAGGAGGCCATGATACTCAAGGTCATCGATCAGGAGGAGGATAAGTTCAACAAGACCATAGACATGGGCATGAGCATCCTTACTGATCAGATCGCTGAGCTTGAGAAGGCCGGAAGCACAAGCCTTTCAGGTGAGGATGCCTTCAAGCTTTACGATACCTATGGCTTCCCCTATGATCTGACTGTCGAGATCCTTGAGGAAAAGGGCATGAGCTGTGACCGTGAGGGCTTTGACAGACTCATGAACGAGCAGAAGGAAAAGGCCAGGAAGGCAAGGAAGCACAGCAATTATATGGGAGCCGATGCCACCGTATATGACGAGATCGATCCCCATATCACTACTGAGTTCGTGGGCTATGACAGCCTTGAGGCTGAGTCGAAGATAACCGTGCTCACCACAGAGGATGAGATAGTAGAGGCCCTTACAGAGGGCCAGAAGGGAACTGTCATCACTGAGCGCTCTCCCTTCTATGGCACCATGGGTGGCCAGGTAGGCGACTGCGGTATCATAGAAAATAAGGACGGAGCCTTCAGGGTACAGGAGACCATACACCTTAAGGGCGGAAAGCTCGGACATGTGGGATATATGGAGAGAGGCATGCTCTCAAAGGGCTCCGCTGTGACTCTCAGAGTCGATGCGGCTGAAAGGGAGCGTACTGCAGAGAATCATTCTGCCACGCATCTCCTTCACAAGGCCCTTAAGACTGTGCTGGGAGACCATGTGGAGCAGGCAGGCGCCCTCTATGACAGAGACAGGCTTCGCTTTGACTTCACTCACTTTGCTGCCATGACCAAGGACGAGCTCAAGAAGGTCGAGGACATGGTCAATGAGGAGATCAGGAAGGATCTTCCCGTAGAGACCGCTGTCATGGGCATAGAGGAGGCCAAGAAGTCCGGAGCCATAGCGCTTTTCGGTGAGAAGTACGGAGACGAGGTCAGGGTCGTACGCATGGGAGATTTCTCCTCAGAGCTGTGCGGCGGAACACACGTAAGCCATACCGGACTCATCCAGAGCTTCAAGATCATAAGCGAGGGCGGCATAGCTGCCGGAGTGAGACGTATAGAGGCCCTTACAGGCGAAGGTCTGCTCAGACATTATGAGCAGCAGGAGGAGGAGCTTCATGAGATAGCTGCGCTCCTCAAGGTGCCCGTAGCTGAGACAAAAGCCAAGGTAGCATCTCTCCTTGAAGAGCTGCGTGCCCTTTCAAAGGAAAATGAGAGCCTCAAGCTCAAGGCTGCAGGCGCTTCCATAGGCTCTGCCATCAACGAGGCTGAGGATGTGAACGGCATAAAGGTGCTCTGCACAAAGGTTGCAGCCGCAGACCAGAACTCCCTCAGGAGCCTTGGAGATGATCTCAGATCCAGACTGGGAGACTGCGTGGTAGTCCTTATCTCTGAAAATGAAGGCAAGCTCAGCCTTATGGCCACAGCCACTGACGGCGCAGTAGCCAGGGGCATAAAGTGTGGAGACATCATAAAGGCCATAGCTCCGGTAGTAGGAGGAAAGGGCGGCGGACGTCCCAATATGGCTCAGGCAGGCGGCAGCCTTCCCGAAAAGTCCGATGAGGCTCTCAGGCTTGCAAGGGAGACAGCAAAGGCTCAGCTTGGCTGAAAATATGCAGGGCTGGCTTAGCTGAAAATAATCCTTGCATATATGCTTGAATTATGCTAAACTTTCGACAGTGCATTTAAACCCCGCACTATTTTGTTGCATGTAATTCATTTACATAAACCTTGCAACCGAAGGGAGGTCAGGGGTCTTTGTCAAACGTAATCGTTAAAGAGAACGAGTCACTTGATTCAGCTCTTCGCAGATTCAAAAGGAATTGCGCCAAGGCAGGAATCCAGCAGGAGATTCGTAAAAGAGAACATTACGAGAAGCCGAGCGTAAGACGTAAGAAAAAGTCTGAAGCCGCTCGTAAGCGTAAGTACAACTAATATCAAGCCTCAATTCCTTCGGAGTTGAGGCTGATTTGTTTTTAAGGCCTGCGATGAAGCAATTGCCAGTCCGGGCATAACATGGGGAGATCTGATTTGACAAAGGAGATCATGCTTGAGATACCTTCCGATCATGACAAAAACATCTTCGGAAGCTTTGATACATACCTTAAAAAGATAGAAAAGACCCTCGATGTGGACATCATCGAGCGCAACGGTCTGGTCAAGATCATAGGCGATGAGGGCGCTGCAGGACGGGCTGAAAATGTGCTCAGGGGCCTGCTTGAGCTGAGCCTTAGAGGCAACCAGATCACTGAGCAGAATGTGGACTATATCCTGAGCCTGAGCATGACCGGCAGCGAGAGAGACATAGTCGAGATAGACAAGGATATCATCTGCCGCAGCATCACCGGCAAGCCCATAAAGCCCAAGACCCTGGGACAGAAGAACTATGTGGACCTCATCAGGTCCAAGATGATCACCTTCGGCATAGGCCCTGCGGGCACAGGCAAGACCTATCTTGCCATGGCCATGGCCATAAAGGCCTTCAAGGCTGAGGAGGTGCAGCGCATCATACTTACCAGGCCTGCCATAGAGGCGGGAGAGAAGCTGGGCTTCCTGCCCGGAGACCTTCAGCAGAAGATAGATCCCTATCTGCGTCCTCTGTATGATGCCCTTTACAATATCATGGGTGCGGACCAGTTCCTGGCCAACTCCGAAAAGGGCCTCATAGAGGTGGCTCCCCTTGCATACATGCGAGGCAGGACACTGGACAATGCCTACATCGTACTTGATGAGGCGCAGAATACCACGCCTGCCCAGATGAAGATGTTCCTGACCAGGATAGGCTTCGGCTCCAAGGTCATAGTGACCGGAGACCTGACTCAGAAGGACCTGGAGAAAGGTCAGACCTCTGGACTTGAGGTGGCCATGAAGGTACTTTCAAGGATAGATGACATAGGCTTCTGTGAGCTCACGGCAGCCGATGTGGTGAGACATCCTCTGGTACAGAAGATAGTCAAGGCCTACGATGACTATGAGGCAAGGCTTGCTGAAAAGAAGGAGAAGGGCCATGACCATAAGTACAGAGGTTGAATATCAGGGGCAGATCAGCCTTGATATCGACACCATACTTTCAGATATCATAAATGCATCCCTTGACTATGAGGGATGTCCTTTCGAATGCGAGCTGAGTGTGCTCATCACCGATGATGAAGCCATACAGGAGCTCAACTCTCAGTTCAGAGACATTGACAGGAGCACTGACGTGCTCAGCTTTCCCATGATAGACTATGCATCTCCCGGGGATTTTTCAGGCCTCGAGGAGGATGAGACCCTCTTTGATCCCGATACGGGGGAGCTTGTACTGGGAGATATAGTCATATCCATGGATCATGTCAAGACACAGGCTGAGCTTTATGGGCACAGTGAAAAAAGGGAGCTTGCCTTCCTTGTGGCCCACAGCATGCTTCATCTCATGGGCTATGACCATATGGATGATGAGGAACGGGAAGACATGGAACGAAGACAGGAGGCCATACTTACGGGTGCAGGCTATACCCGGGATATGGCATAAGGACATATTATGGATCGAAGACCTGCTTACGGCAATTTTATAGTGCAGGGCAGTATACTGGCCATAGCCGGCATAGTCTGCCGCATCATAGGTATGCTTTATCGCATACCTCTTGTTGATATCATAGGCACTGTGGGCAATGGATATTATACCTCCGCCTACAGCATCTACAACATACTGCTCATCATATCTTCATATTCCCTTCCTACGGCCATATCGAAGATAGTCTCTGTAAGGCTGGCAAAGGGACGTACAGGTGATGTCAGGAGAGTGCTCAGGGTAGCGTTCGTATATTCCACCATAGCCGGCGGCATCATGTGTGCAGTCATGTATTTCGGGGCGGGAGCCATAGCGGACATGATGGGCAAGCCCTTCTGCATGTATGTGCTCCAGACTCTGGCACCCACCATATGGATCATGGCATATCTTGGACTGCTTCGTGGTTATTTTCAGGGGGCCGGAAACATGCTTCCCACTGCCATATCCCAGATACTTGAGCAGATAGTAAATGCAGTGGTCTCGCTGGTCATGGCTTATTATCTTTTTGGCTATGGCGAAAAGGCCAACTATATATATGGGGAGACGGAGTTTTCATATGCCTATGGAGCCGCCGGAGGTACCATAGGTACAGGGGCAGGAGCTCTCATAGCCCTGCTGTTTTTCATACTCCTTCTGTTCCTTTACGGACTTGACGCTCCTGCTGCCATGACGGGCAGAGAGGCTTTGACAGAGAGAGGCAGAGGCAGGAGGACCCGCAGGCAGGAGTCCTATGGACACATAGCCAAGGTGCTCATAGCCACACTTGTGCCCATACTCATAAGCTCCTGTGTCTACAACATAAGCACGGTGCTGGATGATTTCATATTCAGCAATGTCATGAATGCCATAGGCATGGGCTCATCCGTCGTGCTGCTCTGGGGAGTGTTCGGAGAGTACCGCATACTATTCAACGTACCCGTGGCCATGGCCAATTCCCTCAGCTCCTCGGTCATCCCTTCACTGACAAATGCAGTGGCAGAGAGGAATCGTAAGCTGGTGGTCAGCAAGATAAGGATGAGCATACGCTTTACCATGCTCATAGCCATACCTGCCACTGTAGGCATGATGGTGCTTGCTAAGCCCATATGTGACCTGCTCTTTAACAGTGAGGACAATGCCACACTCATAAGGGTAGTCATGCTCGGGGCCATAGCAGTTGTATTTTTCTCCCTTTCCACCATCACTAACGGCATACTGCAGGGCCTGGGACATCTGTCCGAGCCCCTGCGCAACTCGGCCATCTCGCTTGTGCTGCATGTGGGCATATTGCTTTTCCTGCTTTATGTACCCAAGCTCGGCATATATGCGGTCATACTGGCAAATATCTTCTTTGCCCTAATAGTATGCGTGCTCAATGCCATATGCATACACAGGCATGTAAGATACAGACAGAATGCCAAAAAGACCTATATACTGCCTGCCATAGCCTCAGCCATCATGGGTGTGGTGACCTGGGGAGTATACAGGCTCATGACCTTCCTCTTGCCTGCAGGCCTTCAGAGCGGCAGACTGGGACTCGGCATCATAGTGGCCGTATGCATGGCAGTGGCTCTGGTGGTCTATTTCATAAGCCTTATGCTGCTGCGCCCCTTCAACAAGTCTGAGCTCCTTCAGATGCCCATGGGCGCAAGGATATACAGGCTTGCAAGACGTGTGGGACTCATGCAGTGATGGCTAAGCACTTGGGCATGTCTGACCGTAATACGAGGATCAGGTTCTTTATATGAATGATGTAAAACATATAGTCGTCATAGGAGCAGGGGCTTCCGGCCTTATGGCTGCCATAAGCGCAGCCAGGGCCGGGGCCTCTGTTGTGGTTTTGGAGCATATGGATTCCGCCGGACGAAAGCTCCTTCTGACTGGAAGCGGAAAATGTAACTTTACGAATATGCTCCTTTCCCGCCGAAGGGAAGGCGCTGAATTGGACCTTCATACTGTGGTCATGGAGCATTTTTATGGGGATCCTGCATTTGCTGAGCGGGCTATAACGGCCTTTGATGCTGAGGATACTGTAGCCTTTTTCCGTGAGCTCGGAGTGGAGCCGGCTTACCGCAGCTACCCCTACGACGATGGCATATATGTATACCCCTCGTCCATGGAGTCGAGGAGCATGCTCACGGCCCTCCTTTCAGAGTGCGAAAGGCTTGGGGTGCAGCTTGCATTTTCCCATAAAGTACTGGACATAAGCTCATGTGATGACTTCTGCAGCATAGACCTGGCAGCTTCTGAGGCTGCTTCGCCTGATCATAAGGCAGCTTCTCGACCCTGGATGGTGACCACTGACAGAGGAGACTATGCTGCGGATGCAGTCATATTTGCCGCAGGCTCAAATGCGGCACCGAGGACGGGCTCTGATTCCTCTGTATATCCACTTATAAAGAAGCTGGGGCATGGCTTTACATCTTATCTGCCCGCTCTCTGCGGGCTGAAGCCCAGGGATGGCGTCCCGGATGAGCTTAGGGGAGTGCGTGCAGAAGCCGTGGTATCCCTTCATGTATACAGTGACAACGACATGATGCTGTATCAGAGCAGGGGAGAGGTGCAGCTTGGCTCTGAGGGCATAAGCGGAGTCTGTGTCATGGATCTTTCAAGGCATGCGGCACTGGCCCTCAAAAGAGGCTATACGGCAGAGCTTTCACTCAGGCTCCTGCCCTGGATGTCTGATGCTGAGCTGCATGATTATGTAGATGCATGTATCTGCCGTCAGCAGGGCGATGGGCGACACGGATGCAGTGTGGGCGATGTGCTGAGGCCAGAGACATTTTCAGGAGCGCTGCCTCTTAAGCTGTCTGCTTACATAGCGGAAAAGGCAAGTGGCTCTGGAATGGACAGCGCTGAGGCAGCTGAGGCTCTGCTTAAGGACCTTCGCTTCAGGATCACGAAGACCGCTGGCTTTGATCACTGTCAGGCGGCCTCGGGTGGGGTGTCGACTCTTGAAGTCGATCCTGCGACCATGCGATCACGGCTCCGTAAGGGCATATATTTTTGCGGGGAGATGCTTGACGTGGATGGACGCTGCGGTGGCTATAACCTGCAGTTTGCCTGGAGTACCGGTCACATAGCTGGGGAAAATGCCTCAAGGCCTGAGCAGGACTTTTACTTTTCAAATTGACGATAAGTTTTTTCCATCCAAAAGATATTTTATATGTAAAATATTGCTATTATAGACTGTTTCGCTTATAATACAGATGAGGAAAGTAGGCGACATCCTACTGATGAGGCTGACATCTAAAATCCGATAGTGAATCCAGACGAATGGGCTGGAGGGTTGGCAGGCAACGATAAAACCTGATAGTGAATCCAGACGAATGGGCTGGAGGGTTGGCGGACAACGATAAAATCAGTCACTAAGGGAGGCAAACAACACTACGGTGTTGTGGTCTCCCTTTAAATTTATTATAGAAAGGTTACAATAAGGATTTTTATTGTTAGACATATACTATGGCGAAGAATTACACGAAAAGGGAGGCGGTTTCCATCGCTATCTCTGCATCGAGACTATATAGGGATAATTTCGCGGGGAAAAGACTTTTATTTTTATTGACAGATAAACATAAGCATATTTCAACTCTTGAGGTAGGATTCGATGCAAGTAACTTTCAACATTTGACGGGTATTATATCTGCCAATAAGTCATGGTCAAGTTTGGATTTCTATATCAGGTTACCTGACGAATATAATAATCTTAGTATTTAGCTTTGCTAAACCGGACATTGTGATATAATCTGCTCATACAGGAGGAACGAACACATGAAGGAGATACTATTTGTCAATTCCTGCATAAGGAAGGAATCAAGATCATACATGCTTGCCAGCAGGGTGCTGAGTAAGCTTGAGGGACATGTGACGGAGGTAAGGCTGCTGGATGAGGACCTTAAGCCCGTGGATCGTGAGATCATGCAGGAGAGGATGGATCTGGCAGCAAAGGGGGATTTTTCTGGCCCCATATTCAAGTACGCCAGGCAGTTCAAGGAGGCCGATGAGATAGTCATAGCCGCTCCCTACTGGGATATGGCATTTCCATCACTGCTTAAGATATATCTTGAGTACATCTGCGCCGTGGGACTGACATTTTCCTATGATGAGAAGGAGCAGCCCTATGGACTTTGCAGGGCAAAGAGGCTCATATATGTGACCACTGCAGGAAGCCCCATAGAAAAGAACATGGGCTTTGACTACGTGAAGGCACTGGCTGAGGACTTCTTTGATATAGAGGATGTGGTCTGCTTTAAGGCTGACAGTCTGGACCTTGCCGGAGCCGATGTGGAGGGCATACTTAGGAAGACCATGGCTGAGATAGACGGCTATGCCTTCTGATAAGTTATGTCTTTGGTGGTGATATTATGAATGCTAATACATTGCTGGGGCTTCTGATACCCTTTGCCGGGACTACTCTTGGGGCAGGCTGTGTGTTCTTCATGAGGAAGGGCATAAGCGACGGACTTCAGCGAGGACTTACGGGCTTTGCTTCGGGAGTCATGGTAGCTGCCTCCATATGGAGCCTTCTGATGCCTGCCATGGATGAATCGTCACATATGGGCACCTGGGCCTTCATGCCTGCTGCCATAGGCTTCTGGATAGGCGTGCTCTTCCTGCTGCTACTTGATCATGTTGTCCCTCATCTT
>CALWHG010000036.1 GCA_944380315.1 uncultured Lachnospiraceae bacterium
ATTTTATTCTTGATCCTATGAGAGCAAAGATCAAAGAAGATCTATTTGAACATATTGATGGGATTCGCACTCCGAGGCTTAGGATATAAGCGGCCGCTGCCTAAGATATTCTATAACGTTTTGATGTAATTCTATATACATTATTGCGCTTTCTGATGATTTTGTTTATAATTACTTCATCCTGATTGATGGAGTGATCATATGAACGCTGAAAAACAGATCATAAAGATGGTAGCCCTGGTCTACCGGGAGTGTGATATCATAGATGTCCCTATAGACTGTCAGGCAGTCATAGAGACCCTTGGGTATGATCTGATACCATACAGCCGTTTAGCTCGAAGCAAGCGCCAGGCCTGCAGGAAGATCTCTGAGGATGCCTTTACGGCAGGCGGCACCATATATTATAACGACACTGAAGCTTTTTATACCAGGATCAGATTCAGCCTGATGCATGAACTGGGGCATCTGCTTTTAGGACATACAGTAGATGATCCTTTTCGAGAGCAAGAAGCGGACACCTTCGCCTCCTGGATGCTGGTCCCCAGGGTAGATATGGAACTCTGCAGAGTCATGGATGCCGCTGAGGTAGCCGGGAGATATGATATAAGCTTATCTGCTGCAAGGTGCGTGATAAATGACTATGATAGGTGGCGCTGTCACTCAAGATATGGCCTGTTTCGCGCTGAGGAAGTGATTGCCGAACAATTGTCCATAGAAACAAAGAAAGCCCGTAAAAAGGCCTGTGAGGCTCGCAGGATGATAAGGAGTAACGTTTATAAGATGGATCCTGAGCATAGCCCCTGGAGGCAGCATAAAGCCATCATAAAGCTTGAAGCATTCAGGCCGAAGAGCAAGACGATAAATGGCCAGCTCCGCGAACTTGCCCAGAGAAGAAAGCATCTGAGAGCACTAAGTCAGATGTATGGCCTTGACTTTGATGAGCTTATGCTCGAGCAGGCCAGGGTAGATCATTATTATAAGGAAGTAATATAAAAAGATCCTCCGTGTGGGGCACGGAGAAAAGTAAGGCTATAGGCCCGAAGGTGCTACAGCACAACCAATTATATGGTAGCATCTCCGGAGCAGATATGCAAGAGAGGTGTTATTTTTGTCTAAGAAAAAAACCGAAAAAGATGTCATAAAGATAGGTGTGATCTATGCCAGGTATTCATCTGCAGCTCAGAAGGATGCCAGTATAGAGCAACAGGTCGAAGAATGCCAGAAGTTTGCCAGGGTCCAGGGCATAGAGGTCATAGAGACCTATGCTGACCGGGCTGTATCTGGAAAGACGGACAGGCGCCCTGCATTCCAGAGGATGATGAGAGATGCTGAAAAGCATAAGTTCAAGTATGTCCTGGCATGGAAGTCGAACCGTATAGGCCGTAATATGCTCCAGGCTATGATGAATGAGGCGAAGCTGGAGAGCTGCGGAGTGAAATGCCTGTATGCGGAGGAAAGCTTTGACGATACTGCAGCTGGCCGTTTTGCCCTCAGGTCCATGATGAATGTCAACCAGTTCTACATAGAAAACATGGCCGAGGATATCCGGAGGGGTATGAGGGACAATGCCATGAACTGCAAAGTCACCAATGGAGTGCTGCCCCTGGGTTATAAGAAGACACCTGATCTGCACTATGAGATAGATGAGGCAGGAGCCAATGTAGTCAGGGAGATATTTGAGAGGGTGGCAGCGGGGGAGCCGTTCCAGTGGATCTATGATGATCTTAATGCCCGGGGCATAAAAACAGCCCGTGGGACCATCTGGAAGAAAAATAGCTTGGCCAGACTTATCACAAATGAGAGGTACAGGGGGATTTATATATGGTCTGATGTCCGGATAGAGGGCGGGATCCCCAGGATCATAGACGATGAGTTATTCTTTAAGGTACAGGAGGTGTTAAAGACGAAGAACAATCCCAGAGGAAGAAAAAGTGAGTCAGGTCTCTACCTATTAACAGGAAAGCTCTTTTGTGGGAAATGTAAGGCACCCATGGTTGGAGTATCCGGGACAGGATGCAATGGCACTTTATACAGCTATTATACCTGTCAGAGTAGAAGGCTTCGTCATACCTGCGATAAAGATAATGTAGGGAAAGAATATATTGAAGAGACCGTGGCCAGGGCCATCAAGGAATACGTCCTGAAGCCGGAGATCATTGAATGGATAGCTGATGAAACTATAGCTTACAATGAAAAACATGAGGAGCTTCCATATCTCAGGTCACTGCAGGATGAGATCCTGAGTACTGATACAGCAATCCGCAATCTTATGAAAGCAGTGGAACGTGGCATCATATCAGACAGTCTGCAGAGTCGGCTCTCAGAACTCGAGGTGGCGAAATATCAGGCTCAGCAGAAGCTTTTTGCTGCAAAGGCAGACATTATCCCGGTAACAAGAGAGGAGGTCATAGAAGGGCTCTCAAAGCTCCGTGACGGGGATATTTATGATGAGAAGTATATGGGTGTGCTGTTTGATACCTTCCTGGTGGCTGCATATCTGTATGATGATCATATAGATATAGGTTTTAGCTTTACAGGAGATAAAAATAAGCTTACAATGCCTATAGATGATATAGAAGAAAAGTTTTCGTATAAGGGCATCTCTGGTGCATGAGCTGCAGATCCGGTATCTGCAGCTTTTTTCTTGCAATTATATATGTCATGGGATATACTCATATCATAGCTTCACCGCATGTTCATGGCGGTACGTATCCCAGAGCCATCGGAGGCGTCTTCCTGTTTCAGGATCATATCCATTTATAAGCAAAGATCTGTTTATCCTGTGGCAAAGCTTTCATATCTGCCAAAGCATGATCCGGAAGTACCCCATTTGTCTTGTTTGCCAGCCACCTGCATGCGGACGGCTGTCAGCCCTTTATATTTTGTGCTCCCGGAGCATCCCAAAGCCGCTGCCTTGCGGGATATACGGGCGCGGGAGCGTGGTCAGCTTATACAGAGGTCATATGTCACGAAGACCTTCCGGGGCTGCCGTACCTTGACAACCATATAATAAAAAGGCCCGGAGCCTTTGGGAGCGCAGGGAGCTCAGCTCCTTTCGGCTCTTATGGGCTTCGGGTCTATTAGGTTTACGAGTCTGATGGCATCCTCAGGGCAGGCTGCTCTGCAGGCACCGCATCTTATGCATTCCGTGCTGTTGGGAAGCTCCCATACTTTTATGTCCATGCCGCAGGCTGCTCTGCAGGCCCCACAGGAAGTGCAGGCATCCCTGTCTATCCGATACCTGTACAGAGCCACGGGATTCAGCACCCCGTAAAATGCCCCCAGGGGACACAGGTATTTGCAGAAGGGTCTGTAGGACTTTACGGACAGCAGCATCGTCAGGAGCAGCAGCAGGAGCTTCCAGAGGAACCTGAGACCTGCTGCATCCCGAAGGACCGGATCCAGGGCTGCGAGAGGGATCCCCGCCAGCAGGGTGCCGCTGGGACAGAGATATTCGCAGAACCAGGGGCTGCCTATGCCGGCTTCGTTGAGCACTGTCATGGGAAGCAGTACTACCAGCAAAAGGAGCACTGCGTATCTGAGATGGCGGAGCAGCCTGTGTCCGGGGAGGTTCTTTATCTTCCTCATCAGAGGTATCCTGTACAGCAGATCCTGTACAAGGCCAAAGGGGCAGAGGAAGCCGCATATGAGCCTGCCGCAAAGTGCGCCGCATATGGTCAGGAATCCCAGGACATAAAGGGATATGCGATAGCCTCCACTGTCAAGGATTGCCTGGAGGGAGCCTATGGGGCAGGAAAACAGTGCCCCTGGACAGGAATAGCAGTTGAGTCCCGGTACACAGAACTGCTTGAGGCTGCCTCTGTAGATCTTGCCCTCCATAAAGCCTCTCACATATCCGTTCGTCAGGGCAAAAAAGGCTGCCTGTATGATATGACGCAGGACAGCCTGCTTTTTTCTTGATCTCCTCTTTTTCCTCATGTCATCCTATCCCTATACATTCCAGACATATATTTACTGCCTTTCTGAGCACCAGAGCGGCCTCATCGGTGCAGCAAAAGCCGTATATCATGATGCCCAGTCCTAAAAGGAGCAGGAGCATGCCGAGGATCGTCTTCATCTTCTCATCCATAAGGCGAAGTATATCAGATTTTTATATGTATGTATATTGAAAAAAAGTTTGTCCATTTTAACTGTTTGGACACAATTATCATCTATCATGTCACGTTGAAAGATCAAAGATAGTTTACGGAGGCTATAATCATGAGTGAAAAAAACAACAGAGATAGAGGCTCAAGGAGAGGGACCAGCTATAAAAGGGACACCATACTGATGATCTGTGCCCTGGCAGTGCTGTTCCTGGCTCCCGTGGGCATAAGCATATATTCCAACTATCAGGAGCAGCAGCTGATGGAGGAATATGCTGCCATGATAGAGGAGAGCCTGGCTTCCTCCTCGGAGGCAACACCCTCAGAGGCAGAGGAGAGTGGGGAGGCTCCCGCAGATGAGACTGAAGCTTCTGAGGCGGAGACAGATCCCCTTGGTTGAAAAACGACTCTGCCTGTGATATATTCTATAATTACGTGATATAAGCATTTTCCGACAGATATATCCGGGAAAAAGGAGACAGATATGAAATTAGGAATCGTAGGACTTCCCAACGTGGGCAAGTCCACACTGTTCAACTCCATAACCAAGGCGGGAGCGGAGTCAGCCAACTATCCCTTCTGTACCATAGATCCAAATGTGGGCGTGGTGGCTGTGCCCGATGAGAGGCTCCAGAAGCTGGCTGCCCTTTATGACTCACAGAAGGTGACACCTGCCGTCATCGAATTCGTTGATATCGCAGGACTTGTAAAGGGAGCATCCAGGGGCGAGGGCCTTGGCAACAGATTCCTGGCAAACATAAGGGAGTGTGACGCCATAGTCCATGTGGTGCGCTGCTTCGATGATCCCAACGTGGTGCATGTTGAGGGCAGCGTGGATCCGGTCAGAGACATAGAGACCATCAATCTGGAGCTGATCTTTGCTGATCTGGAGGCCCTGGAAAAGAGGATGGGACGCACTGCCAAGCTTGCAAACAATGACAAGGAGGCTAAGCATGAGCTGGAGCTCCTGAAGGAGCTGAAGGCTGCCCTTGAGGCAGGAAAGCCTGCATCAGTGGTACAGCCTGACGATGAGGAGGACAGGAAGCTCATAGACTCCCTGTTCCTGCTGACCTCAAAGCCGGTCATCTTTGCGGCAAACGTGGCAGAGGACGATCTTCAGGACGACGGTGCATCCAATCCCTATGTGGCATCCGTAAGAGAGTATGCAAAGGAGAGCGGAAGCGGAGTGTTCGTTATCTCGGCCCGCATAGAGGAAGAGATAGCCGAGCTGCCCGATGATGAAAAGGCCGAATATCTTGAGACTCTGGGCCTTAAAGAGTCAGGCCTTGATAAGCTAATAAGGGCCAGCTATGATCTGCTGGGGCTCATGTCCTTCCTGACGGCAGGAGAGAAGGAGACCAGGGCCTGGACCATAAAGAAGGGCACCACGGCTCCTCAGGCAGCAGGAAAGATACATTCTGATTTTGAGAGGGGCTTCATAAGAGCAGAGGTCATCAATTATCAGCAGCTCCTTGACTGCGGCTCCATGGCTGCTGCAAGGGAAAAGGGACTGGTCCGTCTGGAGGGCAAGGACTATGTGGTCCAGGACGGAGATACCATAGTTTTCCGCTTCAATGTGTGATCCGGGACTCAAGGCCCGACAAAGGGATGATGTATAACTGAATACAAGCTTCACCCAAGTGGTTTTGGGGCACAAGATATGGATTTTCAAGGTCATATCTTGTGCTCTTTTTTTGTGTCTTAAAACATATTTAAAAATATTGTAGGAAAGGGGGATTTTTGCTTGACTTTTGCCATTTGATGGGGGAAAATAGTGTCAAAGTAGCAGATTGTGGTACATTGTGTCAGAAAGTGGTAATTTTTCATGTTGATGGGTGAGTACAATCACACGATCGATTCGAAGGGCAGGCTGATCATACCTGTCAAGTTTCGTGATGTGCTCGGCGACAGATTCGTTGTGACCCGCGGCATGGGAAACTGCCTGAGCATATATCCCATGGCTGACTGGGAAAAGATGACCGAAAAGGTGGCCCAGCTCCCCATGACGGATAAGAAGGGCAGGGATTTCAAGCGCTATATCGTATCTGCTGCTACGGAGTGTGAGCTGGACAAGATGGGAAGGATACTTCTTCCCCAGCCTCTCAGGAGCTTTGCCGGACTTGGAAAGGATGTGGTCCTGGTGGGACAGATCGACTTTATAGAGATCTGGGATAAGGACAAGTGGACTGAGGTCCAGGAGGCATTTAACGATCCTGACAAGCTGGACAGTGTATGGGAAGGACTTGGCATCTGACATGTTTGCTCACAAGCCGGTACTTTTAAATGAAGTTATAGAGGGCCTCAATATCAGGCCTGATGGCATATATGTCGATGGAACCCTGGGAGGCGGAGGCCACTCAGAGGAGATAGCAAGGCGTCTGGGTCCCGAAGGCAGGCTCATAGGCATAGACAGGGATGAGGACGCCATAAGGGCGGCCACCGAAAGGCTCAGGCCTTATGAGGACAGGGTCACTATAGTCAGAGGGAATTATGAGGATCTCCCTGACATAATCCACAGTCAGGGCATAGAGAAGGCCGATGGCATACTCCTGGATCTGGGCGTATCCTCCTTTCAGCTCGATGAGGGAGAGAGGGGCTTTTCCTACAGGACAGAGGCTCCACTGGATATGCGCATGGACAGACGCCAGAGCCTGAGTGCCTATGAAGTGGTCAATGAGTACAGTGAGCAGGATCTCTACCATATCATCAGAGATCTGGGAGAGGACAGATTTGCAAAGAACATAGCCAAGCATATAGTGATGGAGAGGGCAAAGGAGCCCATAAGGACCACCACACAGCTGGCTGAGATCATAAAGCAGGCCATACCTGCAAGGATGAGAGAAGGAGGAGGCCATCCGGCAAAGCGGACCTTCCAGGCCATCCGCATAGAGGTCAACAGAGAGCTGGACATACTTACGCAGTCTCTTGAGCCTCTGATAGATGTACTGGCTCCTCATGGACGGCTGTGCATCATATCCTTTCACAGCCTCGAGGACCGGGCCGTAAAAAACGCCTTCAGGAAGGCACAGGATCCCTGCATATGTTCCAAGGACCTGCCGGTCTGTGTATGCGGCAGGAAGCCAAAGGGCAGGGTGGTGACCAGGAAGCCTATCATATCCGGCGAGGAGGAGCTTCAGGAAAACAACAGGGCCCACAGCGCAAAGCTGAGGATATTTGAAGCAGTGGGATAAGCAACAGATCAAGATACAGGGAAGTATGAAATGGCAGTAAGGACAAATGTGAAAAACAGGCAGGCATATGCCAGAGCCTCATATGTGACGGAGGGCAACACGGCCAGGGTCGCTGTGCCCTATGAGGCCGAGCCCCGCAGGAGGCAGCCTGAAAGGAAGAGACGTCCTGAACCAGTATCAAGGCCTGTGCCCCAGGAGAGACGCAAGAGCATACGTATAGGTCTGCCTACGGTGGTCATGCTGTTCCTGGCCCTTGCTGCAGTCATATACATATCCTACGGATATCTTTATCTCAGTGCTTCAGTGGATGACCACATGGATCAGGTCGAGGTACTTGAGAAGCAACTCGAAAATCTCAGGACGGAAAATGATGCCCTGGAGCAGAGCATAGACACATCCATAGATCTGAGCTACGTATATGATGTAGCCATAAACAAGCTTGGCATGGTCCATGCAGGAGAAAACAACACCATAAAATATCAGAAGACTGAAAGTGAATATGTAAGACAGTATGAGAGCATCACAGAACACTGATGGTGGCAGGAAGAAGCCGCATGTATTCAACAGGATCATGCGCCAGAAGCTTACCGTTACCCTGGGCATAGTGATGCTCGCTTTGACAGCGCTTCTGGTAAGGACCTACCTGATACAGGATCAGAACAACGAGGAATACAGTAAGATAGTACTATCCCAGCGCCAGTCGGAGTATACCTCCGCTACGTTACCGTATAAGCGCGGGGATATTTATGATAGGAACGGAAATCGTCTTGCCACCAGTGAAAAGGTTTATAATCTGATACTCGATCCGAGACAGATGGCCGACGCCGAGGGCAGGAACGAGGACGGTACCCGCAGACGCAATGTGGTGCAGCCCACCATAAACGCGCTCTGCGATTATTTTGGTTATGACAGGAATGAGCTTGAGGAGCTTGTGGAGGACAGGTCAGGATCATCCTACGTGAGATATCAGAGATACATAAGCTATGACCAGAGACAGGGCTTTGAGGCCTATGTGGAGGAGCAGAACGCCGCATTCCTAAAGAGCGAGGATCCGGAGACCAGGAAGAACCAGATAAAGGGAGTATGGTTTGAGGATGACTACAACAGGAAATATCCCTACGGCTCACTGGCCTGCAATGTCATAGGCTTTGCCTCTGCAGACGGCTCTACCGGTACTGGAGGAGTGGAGCAGTATTATAATGATCAGCTGACAGGCACCAACGGCAGGGAGTACGGATACCTCAACGATGAGGCAGATCTGGAAAGGGTCATAAAGCCGGCAGAAAACGGAAACACCCTGGTGCTGACCATAGATGCAAACATCCAGAGCGTGGTGGAAAAATACATAAAGCAGTGGCAGGATGGCATAGGCTCCCTGGAGGCGGCGGTCATAGTCATGGACCCCAATACGGGAGAGGTGCTTGCCATGGCGGACAGTGACCGTTACGATCTCAACTCGCCCCGTACCACTGAGGGCTTTACGGATGAGGAGATCTATGAGCTTGGCATACAGGAATGCATATATGATTACAGATCCAAGAATCCTGACGCTCCCAAGCTGACTGCAGAGCAGGTGCCTGAGCTTTATGACAGGAGCCAGATCATGAGTCTCGGACAGGTGGCTGCCTGGAACCAGATATGGAGGAACTTCTGTGTGAGCGATGCCTATGAGCCCGGCTCTACCCAGAAGATATTTACGGTGGCAGGTGCTCTGGAGGAGGGAGTCATATCTCCTACGGATACCTTCCTCTGTGAGGGCAACCTTCAGTTTTCCGGAAGCGGACATACCTGGAGGATAAACTGCGTCAACAGGAACGGTCACGGTCCTCTGGATGTGACCGGAGGCATAACCAATTCCTGCAACGTGGTCATGATGGAGATAGCCCTGGATGAGGGAGAGGATCTGTTCCTCAAGTATGAGCATATCTTCGGCTTCGGAGAGACCACGGGCATAGACCTTCCTGCGGAGGGACTGGGACTGGGTCTGGACGGAGAGATAGGAAGGGTAGATCTGGCCACAAGATCCTTTGGACAGAACTACACCTGTACCATGATACAGATGGCGGCGGCATACTGTTCGATCATAAACGGAGGAAGCTATTATAAGCCTCATGTGGTCAGCCGCATACTGGATGAAAATGGTACCATAGTAAAGGATTATGAACCTGAGCTGGTGAGAGAGACCGTATCGGAGTCCACCTGTGACTTCATTAAAAATGCTCTCTTTGAGACCGTTGAGACCGGTACCGGTGGAGCGGCTGCGGTAGCAGGCTATCATGTGGGAGGAAAGACAGGTACTGCGGAGAAGCTCCCCAGAGCGGACGAGAACTATCTGGTAAGCTTCTGCGGCTATGCTCCCGCTGAGGATCCCCAGCTGCTCTGCTATGTGGTCATAGATCAGCCTGATCTTGTGAGACAGGAGCAGGCCCACAGCTCCTTTGCATCAGAGATATTTTCAAACATCATGGGTGAGATACTTCCCATGGTGGGCAGCTATCCCGAAGGAGTGGACGGCTCCGAATACAGACCTGAGATAGCTCTCCCCGAGACTGAGGGAGCAGAGGCAGGCTCAGGAGAGGGACAGACCGGCGAGTCCCAGAGCGGAGAGACTGAGGAGACGACCGGCGGCTCCGGTGAAACAGCGACTCAGACTCGGGATGAGGACAGGGAGTCAGACAGCGAGACTCAGCCTGAGACCATAGGCGAGACACGCCCTCCTGCGAGAGATGAGTACATTCAGGGAGATGATGGTGCGGGAGAGCTTCCCGACAGCCTTACGGACATCATGATAGAGGCGGGCATGGAGGTGGCCGAGCCCGAAGCTGAGACACAGGTCACTGAAGCAGATAACGGAGGGATCACCGATATCGATTCCGCTCCGCCCTCATAATGGAGATGCTTATGATGAAAGAACACAGCTTGCTTATATATACCGTGGGTGCTCTTTTTACGGCATTCGTACTTACGAACCTTCTGGCACCCTGGTTCATACCCCTGCTCCACAGGCTCAAATTTGGACAGGAGGTAAGGGATGACGGACCACAGGCCCATCTCAAGAAGCAGGGCACACCTACCATGGGAGGCATATTCATAGTGCTGGCCATGGCTGCTTCAGTGCTTCTCTGCCTCGTGGGTTACGGAATGGACAGTGAGGCCCTGCTGGTCACCTTCCTGAGCTTTGCCTTTGGTATGATAGGCTTCCTTGATGATTTCATAAAGATAAAGAGACATCATTCTGAGGGGCTAAAGCCCCTTCAGAAGCTGGTGCTTCAGCTTCTGTGCACTGTGGTCTTTGGCCTGTTTGCATTCAGCCACAGCAGTGCGGGCGGAAGGATATGGATCCCCTTCATGGGCATTGGGGAGGATGCGGTATTTTCGCTGGAGCTTCCCATATATCTCTATCTTCCCCTGGTGGTGCTGACAGTGCTTGGCACTGACAACGGTGTCAATTTCACCGACGGACTGGATGGGCTCTGCAGCTCGGTCACTGCAGTGGTGGCAGGCTTCTTTGCAGTAGTGGCCCTCGTTTACGGCTCGGGCATGAGCATAGCCGCAGCTTCCGTATGCGGAGCACTGCTGGGCTTCCTGCTCTACAATGTCTACCCTGCAAAGGTGTTTATGGGGGATACCGGATCCCTGGCCCTCGGAGGCTTCGTGGCAGGAGCTGCCGTAGTCATGGGTATGGAGCTCTATATTATCATAGTAGGCTTCATCTACCTCATAGAGGTGGTATCAGTCATCATACAGGTGGCATATTTCAAGAGGACTGGGGGCAAGCGCTTCTTCAGGATGGCCCCCATACATCATCACTTTGAGCTTTTGGGCAATTCCGAGACGAGGATAGTGGCGGCATTCACCATAGTGACCCTGCTGCTCTCGCTCATCTCGCTTTTGGGTATCATCATATATATTTGATCATCTGCGGAGGAAAAGATGCAGGACGGGAGGAAGATATTTATAGCCGGCACGGGCAAGAGCGGTCTGGCTGCGGCTCATATGGTGCTTCAAAGAGGAGGAGAGGTCATACTCTATAACAGCGATCCTGAGACCGATGAGGCCCAGGTGCTGGCAGACTTCGGACCGAGGGATGAGGTGGAGCTCATAAGGGGCAGGCTTTATCCCTCTCAGCTCGTGGGGGTGAACCTGGCCATAGTGAGCCCGGGTATACCCCTTGGTGCTGATTTCATTAAGGTACTGGATAAGGAGAAGATACCTGTCATAGGTGAGCTGGAGCTTGCCTATCAGGCTTCAAAGGGCAGACTGTGTGCGGTCACCGGGACAAACGGCAAGACGACCACGACGGCGCTTATAGGCGCCATACTCAAGACCCATTATGAGGACGTGCATGTGGCTGGAAACATAGGAGAGCCATTTTCAGCTGAGGCTCTGAGCACCACCGACGACTCTG
Organism: uncultured Lachnospiraceae bacterium; assembly: GCA_944380315.1. Classification (GTDB taxonomy): domain Bacteria; phylum Bacillota; class Clostridia; order Lachnospirales; family Lachnospiraceae; genus Avilachnospira. The sequence continues at coordinate 11,706 of CALWHG010000036.1, forward strand.
TGACGGTGGTGGAGGTCAGCTCCTTCATGCTGGAGACGATCATGGACTTTCACCCTCAGGTCAGCGCCATACTCAACATAACTCCCGACCATCTCGATCGCCATGGTACCATGGAGAATTATATAAGATGCAAGGAAGCCATAACCATGAATCAGACCATGGATGACTATGTGGTGCTGAACTATGGGGACCCGGTGCTCCGGGAATTTGGCATGAGTAAGGAGCTGAAGCCTCAGGTCATATGGTTCACCTCCGGTGAGAGACCAGAAAAGGGAGAATGCCTCTACCTGGAGGATGACGGCATTTTCCTGAGGGACAAAAATACGGTGACGGAGCTGGTTGATGTGCATGAGCTCAAGCTCCTGGGCAGACATAATTATGAAAATGTCATGGCTGCCGCAGCCGTGGGACTCAAGATGGGAGTGCCCATAACCAGCGTAGTAAAGGCTCTCAAGGAATTTACTGCGGTGGAGCACAGGATAGAATTTGTCAGGGAGCGGAGCGGAGTCAGATATTATAATGACTCAAAGGGCACCAATCCCGATGCAGCCATACAGGCCCTCAAGGCCATGCCGGGCCCTGTACTCCTCATAGGAGGCGGCTATGACAAGCATGCAGAGTATGACGACTGGGTAAGCCTTTTCCCGGGCAAGGTAAAATACCTCATACTGCTGGGGGAGACCAGGGACAAGATAGCTGAATGCTGCAAGAGATATGGCTTTGATGATATAATGTATGCTGACGATATGGAGGAGGCCGTGAAGGCCTGTGCCTCTTATGCGGATGAGGGAGACTATGTGCTCCTGAGCCCTGCCTGCGCAAGCTGGGACATGTTCAAAAGCTACGAGCAGAGGGGCGATATATTCAAGAAATGTGTAAATGAGCTCTGAGACATGGAGCCCGGAGCCCTGATGAGACGTTGAAAGGAGGCAGGACTTAGCCCGATATGGCTGCGAAGAAGAAAGATAAAAATGCAGTTAACAGATCAAAGGGCGGGGTTAGGACCGGGCAGAGGCCCGGCCCTTCAAGGACTGCGGAAAGACAGTCCGAGCCTGCCTATGATGTGGGCAAGGGCAAGCTGAGGACCTCCGTCACTGCCATAGATCAGCACAGGAATCATAAGCAGGGGCCCCAGAGACAGGCCCAGCAGCAAGTACAGCCATCGGGACGAAGGCCTCAGATGAAGCCTGAGAGGAACCGGCAGGCCCAGACCGTGGCCGCAGCGGCTCCTGCACCCCAGGCCGCTGCCAAGGCGGCCCCCAGGGTACACAGGTATTATGATTTTTATCTGCTCATAGCAGTGCTTGCCATATTTACCATAGGCCTGCTCATGGTATACTCGAGCTCCCAGTACACTGCCATGATGGACGGCCAGCCTCATGACTACTATTTCAAGAGACAGCTGATCATAGGAGGAGCGGGATTTTTTGCCATACTGGTCTGCTCTCTCATGAGCGGCCTGGTGATCAGGGCCCTCAGGGCGCTGGCTGTGCCTGCCCTGGCGGTCACCACCTTCCTTACCCTGCTTACTCTGCTGGTGGGAGCCTCATCCCATGGAGCCACCAGATGGCTCAGGATAGGCGGCGTATCCATACAGACGGCGGAGATAGCCAAGGTGGCCATCATCATGTTCATGGCAGCCATGGTGGACAGGAAGGGCTTTGCCATAGGCAGGTTCAGGAAGAACTGGAGGATACTGCTATATGTGGGCATCCCCTCTTTTCTGATCATGATGGAGAACCTGAGCTCGGGCATAATCATGTTCGGCATATGCTTTGTCATGTACTTCGTGGGCAGCAAGAACTGGAAGCTGTTCGTGTTCGTGGGCATAGCCGGGATCGTGGCCCTGATAGTTGCCAAGCCTCTGACTGCCTATATAGTGGAGATGAGGGGCATAGTCAACATAGAGGAGGTCAACTACAGGCTCAGACGTATCTTAGCCTGGGCCTGCCCTGAGCAGTTCCCGGATGATGCCTACCAGACCCTTCAGGGGCTTTATGCCATAGGCTCAGGCGGACTGATGGGAAAAGGGCTGGGAGAGAGCATACAGAAGTTCGGCGCACTGCCGGAGGCCCAGAACGATATGATCTTCTCTATCATATGTGAGGAGCTTGGCTTTGTGGGAGCCTTCCTGGTGGTGACGGTCTACCTTTTCATCATCTTCAGGCTTTATGACATAGCCCGTTATGCAAGGGATCTGTTCAGCTCCATGCTGTGTGTGGGAGTCATGGCCCACATAAGCATACAGGTCATACTGAACATAGCCGTGGTCACGGGATTCATACCCAACACGGGAGTCACCCTTCCATTTATAAGCTACGGAGGCTCGGCGGTCCTCTGTACCCTTGGAGAGATAGGCATAGCTCTGGCGGTTTCACATGAGATACTTACGGATTCATAAGGAAGCAGACATATTTGACCATAAGGAGATTTGAAAAAAACAGCATAGATGAAAATGTCTCTTCGGAGGACTATGGATATGAAAAGGAAGGAGGAGCAGGCAGATGGCTCAGGATATGGTCACTGATCCTCCTTTTTCTGGTGCTGCTGGCAGCAGTGAGCGTCAGGATCACCGATATAAATGTCATAGGGAACGAGACCTATACCTCCGATGAGATAAAGGATATGATATTTGATGATCCCTATGATCGTAATTCCCTTTTGTGTTTCCTGCAGGACAAGCTCATGGAGCATAAGGAGCTTCCCTTCATACAGGATTATGACATCAGGTTCAGGAGCCCCTTCTCCTGCGACCTTATAGTATATGAAAAGACCATAGTGGGCTGTCTTACCTATATGAGCAGCTACATGTATTTTGACAGGGACGGCATCATAGTGGAAAACAGCACGGAAAGGCTCGAGGGAGTGCCGGAGGTGACTGGCCTTCAGTTCGGGCATATAGTGCTGAACAAAAGGCTGCCCATAGAGGACGATGGGGTATTTTCGGAGATCATGAACATCACCCAGCAGCTGGATGCCCATGACATAGAGAGCGATACCATAGATTTTGATGCCAGGGGATATGCCTCCATAGTGCTGACCGGTGGAGATATAGTGGTGGAGCTGGGTCCGGATCAGGACATGGATGCCAAGATACTGGTGCTCAGCGACATACTTCCGGAGATAAAGGAAAGGGGGCTCAGCGGCACCCTGGATCTGAGCACCTACAGCGAGACAGACAGAGACGGAGACGTAAGTCTCAAGCTGAGATAAGAAATTCGTAAAGTTTAGGACCTGAAAATGCTTGAAAAATCATTATACAGGGCTTATATTTATATAGAATCGATAACAGGAAGGCGGTAAAGAGATGTTAGAAATAAAGATTCCGGAAGCAGAGGCTGCTGCGAGGATCATCGTAGTAGGCATAGGCGGAGCCGGTAACAATGCAGTCAATCGCATGATTGATGAAAACGTGGCCGGAGTCGAGTTCGTAGGAGTCAATACCGATAAACAGGCCCTGCAGTTCTGCAAGGCGCCTACACTTATACAGATTGGAGAGAAGCTTACCAAGGGACTTGGTGCTGGAGCCAGGCCCGAGGTGGGAGAGAAGGCT
>CALWHG010000037.1 GCA_944380315.1 uncultured Lachnospiraceae bacterium
ATATTTCCGTAGCGGATGTTGTCCATGATGGTACCGGTGAACAGGTTGGTGTCCTGAAGCACCATACCAAGCGAGCGGCGAAGTGCCGACTTCTTCATCTTGTTTATGTTGATACCATCATAACGGATCTTTCCGTCAGGTATGTCATAGAACCTGTTTATAAGGTTGGTGATGGTGGTCTTTCCGGCACCTGTGCTTCCTACGAAGGCTACCTTCTGACCAGGCTCCGCATAAAGGGATATGTCATGGAGCACTATCTTCTCAGGCGTATATCCGAAATCCACATCTACGAACCTTACGTCACCTTCGAGCTTCGTATAGGTAAGAGTGCCATCGTGATGAGGATGCTTCCAGGCCCATATGCCTGTCCTCTCCTTGGTCTCTATGAGCTGACCGTCCTTCTCTGTGGCATTTACCAGCTCTACATAACCATCATCCACCTCAGGCTCCTCACTGACAAGGGTGAATATACGGTCAGCACCTGCCATGGCCATGATGACGAAGCCAAGCTGGCTGGATATCTGGGTCACGTTGTTGGAGAACTGCCTGGTCATCTGCAGGAAGGCAACTACTATGGCTATGCTGAAAGGAGATCCGCTGAGGCTCACATTGGTGAAGCCTGTAAGCATGAACCAGCCTCCCATGAAGGCAACTGCCACGTATATGATATTACCCATGTTTCCGACCAGGGGCATGAGCATGTTTGCAAAACGGTTACCGTTCCTGGACTCATTGTAGAACTTGTCGGATATCTCCACAAAGCCCTTCAGGGCCTCATCCTCATGATTGAAGACCTTTACGACCTTCTGTCCGTTCATCATCTCCTGGATATATCCCTCCATGGCACCCATATATTTCTGGTTGCGTATGAAGTGCATGGATGACATATGTCCGAACTTTCGTGACACAATAGTCATGATGATGGAGCCGCCTACAACTATGACAGCCAGGGGTATGCTGTAATACAGCATGATGAAGAACACGCAAATAAGTATGGTGCCCTGTACCAGTGCATGGGGTATGACCTGAGCTATGAGCTGACGGAGCATATCTACGTCGTTTGTATAATAGCTCATGATATCGCCGTGCTTGTGGGTGTCAAAGTATCTGATGGGCAGCTTCTGCATGGAAGCAAACATCTGATTACGTATGGCCATGAGGGAGCCTTGTCCCATGATGGCTATTGACTGCTGATAAAATGATGCTATGAGTATGGACAGTCCATAGAGGCTTCCGAGCAGTACCACGTAAGGCACTACCTTCTGTCCTACTACTGACCAGTCTTCTCCGGCCTCAAGTCCGCTCTCAACTATGCCAAATATGTTTTCCATGAAGATGGAAGGCATGGCAGTTATGCCGGCACTTACAAGTATGCAGACTATGGTTATGGGCATGAGCCTGGGATAAGTCTTGAAGATCTCTGAAAATACCCAGCCCATGGCTGTCTTGGATTTTCTTTCCTGCTTGCTCATTATTCTTCCACCGCCTTCCTCTGCTGGGATTCATAGACCTCACGATAGATCTCATTGCTCTTAAGGAGCTCATCGTGGGTGCCTATGCCGTTGATCTCTCCATTGTGCATGACTATGATACGGTCACAGTCCTGTACGGAGGATATCCTCTGGGCTATGATGATCTTGGTAGTGCTGGGAAGATATTCCCTGAAGGCCTTTCTGATAAGCGCATCAGTATAGGTATCTACAGCACTGGTAGAGTCATCAAGTATGAGGACCTTGGGCTTCTTGAGAAGTGCCCTTGCGATACAGAGCCTCTGCTTCTGACCGCCAGATACGTTGGTGCCGCCCTGCTCTATATAGGTATCATAGCCCTTGGGGAAGGTGCTTATGAACTCATCTGCCTGAGCAAGCTTGCAGGCCTCGATGATCTCCTCGTCAGTAGCCTCCTTGTTGCCCCAGCGCATGTTGTCCTTTATGGTGCCTGAAAACAGCACGTTCTTCTGAAGGACGACTGAAACTGCATCCCTCAGTGCTGCCAGGTCGTACTCCCTTACATCTCTGCCGCCTACTCTTACACGGCCGGCTGTCACATCATAAAGCCTTGATATGAGGCTTATAAGTGTGGTCTTTGAGGAGCCTGTGCCTCCGACTATACCCACGGTCTCGCCTGAGGCTATGTGGAGGTCGATGTTTTTCAGCACGTCAGCTGAATTGGGTCCATAGGCAAAGTAGACATTTTCAAAATCAACTGCTCCGTTTGCCACGTCAAATACCGGCTCAGCGGGATCCTTGATCCTGGGCTCCTCATCAAGTATCTCCTCGATACGCTCAGCAGACTCCATGGACATGGATATCATGGTAAATACCATGGAAAGTATGTTGAGGCTCATGAGGATCTGCATGCCGTAGGTAACTATGGACGAGATGCCGCCTACATTGAGCTTCAGTCCCTGAGACTCTATGATGGTCATGGAGCCGAGGTAAAGCACGACGGTGATGACTGAATATATGCAGAGCTGAAGTATGGGCATGTTCCAGGCCAGTATGCGCTCCGCCTTTGTAAAGTCATTTCTCAGGTTTCCAGAGGCCTTCTCAAACTTCTTGATCTCAAGGTCCTCATGGACATAGGCCTTTACTACTCTTATACCCTCTACGTCCTCCTCTATGGAAGCATTGAGGTCATCGTACTTGTGGAAGGCCCTTCTGAATATGGGCATGACCAGCTTTACGATGGAGAAAAGAGCTATGGCCACTACAGGTATGAGGCCAAGGAACAGCATGGATATCTCGCTCGATATCCTGAAGGACATGATCGTAGCAAATATGATCATGACCGGGGCCCTCATGACCATACGTATGATCATCATGAAGGACTGCTGTACGTTCATGACGTCAGTGGTAAGTCTGGTCACGATGGAGGGTGTGGAGAACTTGTCTATGTTCTCAAAGGAAAATGTCTGGATCTTTGCAAACATATCCTTCCTAAGGTTCCTGGAAAGGCCGGTGACCGCATCGGCGCTTGCAAAGCCGGCTCCTGCACCCGTGAGCAGTGAAAAGACTGCAAGACATATGAGGACGAGTCCGTACTTCTGGATCAGTGCCATGTCTGCAGCTCTTATGCCTGTGATGAGCTGTGCTATGGTAAAGGGTATCATACACTCAAGTATGCCCTCCACTATGACAAGCACCATAGTCATGATAGCGGGAGTCTTATACTCCCTTAAACTGTGTCTGATGATTCTGATCATAAATATTACCTGCCATCTTTAAAATGAGTTTATCCAATTAAAGAGCACCTTTATGAAATATTCCTCACTCCGGTGCGCTTTTTTGACTTATTTGGTTCCGAATATACGGTCGCCTGCATCTCCGAGTCCGGGGCAGATATAGGCAGCCTCGTTCAGACATCTGTCCAGATGTCCTATATAGAGCTCCACATCAGGATGAGCCTCGTGAAGCCTTTTGACTCCCTCCGGAGCGGCTATGATGGAAAGGAACTTGATGTGCCTTCCTCCATGCTGCTTAATGAGGGTGACGGCGTCGACTGCCGAGCCGCCGGTGGCCAGCATGGGATCCGTGACTACTATGGTCCTCTCCTCTATGGGCCTGGGAAGCTTGCAGAAATACTCATGGGGCTCATGAGTCTCCTCGTCCCGATACATGCCTATGTGTCCCACCTTGGCGGTAGGAGTAAGGGCAAGGAGTCCGGGGACCATGCCAAGTCCGGCCCTCAGTATGGGGACTATGGCCAGCTTCCTGCCTGCTATGACAGGACTCATGCAGGTCTCTATGGGAGTCTCGACCTCCACATCCACCGTGGGCAGATCCGCCAGGGCTTCAAAGCCCATTAGCATGCCTATCTCCTCCACTATCTTGCGGAACTCATTGGTACCCGTATTTTTGTCCCTCAGCATGGTGATCTTGTGCTGGATCAGAGGATGTGTGAATTCATAAACATTGTCACAAAGCTTCTTCATAAAAGCCTCCTTATGACCCGTGTCAGTGTTTTCTTGCGATCTCAGATGCAGCCTTATATATGCTTCCTCTGGAAACCGCAGATCTGACGCTGGAAAGTGGATAGATGTTGGTATCTCTGCCTACAACGGTGCCGGGGTTCAGCACCGATCCGCAGCCAACCTCCACGTGGTCTCCTATGACTGCCCCGAATTTCTTCAGGCCAGTGTCCATGTCTCCGTCCTCAAAATGCACCTTCACGAGCTGCTTGTCGCTCTTGACATTTGAGGTGATGCTCCCTGCCCCCATATGGGCATAGTATCCAAGTATGGAGTCGCCCACATAATTGTAGTGGGGGACCTGAACATGGTCGAAAAGTATGACATTTTTAAGTTCTGTGGAATTGCCTACAACACAGTCCTCACCTATGAGAGCGGATCCTCTTATGAACGCGCAGTGTCTCACCTCTGTCCTGGCTCCTATGATGCAGGGTCCGGCTATATAAGCCGAGGTGTAAACATGAGCATCCTTATGGATCCATATATCCTCTGCCGGATGCTCATATTCATCAGCAGGGAGGCTGGCTCCCAGACTGATGATGAACTGCTTTATAAGAGGAAGCACTTCCCAGGGAAGATCATGGGCGGCAAAGAGTGGAGCCGCCAGGCTATGGTCCAGGTCAAGAAGAAGGACCGAGCGAGCCTCAACTTTCTTCATACTGTCTTCCTCACATCTCATACATCTTATATACTTCTATGTATGATAGCACAAAAAAATAATAATGTAACTGTTTTTATGATCCAATTAAAAAAGTTTATAAACAATGTTTATCGAAGGACGATATCCGGGCCTTCTCAAAAGGAATTTTCCATAAATCAGGCTCTCTGCTTCGTGCCGGTGCTGCCTCTGAGCCCTATCTTGAGGAGGTGCAGATGTATGTCCCTGCCCTTATAGTTCACCACGGGATCATCCTTTATGACGCAGGCACCCATAAGTCTGTCATCAGACTTGAGCCTCATGGCCCTGACGCCCTTTGCATTTTTCTTGAGTATGGGCACATCATCCAGGGCAAATCTCAGGAAATATCCTCCCTCGGTCCAGCATGCCACAGTATTCTGTCCTATCTCCCTTATGGGCTCCACACAAATGAGTCTGTCGCCTTCGTCAAGCTTTGTGGAGGCCACCATCCTCTGATTTGTCTCAAATTCCTCTGAAGGAGATTGCTTTATGAGTCCACCCTCCGTGACGAACATCAGATTGCAGTCTGCAAGCTCTGAGGCTGAGGAGATGAAAAGTATCTCCTCCTTGGAGGTATCGAGCCTGGTCAGATTATCCAGAGGCACTCCCTTGTCTCTCGGTCTCTTCTGGGGAACTGAAAGCAGTCTCAGACGATGCAGCTGTCCCTTGTCCGTAAATATGAGCAGGGTGTCAGTGTTGAGGGTCCTTATGATATATCTGTTCTCTCCCTCTACGGCCTCTCTGTTCTTCTCAAAGGCTGACTCGTCTATCAGCTTGCAGTAGCCCAGCCTGTCCATGACAAATACGGTGGGCTGCTCTTCTATCTTCTTTTCCTCGATGACCACGTCAGAGAGATCACAGAGCTCAGTCCTGCGGGGATAGCCAAACCTGGTCCTGATATCCATGAGGTCTGCCTTTATAAGCTCATCCCTCTTGCCGCTGTCTCCTATGATCTGCCTGTATTCCTTTACGGCCTTGACTGTCTTCCTGTATTCCTTTTCAAGCTCCAGGATCTCCAGACCTATGAGCTTATAGAGCCTCATCTCCAGTATGGCGTCTGCCTGCCGCTTTGTGAAGGAAAGGCTCCTGGCCTGCTCCTTAAGCTCTCTGTCCTTGAAGGCTATGCCGGAGATATCTCCATTTACCAGACAGTTTTCAGCATCCTGACGCTTCCTGGCGCCTCTGATGACTGCTATGACCAGGTCTATGATGTTGCAGGCGGCTATGAGGCCCTCCTGTATCTCCTTTTTGTCCTCCTCCTTGCGGAGCAGCTCCTTATACTTCCTGGTTATGATATCGTGCTGGAACGAAAGCCAGGCGCTGAGTATGGAAGGAAGGCTCATGACCTCTGGCCTGCCATCGGATATGGCCAACATGTTGACAGGGAAGCTGTCCTCCAGCTTGGTCTTTTTATAAAGGATGTTGGATATCCTCTCCACATCCGCATCCTTGCGAAGCTCCAGGAATATGCTCACTCCGTCAGAAGAGGTGGCATTTCCTATGTCGGTTATCTCGGGAAGCAGCTTCTGCTCAACCAGCTGAGCAGTATCAGACATGAATTTGCCTATGCCGCTGCCTATCATGGTATAGGGGATCTCAGTCACACAGAGCTTGTCCTTATCAGAACGTCTCCTGCCGGGCTGAAGCTCCAGCCTGCCTCTTATACGTATCCTGCCGGTGCCTGTGGTATAGATCTCCTTAAGGTCGGACTTGTTAGCTATGATACCGCCGGTAGGAAAATCAGGTCCGGGCATGATCTCAAGCATATCGTCTATGGACATGTCAGGATCGTTCACAAAAGCTGCGCACAGGTCGCACAGCTCAGAAAGGTTGTGACATGGGGTGGAGGTGATCATGCCGACCGCTATACCCTCGGATCCGTTTAAAAGGAAGTTTGGTATGCGCACCGGGAGCACCACCGGCTCAGGCTCCGTATTTGAATAGTTCGGTACGAAATCCACGGACTTGTCCGTATCCCGCAGATATACCTCATCAGCAAACCGGGTGAGTTTGGCCTCCGTATAACGATAGGCGGCAGCTCCGTCTCCCTCTATGGAGCCAAAGTTGCCCTTTCCGTCCACCAGGGGCATGGAGCGCTTGAAGTCCTGGGACATGACGACCATGGTATCATAGATGGAGCCGTCTCCATGAGGATGGAAGCGTCCCATGCAGTCTCCTGCTATACGGGCGGACTTCATCTCCTTCTTATCATGGTTGACATGCAGGGTATCCATGTCATAGAGGAGCCTTCGCTGGACAGGCTTCAGTCCGTCCCTTATGTCGGGCACCGCCCTAGAGGTTATGACGGACATGGAATAGTCCAGATAGGATTTCTGCATCTCCTCACTGTATTCGGTTTTAAGTATGGTCTCAGGCATATATATCCTCTTTATCAGGTATCTATCTCTGCCTCATGGGCATGTTTGTATATGAAATCACGTCTGGGAGCCACATCGGTGCCCATGAGCATCTCCGTGACCTCTGATGCCATGCGTGCATCCTCTATATTGACCTGCTTGAGCACTCTCCTCTCAGGATCCAGGGTGGTGGCCCACAGATCAGGGGGATCCATCTCTCCCAGTCCCTTAAAGCGCTTCAGGTCGTAGCTGTCAGAGCTGTGGCTCTTCTGATAGCGGGACAGCTCCTTGTCATCATAAAGATACATGGGCTCCTCACTCTTTTTCTTCGGAGTGACCAAATAAAGGGGAGGTATGGAAATGTATATATGCCCTGCCTTTATGAGCTCCGGCATGAATCTGTAGAAGAATGTCAGCAGCAGCGTGTCTATATGGCTTCCGTCCACGTCCGCATCGGTCATGAGTATGATCTTTCCGTAGCGGAGCTTGGATATGTCAAAATCGTTGCCATAGCCCTCGGAAAATCCGCAGCCGAAGGAGTTTATCATGGTCCTGATCTCAGCATTTGCAAGGACCTTGTCCATGGAGGCCTTCTCCACGTTGAGTATCTTACCTCGTATGGGCAGGATGGCCTGGAATTCCCTGTTGCGCCCCATACCGGCGGAGCCGCCGGCAGAGTCTCCCTCTACTATGAATATCTCACATTTTTCAGGATCTCTGGAGGTGCATACCTTCAGCTTGCCGTTTGAATCAAAGCTGAACCTGGACTTGCCAAGGAGGTTGGTCTTGGCCTTTTCCTCCTGCTTCCTGATCTTGGCTGACCTTTCTGCGCAGCTTATGATCGCCTTTATGGTCTCCAGGTTGCGGTCAAAATAATGCTCCAGCTTCTCGCCTGTTATCTGAGCCGTGATCTGAGCCGCATCTGCGGAGGCCAGCTTGGTCTTTGTCTGACCCTCAAATATGGGGTCGGGATAACGGAGTGCCAGGACACAGGTCATGCCGTTCCTGGTATCGGCTCCGGTAAAGTTCTGATCCTTTTCCTTCAGTATGCCGAGCTGCCTGGCATACATGTTTATGAGCTGGGTGAAGCGGGTCTTGAAGCCCGTTATGTGAGTACCACCCTCCTGGGTATATATGTTGTTGCAGAAGCCGTGTATGTTTTCCTCAAAGGCATCGACGAACTGTATGCAGCATTCGAGCTGTGAGCCTGACAGCTCGTCCTTGAAATAGATGATGGGAGTCACTGCCTCCTGACCACTGTTGAGCTCTGCCACATAGGCCTTTATGCCCTCAGGTTCATGAAATACTACTGTTTCCGCGGTCGCAGGCCTCTGGTCCTCATAGTATATGGTAAGCTCGGGATTGAGATATGCGGTCTCATGAAGCCTTGATTTTACCGCATCCTCCTTGAATACCGTCTTCTCAAATATCTCATCATCGGGAAGGAAATGTATCTCTGTACCAGTTTCCTTCGTCTTTGATATGATGGGAAGCATGCCCTTGGTAAGCTTGGTGGTGGGGATGCCCCTCTCATATGAGTCGTAGTAGACACAGCCATCCCTTGATACCTTGACCTCCATGAGCTTTGAAAGTGCATTTACCACCGAGGAGCCTACTCCATGGAGTCCTCCTGAGGTCTTGTAGTTGGTATCATCGAACTTGCCACCAGCATGGAGGGTGGTCAGTATGACTCTCTCTGCGGAGACGCCCTTCTTATGAAGGTCCACCGGAAGTCCTCTTCCATTGTCCTTTACGGTGCAGGAATTGTCCTCATGGATAGTGACATATATGGTATCGCAGTAGCCTGCCATATGCTCATCCACCGAGTTATCGAGTATCTCATATATCAGATGGTTGAGGCCTCTCTGTCCTACTGAGCCTATGTACATGCCCGGCCTTTTCCTTACAGGATCAAGGCCTTCAAGTACGGTTATGGAATCGGCGTTGTAAGTATTTTTAGGCATGCGCCCTCCTTGTTTCACTCAAAAAATCGGCAGGCTGTCTGTCTGCCGAAATGCTTCATAATTCAGTTATTATACATGAAATATCAGATGCTTGCAAGTGCGCTGAGTCCGTAGATATACAGTGGCAGCGTGGCCATGGAGAGCACGGTGCTCATGGTAAATATGCCTGAGGGCAGCTGGCCGTCATAATCATACTGAAGGGCCATCATGGGAACCAGAGCCGCTGTAGGGCATGCAGCCGTAGTCAGGAAGGATATGCCTATCTCATCGAGCTGTCCCAGCACCATAAAAACTACGGCCAGGGCCAGCGGCACAAGGATATTTTTGTACATGGAAGCCTTGAACACTCTGAAGGTAAAAAGCTTCTGAAGGTCACTCTCAGCCAGGGTTATGCCCGTAACTATCATGGCAAAGGGTGAGTTCATGGCCCCTATGGAGGCTATGGGCTCTGCCAGAATGGCGGGAAACTTTACTGACAGCATGAGCATGACCGCAGATATAAGTACGGCTATCAGCGACGGCGAAAGCAGCTGCTTTATCATCTCCTTTGGATCGGCCTTGCTGCTCAGGGAAAATGCACCATAGGTCCAGAAAAAGAAATAAAACATGATCATGGCCAGTATGGCACAGAACTTGCCTGTCTCGCCGTAGACCGCCGACAGAAGCGGTATGCCAAGGAAGCCTGTATTTGAAAATACTATGCTGAGTCTTTCGACTGGAGCCGGATCCTTCTGAGGACCGGGATCCTTTGATCTGCGTATGAGAAGCTGTGCCAGGATGATGGTCACGGCGTAGATGATACATACAAGAACTATGCCCCGAAGTGCTAGGCTTCCGAAGGAGGAGCTCTCCTCTGACAGGAAGGAATCGACTATGACACAGGGCAGGACCACGTTCATAAGTACTGCCGTAAGCTGCTTTCTGGCCCCCTCTCCCACGACTCCGCATCTTCTGCATATAAATCCTACTATGATAATGAGGAACAGCTGTATTATCTTATTCAGAGCTATAAGGAATAGCGACATGTCTTTGATCTCCCATGAATGGCCTGTGAGCTAAAAAGCCGACACGACATAGCCAGACACAATAATACTTATTATCAGGATCCGCGATCCGACCAGTGGATATTAGCACATCCGTATGGGACTGTCCAGTAATTGTATAAAAATACGGAGCTGTAAGATAAAACAGCTCCGTCATATAACAAAAGGTTATATCCGTATATATAACTTATTCAACAGTCACTGACTTGGCCAGGTTCCTGGGCTTGTCCACATCAAGGCCCTTTGAGACAGACAGATAATATCCCATGAGCTGCATGGGCACTACTGCCAGGCTGGCAGAAAAATGAGGATCTATCTCAGGCACATATACCGCAAAGCTTACGGTATCCTCTATGTCCGCATGGTCAGGAGTCGTAAGCCCCATGAGATATGCTCCACGGCTCTTGCACTCCACCATGTTACTGAGAGTCTTTTCATATATACCAGGCTGAGTCATGATGCCGATGACCAGCGTACCCTCCTCGAGCAGACTGATGGTACCATGCTTGAGTTCTCCAGCCGCATAGGACTCGGAATGGATATAGCTTACCTCCTTCATCTTGAGGCTGGCTTCCATGCCTATGGCATAGTCTATGCCCCTTCCTATGACGAACATGTCCTGGGCATTTGCAAACTTGGATGCAAACCACTGGATGCGTCTGTCATCCTCCAGTATCTTCTCGATCTTGTCAGGTATGGACCTGATCTCTGATACGAGACGCTTCTCCTCATCCTGATCTATGGCTCCCTTGACTGAAGCAAGCCTTATGGCCAGTGCATAGCATACTATGAGCTGAGCACTGTAGGCCTTGGTCGTAGCCACTGCTATCTCAGGCCCAGCATGAGTATAGAGCACATGATCAGCCTCTCTTGCTATGGAGGAGCCCACCACATTGACTATGGCTAAAGTGCGGTAGCCCTGCTCCTTGGCCATGCGAAGGGCTGCCAGGCTGTCCGCAGTCTCGCCTGACTGGCTTATGATGACACAAAGTGTTCCCTTGGGAAGCACGGGCCTGCGATAGCGGAACTCTGAGGCAAACTCAAGCCTTACAGGTATGCCCACAAGGTCCTCTATGACATATGATGCCACCACGCCTACATGATAGGCTGAGCCACAGCCTATGATGCTTATCTGCTCCACGTCCTTCAGCATGTCATCGCTGACCTCTCCGGAGCTGAGGTCCGTAAGATCTCCACTCAGGACAGAGCTGAGGGTATCCCTGATGGCCTTGGGCTGCTCATGGATCTCCTTCATCATGAAGTGCTCATAGCCGCCCTTTTCAGCAGCCTTCACGTCCCAGTCTATCCTTACTGGGTCTATCTGGATCTCGTCGCCATTGAGATCATAGAAGGTAAGCTCTCCGTCCTTCAGTCTTGCAGCCTGAAGATCACCTATATAATATATGTCCCTTGTATACTTGAGCACGGCAGTGGGATCGGAGGCAAGCAGTGCAGCGCCCTCACATTTTCCGCATATAAGGGGGCTGTCCTTCCTTGCTGCATAGATCTCGCCGGGATAATCCTTGAAGAGCAGAGCCAGGCTGTAGGATCCGCGTATACGCACCATGGCCTTGTTGATGGCATCTATGGGAGTACCATAATACTTCTTATAGTAGTAATCCACCAGCTTGACTGCCACCTCCGTATCGGTCTCGGAACGGAAGCTGTAGCCATTTTTAAGAAGCTTGTCCTTGAGCTCCTGATAGTTCTCTATGATCCCGTTATGTACTGCTACCACGGCCAGGTCATCACTGAACTGGGGATGAGCATTTTCATCCGAGGGCTCTCCATGGGTAGCCCAGCGGGTATGGCCTATGCCGCATTTGCCGGGAAGGAGCTTTCCTCCCTCGGTACGCTCCTCGAGGACAGCCAATCGTCCCTTGGCCCTCATCACATTGATCTCACCCTCATCGGAAAGCACTGCCAGTCCCGCAGAATCATAGCCGCGGTACTCAAGAGTCTTAAGCCCCGCAAGCAGTATGGGCGCTGCCTCCTCATGTCCTGTATATCCTACTATTCCACACATGGATCATTCTCCTTAATAAACATTTCAAAATCAAAGTCAAGCTACAGTATAGTACATAAAGGCTTATCCGACAAGGTCAAATATGCTCAGCTGGTTGGTCTCCGGTATGTTGCGAAGGAGGCCAAGACCCTTTATGAGTTCAGCATTTGTCCTGCCTATCTTTGTCCTGCCTATAAACTCCTCCATGCTCAGGAACTCGCCCTTCTTTGCCTCATCCTCTATGGACTGGGCAGCTATGTCTCCCAGTCCCGGGATGGAGTTGAAGGATGGCATGATCCTGCCGTCCTCTGTGATGGTGAACTCCCTGGCCTTTGCCTTGTATATGTCTATGGGAGCAAACTCGAGGCCCCTGGCCAGCATCTCCTCTGCCACTCTCATATCCCTGAGGAAAAGCTTGTCATTTGCAGTGGAATCCCTTCCAAGGTCCTGATGGGACTCTCTGAACTCTCTCATGTTGCGTCTCAGCACAGGCAGGGAGCAGTCCATCTTTTCATAGTCAAAGCCGGTACCCTTGACAGTAAAGTAGGCAGTATAGAACTCCCTGGGGAAATGTATCTTATAATAGCCCATACGTATGGACATGACCACATAGGCAGCTGCATGAGCCTTGGGGAACATGTATTTGATCTTTTCGCAGGACTCTATATACCACTCAGGCACATCGTGAGCGCGCATCTCCGCGCACCACTCATCATGCTTGGGGTTCTTGGGGAACTTGCCCTTACGCACTGCCTCCATGATGGAAAATGCCATGCCTGGCTCCAGTCCGTCGGCTATAAGGGTGTTCATGATATCGTCACGGTTACAGATGGCAGTCTGTATGGTACAGGTGCCGTTCTGTATCAGATCCCTGGCGTTTCCTATCCACACGTCAGTACCGTGGGCAAGCCCTGCTATGCGGACCAGGTCGGAGACATATCTGGGCTTGGCCTCCAGAAGCATGTTTATGGCGAAATCCGTATTGAACTCAGGTATGGCCAGTGTGCCAAGCTTGGTGCCGCCTATGTCCTCAGGGGTGATGCCCAGGGAGGAGGTATCCTGGAAAAGGGCCATGACCTCAGGGGCGCCTATGGGTATGTCCATGGGATCAAAGCCCGTCATGTCCTCCAGCATACGCAGCATGGAAGGATCATCCTTTCCAAGTATATCCAGCTTGAGCAGGTTGTGGTCAATGCTGTGATAATCAAAATGAGTCGTGATGGGGCTCTTTTCATCATTTGCAGGATGCTGTATGGGAGTGAAGGAATTTATCTCCTCACCATGCGGAAGTACTATGATGCCTCCTGGGTGCTGTCCCGTGGTCCTCCTTACCTCAGTACAGCCCATGGCGAGGCGTTCCACCTCTGCCCGCTTCATGTCAGCCATCTCATGATCCTCATTGTAACGCTTCACGTAGCCGTAGGCAGTCTTCAGCTGCACCGTACCTATGGTGCCTGCCTTGAAGGTCTGTCCCTTTCCAAAGATCTCCTCAGTATAGGCATGGGCCTTGGCCTGATAGTCTCCTGCAAAGTTAAGGTCTATATCAGGCTCCTTGTCGCCCTTGAAGCCCAGGAAGGTCTCGAAGGGGATGTTGAAGCCGTCCTTTACGAGAGGCTCCCCGCAAACGGGACATACCTTATCCGGCATGTCACAGCCCGCCTTGTCCGCATAGGCCCTGACCGTCTCGCTGTCAAAATCCGAATAATGACATTTTTTGCAGTAATAATGTGCTGGCAGAGGATTGACCTCTGATATGCCTGCAAAGGTAGCCACGAGCGAAGAACCGACCGAGCCCCTCGAGCCTACCAGATAGCCATGGTCATTTGAATCCCATACGAGCTTCTGGGCTATGATATAAAGCACCGAATACCCGTTCTTTATGATGGAATCAAGCTCCGTGTCGAGCCTGGACTTTACTATCTCGGGTATGACCTCACCGTACATCTCGTGGGCCTTGTCATAGCATATCTTCCTCAGATCCTCATCTGAGTTTTCTATGACGGGAGGCCTCTTGTCAGGCCTCACAGGCGCTATGGTCTCACACATGTCGGCTATGAGCCTGGTGTTGTCAATGACTATCTTTTTCGCCCGGTCCTCCCCAAGGAAGGAAAATGCATCCAGCATCTCCTTCGTGGTCCTGAAGTACAGAGGTGCCGTAAAGCGTTCCTCATCATAGCTGCTCTTGCGGCCCTTGGAGGAATACTCAAAATATTTTATTATCTTTCTGTATATCTCATCTCCGGGAGACTCAAAATGCACATCGCCTACCGCACAGGCTGGTATGCCCACACGATCCGCACAGTCGCAGAGCCTCCTTGTTATGTCCTCTATATCCTTCATGGAGGATATGTAAGACTCGTCACTGTTTATCAGGTAGCTCAGGTTTTCCGGAGGCAGCACCTCTATATAATCATAGAAGGCAGCAGCCTCATCAAGCTCCTCATCGGAAAAGCCCCTGAGCACCATGTCATAGAGCTCTCCGTCCACATCGCCGGAGCCCAGGAGAAGTCCGTTACGTAGTCCTGCCACCAGGGACTTCGGAAGCTTC
>CALWHG010000038.1 GCA_944380315.1 uncultured Lachnospiraceae bacterium
GCGGCATAGGTGCGCCCCTCATATTTGCCATGAATGCATACAGATGGAATGAGGCCGGCTCCATACTGGCGGGACTCATAGTGCTGGTGCTCATAGTTGAGTGGATATCCACAAGGATAAGAGTAAAGCTGGCGAGGGGCTGAGACATGGCAGAAGGATTTGAGATATTTTTTACATCGGACACTCACGGCCATGTATTTCCCGTGGACTATGCCATGAACAGGCCTGAGGACTCAGGCATACTCAACATGGCAGCAGACATGGCAAAGGGGCCGGATACCCTGATCATAGACGGAGGAGATTCCCTTCAGGGGACTCCTCTGATCCAGTATTATCTTTCTCACAAGGAGGAGGGAGGGCCTCACCCGGTGGCGGAGGCCTTCAATGCTCTGGGCCTTGATTATTTTACCCTGGGAAATCATGACTTCAATTTTGGCTATGAGGTCATCAGGGATTATATAAGGGCCATGAGAGCCAGATGCATCTGTGCAAATGTGGAGGACCTGAGGGGTGAGCTGGCCATAAGCCCCTATACCATCCATCTCCTTTCAAACGGCATGCGCATAGGCATCACAGGCATAGTCACAGATCATGTAAATGTCTGGGAGCAGCCACAGAATCTGGAGCACCTGAGAGTGCTGGATGCTTATGAGCAGGCTGCCGAGATGAGCAGGATACTGAGGCCCCTGTGTGACGTGAGCGTGCTCATATATCACGGCGGCCTCGAGGAGGACCCGATCACCGGCAAAAGGCTCAGTGACAGCAGGGAAAACATAGCCTGTGAGCTGGCAAGGAGACTGGATTATGACATCATCCTGACCGGACATCAGCATATGAGCATAGGCGGTATCTTTCTGGGGAAGACCCTGATGGTACAGCCCCCGGCAAATGCAGGCATGTATGTACATATAAGCGGCAGGCGTGAAAAGGATGGAGATGCTCTCTGCCTCAGCTCTGAGCTTCGCAGAGCAGGGGAGCGGCACAGGGAGGAGCCCTATGCATCTCTCATGCCTCTTGAAGAAAAGGTCCAGCACTGGCTGGATCTCCCTGTGGGTGAGCTTGACAGGCCCATAGAGCCGGAGAAAAAGCTTGAGGCAGCCCTTTTCGGAAGCAGCGTAGCTGATCTTTTCAATATGGTACAGCTTGAGGAGACGGGCGCGGACATATCCTGCACCAGCCTGGGAAATGAGCCCATAGGCCTGGAGTCAACGGTCTCCATGAGAGACATTTCCGCCGCCTATCCCTTTGCAAATACTCTCGTAGTGCTGGAGGTGGACAGGGATGTGGTCAGACAGCTCCTTGAGCGCTGTGCTTCCTATCTGGTGCTGAGGGAGGGAAGGCCTGAGATATCCGAGGCATTCCTGAAGCCGAAGGTGGAGCACTATAACTACGACTTCTTTTCCGGCATAAGATATGAGTTCGACCTTCGCAGACCCGTGGGAGACAGGGTCACGCTGCTTACAAGAGCTGACGGCTCTCCTCTTGAGGGAAAGCTCAGGCTTTGCACCAGCAATTACCGGGCCTCAGGCACAGGCGGATATGAGGTGCTTTCCTCCTGCCCGGTGCTGTACAGAGGGAGCAGGGAGATGCCTGATATCATAACGGAATACATCAGGGAAAAAAGCCCCGTAAAGCTGCCGGAGAGCCATCCATTTAAGGTGATATTTTAGTTCCCTTATGGTATGATATAGCTATAAGGAGGGGCATATTATGGACAAGCATTTTACTATAGTCATACAGAGGCAGTTCGGTTCCCAGGGACGCAACATAGCCAAGCTGGTAGCAAAGAAGCTGGGGATCAAATTTTACGACAGGACCATAGTGGAAAAGGTCGCCACGACCCTGGGCATGCCCGTATCCCAGATCGCAGAGGAAGAGGAGAAGGCCGGAGGCCTCCGCTATATCATGAACAAGTTTCCTCTGGGCACAGACGATGCCTATATGCAGAACATGATCTTCCAGATACAGAAGGATATCATACTGGATATAGCTGACAGGGAAAACTGCATCATAGTCGGAAGATGTGCGGACTATCTCCTTCGCAACAGGCGCAACAATCTCAACGTCTATGTCTACGCTCCCTATTCCTACAGGATAGATACCTGCATAAAGAAATACGGCATGACCGCAGATGAGGCCAAGCATATGATCGCCTCCGTAGACAAGGCCCGCAACAGCTATCATAAGTGCTATACGGGCAGCCTGCCCTCGGATCCCGACAATATGGATCTCATGATCAATTCCTCCATCATGGATATAGAGGATGTGGCCGACATGATAGTGGATGTGGCAAAAAAAGCCTTCGGGCTCGATGGCCCAAAGGCTGCATAAGACTGTATAGGATCTAGTAGTTTTCCAGCATGCCAAGGCAGAGCTTAATGGAGTTCGCTGCGGCATGCTTTTCAAATGTGGGATAATCCATAAGTGCACCGTCGTCCGCTCCGTCGGATATGGCCCTGATGATCAGGAAGGGCAGTCCGTTAAGGAAGGACACGTGAGCTATGGAGGCTCCCTCCATCTCACAGCAGGCGGCGCCGCTGAAGGTGTCCCTAAGTCTGTCCTTCTGCTCTCCGGAGGCTATGAACGCATCTCCCGAAAGCACGGTCCCGGACAGCACGCGGACATCCGGAAGCACTGAGGCGGCGGTCTTTTCGGCCAGGGTCCGGAGCTCTCCTGAGGCCCGGAACCTTACGCCGTCAAAACCATCTCTTACCTCCATGTCAGGTATGACTCCCGGACTGTAGTCAAGGCCTCCGGCATCCATGTCATGCTCTATGGCATCCGTGCTCAGCACTATGTCGCCTATATGGAGACGGGGGTCCAGAGCTCCTGCCACTCCGCTGTTTATGACTGCGCTGACAGGGAAATGGTCTATGAGCGCCTGGGTGCACATGGCAGCATTTACCTTGCCTATGCCTGCCTTTACCACTACGCAGTCGTGTCCCTTGTAGCTCCCCTGATAAAATGTAAGGCCTGCAGCCCTTGTTTCCTTCACGTCTGAAAGCTCTGATACTATGCCTTCTGTCTCGCTTTCCATGGCTCCTATGATACCGAGCATAAGTTGTCCTCCTGATATTTATGTATGTCTCAGTCCTGCTTTATGATCATGTCATTCCTGCCGGGACCATTTGATATGATCCTTATGGGTACACCAATCTGTTTCTCTACGAACTCTATGTAGCGTCTGCAGTTTTCAGGAAGATCATCATAGTTTCTGATCCCCCTTATATCGCATTTCCAGCCCGGAAGGACCGTATATACGGGCCTGGCCTTTTCAAGCAGGCGTGTGACAGGAAAATCTACGGTCTGCTTTCCATCTATCTCATAAGCAGTACATACGGGTATCTCATCCAGATAGCCCAGTACGTCAAGCACTGTAAATGCTGCCTCGGTGGCACCCTGAAGCCTGCAGCCGTAGGCCACCGATACGGTATCGAGCCAGCCGACTCTTCTGGGACGTCCGGTGGTAGCGCCATATTCTCCGCCGTCGCCACCTCTCCTTCTGAGTTCTTCCGCCTCATCTCCAAATATCTCGCTTACAAATGCTCCAGCTCCTACTGCGCTTGAGTAGGCCTTTACTACTGCGGTTATGCCGGTTATGGCATAGGGAGGTATGCCTGCTCCTACCGCCCCATAGGCTGCAAGGGTAGAGGAGGAGGTGACCATGGGATATATGCCGTGGTCAGGATCCTTCAGGGCGCCAAGCTGTCCCTCAAAGAGTATGCTTTTTCCTTCCCTGATGGCATTGCACAGATATGCTGAGGTATCCATGACATAGGGGGCTATCATGTCCCTGTAGCTTATAAGCTCTTCAAGCAGCTGATCCTCCCGAAGGAGGGGCTTGTGATAAAGATGCTCAAGCATGACATTTTTAAGCTCGCATATCCTTGAGACCTTTTCCCTGAGTATGTCGGTGCTGAACAGCTCGCTTACCTGGATGCCTATCTTTGCAAACTTGTCAGAATAAAACGGAGCTATGCCCGAATGAGTGGATCCAAAGGATCTGGAGGAGAGCCGCTCCTCCTCGTAGGTATCCATCAGTATATGATATTGCATAAGCACCTGTGCCCTGTCTGAGACATATATGTGAGGACGGGGAACTCCTCTTGAGCTCAGCTCGTCCAGCTCTCTGATCAGGTTTGGTATGTTGAGTGCCACTCCGTTTCCTATGATGTTAGTGACATGATCATAGAAGACTCCTGAGGGCAGGAGATGCAGTGCAAATTTACCGTAGTCATTGACTATGGTATGACCTGCGTTGCTGCCTCCCTGAAAGCGTACGACTATATCCGATCCTGCTGCAAGCATGTCGGTTATCTTGCCCTTTCCTTCATCACCGAAGCTTGCTCCTACTATGGCTCTGACCATCTTGTGCCTCCTCATTTGACAGATGATAATGACAGTTTATAATGACAGCTTTTTACGGGTCTATATTATAGCAGACTTATACCTCTATGTCTTCAGCTTCTTTGACCAGATAATGGCCGTATCTTTGAAGCAAAGGCCTGATCTCCGATTCGATATACTCGGCAGTCTGCTGAGGCGCCCTGCCTACATAATCAGAGGGCCTGAGCTTTGACCTGAGCTCATCTGCATCCAGATCGAAGTCGGGATCCGCTGCTATGAGATCCAGGAGCCGGTTTGGCTGTCCCTCCTCCTTGATCAGCCTGCCCGCCTCCATGGAGTACTGACGTATGCGCTCATGAAGCTTCTGGCGGTCTCCGCCGGCCTTTACTGCATCCATCAGGATATTTTCCGTAGCCATGAAGGGAAGCTCGGCCTCGAGGTGCTTTTCTATGACCCGGGGATATACTACCAGCCCGTCGACTATGTTGCGGTAGAGCCTGAGTATACCGTCAGCGGCCAGGAAGCCCTCGGCTATGGAGAGCCTGCGGTTTGAGGAGTCGTCGAGAGTACGCTCAAACCACTGGGTGGCGCCGGTCATATAAGCATTTTGTACGTTGCTCATGACGAAATTGCATAAGCCCGCCATGCGCTCAGACCTCATGGGGTTCCTCTTGTACGCCATGGCGGAGGAACCTACCTGGGATCTTTCAAAGGGCTCCTCTATCTCCTTAAGATGCTGAAGGAGGCGCAAGTCATTTGAAAACTTGTGTGCCGACTGGGCCACTCCTGCAAGTGCGGAGAGCACCCTCGTATCAGTCTTCCTGGAATAGGTCTGTCCCGAGACGGCTACGCAGCCCTCAAATCCCATCTTTTCTGCGATGAGCTGATCCAGCTTTACGCACTTTTCATGATCTCCGGAAAAAAGCTCAAGGAAGCTGGCCTGGGTACCCGTAGTGCCCTTGCAGCCCAGGAGCCTTAATCCTGACGACACATGCTCTATGTCCTCAAGGTCCATGACCAGATCCTGCATCCATAGGGTGGCCCGCTTGCCTACCGTAGTGGGCTGAGCAGGCTGAAAATGGGTAAAGGCAAGCGCAGGCTGTGCCATGTACCTTTCCGCAAACTCAGAGAGCAGGGACAGGGTACCTACTATCCCCTTCTTTATCAGCTCCAGTCCATCCCTCATGATGATGATATCGGTATTGTCCCCCACATAGCAGGAGGTGGCGCCGAGATGTATGATGGGAGCCGCCTTGGGACACTGAAGCCCATAGGCATAGATATGGCTCATGACATCATGACGGACCTCTCGCTCCCGAAGCTCTGCATCTGAGTAATTGATGTCGTCCTGATGAGCTTTGAGCTCCTCGATCTGCTCCTCGGAGATATTGAGCCCGAGTTCACGCTCTGATTCGGCAAGCGCCACCCAGAGCCTGCGCCAGGTACGGAACTTATGCTCCTGAGAAAAAAGATACTGCATATCCTTC
Organism: uncultured Lachnospiraceae bacterium; assembly: GCA_944380315.1. Classification (GTDB taxonomy): domain Bacteria; phylum Bacillota; class Clostridia; order Lachnospirales; family Lachnospiraceae; genus Avilachnospira. The sequence goes on from CALWHG010000038.1 coordinate 5,835, forward strand.
CCTGCATAGCGCTCGGAAAGGGGGCTTATGTATTTTTCGTATCCGCTCATATATACCTCTTTGCAAAAAAATAAGATATCGGCAGCCGCGCCATGAGGCACGACTGCCGGCATTTATCAATTATATATGAAATAGAGCACAAGGGGAATACAAAGTATGTAAAGTCCAGGATGTATCTCCTTTGCTTTGCCGGTAAACACCTTGATGAGCACGTGTCCGATGATGCCTGCGCCTATGGAGGCTGCTATATTTGCGGTGAATGCACCGAAGACGATCATCAGGAAGGGACCAAAGGCCTCTGAGAAGTCGGAGAAATCGATCTCTGCAAAGCCGCTGATCATCAGGAAGCCCACGAAGATGAGGGCAGGGCCTGTGGCTGCGTCAGGTATGATGACGAAGAGAGGCGCCATGAATATGGTGATCAGGAACATGATGCCGGTGACGAGGGCCGTCAGTCCGGTACGTCCTCCGGCCTCTACTCCGGAAGAAGACTCAACGAAGGTAGTGATGGTGGTGCAGCCGGTACATGCTCCCACGCAGGTGCCTATGGCATCCACCAGGAAGGGCTTCTCTATGCCGGGGAGGTCGCCGTTTTCATCCAGCATCTTTGCCTTGCCTGCCACACCAAGCACCGTGCCCAGGGTGGAGAAGAAATCACCGAAAAACGCTATGAATACCCATACAAGGAATCCTGAGGATGCAAGCTGACTGAAATCGAAATTGAAACAAAGCGTTCCGACCTCGGAAGCGTCGGGTATGGCAAAGATATGCTCGGGAAGCACGGTCACGCCGAAGGGTATGCCTATGATGGTGATGGCGGCTATGCCTATGAGTATGGCTCCCTTGATCTTGTAAGCCGTAAGGACTGCTATGATGATGAGACCGAGTATGGCAAGTATGACCGTGGGATCCGTAAAGTCGCCCATGCCTATGCTGCCGCCCTCGTAGCTTCCTATGCCTGTGTTGCTGAAGCCGAGATAGGCTATGAAGAAGCCTATGGCTGCGGATATGGCTACCTTGATATTCTTGGGTATCATGCGGACTATGATGTCACGGAGCCCAAGTACTGTCAGGAGCACAAATACTATGCCTGATACAAGTATGATGGCCATGGCGCCGCCGAAGGACATGTCGCCTGACTGTACCAGTGCGCCCAGGAGGAAATTGGTTCCCATGCCGGTGGACAGGGCAAATGGCATGTTTGCATACAGTGCCATAAATATGGTGATGATGCCGCTGATCAGCGCACACATGATGAGTATGGCTGATTTTGTGATCACATCGCCGTTCACGTCAGTGATGGACATGGCGTCGCCGAAGCCCACTATGGCGCTGGGCTGCACTGCCAGCACATAGGCCATGGTCATGAAGGTGGTGAGTCCGGCGATGATCTCTGTCTTTACATCGGTGCCGTGCTCCTTGAGCTTGAAAAACTTTTCCATTTGATCCTTTTCTCCCCTCAAAAGAAATAATGATGAAAAATTGCTGCTGCATATATAAAAGCGGCTGCACTTTTAGTGAGCCGCTTTTATGCTTAAAGGAATATGGGTACGAACTCCTGGGTAAGGCCGTCTACCAGTCCCAGGTCTGTGATGACCGGTCCGGGAACTACAGGCAGTGACATGACTGCAGTGGCCAGTATGTGGAGCCTGCCCTCGGAGATCCTGTCTATGGAGGCCTGGACCCTGTCTATGTTTGCTGCTATGTCCTGGCAGGGATCCGTGGACATGAGTCCTGCTACGGGAAGCTCCAGTACATCCACGCTGTCCTCGGATACTGCGACCACTCCGCCGCCGCAGGCCTGGAGAGCCTTTGCTGCCTTGAGAGCATCCTCGGGATCCTTGTAGGCCACGGTCAGGTTATGGCTGTCGTGTGATACGGTGGAGGCCAGGGCACCATGGTCAAGGCCGAAGTCCCTGTATACTGCTATGGTGGTGTCTCCTGAGCCATAGCGGTTCACGAGGCATACGAAGCAGAGATCGGGATCGCCGGATATGTCCACTGCTCCATCCTTTACGGGAAGCTCCGTAGGCACTACGGTCCTGAGCTTGCCGTTGTCAGGTCTGGGAGTCATGACATTTACAGTGATGGTGCCTCCCTTGTGATCCTCGGGCACATACATGATGAAGTCCTCAGCTGAGTTTATCTGAGGGATGTTTACGGTGTTGGGGAAGCTGAGGCTTGCCCTATCCAGGGTGTCGGTGCCGAGGTACGTTCCTTCCTCAGCTATGAGCTTTCCTCTGGTAAATACTGCATGGGGCCTGCAGCCGCGGAGATCGTCCACGATCTGGATATCTGCCACGAAGCCGGGAGCTATGGCTCCCAGGTCCTCGAAGTTGTACTCGCGGGCAGCATGAAGGGTGGCCATGCGGATGACCTCCTTCTCCTCAAGGCCTTCCTCTATGGCCTTCCTTACCACGTTGTTTATATGGCCTACTGTAAGCAGGTCCTTTGCGTGCACGTCATCGGTGCAGATGGATACATAGTCCTTCCAGAGCAGGTCACGGCAGCCGTCAACGAGGAAATTGAGACGCCCGGAAAGTGAGCTGGTGCGGAGGTTGACATGCATGCCTGTGCGGAGCTTCTCAGTTACCTCCTTTGAGGTGGCGCTCTCATGATCACTGATGGGGCCGCCTATACGATAGGCTGCCAGCTCCTTGCCTGTGACATAGGGGCTGTGTCCCTGAAGATACATGTCACGCTTAAGGCCCTCGTCTATGATGGTGTGCATCCTCTCGGTATCCTGGTATACGCCTACGAAATCCATGATCTCGGCTATGCCTATGACTCCATCCATGTCGAGGAGCTCGCCTACCTCCTTTGCCGTAAATACGGCGCCTGCATTTTCCCTGCCGGGAACGGAGGGTATGCAGGAGGGTGCCAGCACATACTGACGAAGCTCAGACCTCTTGGTATTTTCCAGCATGAACTTCACGCCCTCTATGCCCATGACGTTTCCTATCTCGTGGGGATCGGTGCAGACCGTGGTGGTGCCCCAGGGCAGTATGGCACGGCTGAGGTTTTCGGGGATCATCATGGTGCTCTCCACATGCATGTGGGCATCGATGAAGCCGGGGATCAGATACCTTCCGCCTCCGTCATAGTAGTCCTTTGCGGGAAGGATGGCATCCTCTCCCTCGGTCCTGACTCTTATGACAGTACCGTCGAGTATGTCCACCTCTGCGGGATAGATCTCGCCGGTGAAGACATTGAAAAACTGGATGTTGCCTATGGTCAGATCGCAGGGGATCTTGCCCATGGCGGCCGATATAAGGCGGCTTCTGTCAGTACATCTGTTGACTCTCATTTCTTCCTCCTGAGCTTTGATGGTTCGTGCCCTCTGCCGTGCCGCCGGCATCAGGCAATTAAAAAAGCCCGTGGCAGTTTTCTGCCATGGACTTGATGATCATGATATCAGTATGCAGTATGTGATACGGGTGGTGACCATGTTCAATGTGACCTCCTGATCGACTGAAGCAAAACAAAAAAGATAACTGGATTATACAGACATTTTTCATAAACTTCAACCGGATTTTACGATATGCTGGTCAGATAGGAGAATTTTGATATAATATATCTATATCATAGCGATCGGACAAGGAGGCTTTTGTGGATAGTAGACAAATGGAAGTTTTCATGCAGGTGGTTGAGAGCCGGAGCCTTTCGGATGCTGCCAAAAAGCTTTCTCTTTCACAGCCTGCGGTCACCAGTATAGTAAAGCGTCTTGAGGAGGAGTATGACACGGAGCTGTTTGCGAGAGTGGGCAAATCCCTCCTGCCAAATACCCAGGCAAGGCTGCTGTACAGCATGGCCCGGGAGGCTGAGTTTGCCAGGGACATGGCCCACATAGGCATACGTACCTCGGGAAGGACCTCCCAAAATGTGATCATAGCGGTGGATGCATACAGCGACCATTTCTTTGAGCTTGCGGGAAAGTTTTCAAAGGCATTTCCTGACTACTGCCTGATCATCAAGTCTTCAGCCTTTTTTGCCCAGGCAAGGTATCATTCGGCAGCGGATTTTTATCTGACCTACAGATATATGGCTTCCCAGGATGAGAAGCTTTCCATAGACATAAAGGACAGGATATATGTAGTGCTTCCGAGGGAGCATCCCCTGGCGGACAGAAGTAAGATCGACCTTCATACCCTCAGGGATGAATATTTCGTATGCCTAAAGGACCCTCTCAACAAGGATACGGGCTATGGGGCCACCTATTCGGAGTGCCTTCATGCGGGATTCATACCCAAGGTATCAGTAGCCGTGGATAACCCGGCCGGGAAGTATTCTGCCATAGCGGCAGGCTGCGGCATAGGGCTCGTGTACAATACGGAGCTTCGGCTTGCAGGGGCCACACGAAACTGTGTGCTGGCGGACTGCGGTGAGGCCAGGGAAAAGCAGGCCATAGCCCTTGCCTGGAGACAGGACAGGCTGAGTGAGCCGGCCAAGGTATTCCTTAACTGGATAAAGGCCTACAGGAACGGAGCGTCCTATGAGCTTTTGGAGGAGATGCCATGAATACAAAAAGCCAGGAGTATTTTCTGGAGCTTGCCAGATGCTGCAATTTTACAAGAGCAGCTAAAAATCTCTATATATCCCAGACTGCGCTCAGCAAGACCATCAACGGGCTTGAGGAGGAGCTGGGGACGAAGCTCTTCATAAGAGAAAGGAACAACGTGTCTCTGACCAAGGCGGGAGAGACCTATCTTCAGTATGCCAGGAAGCTGGTGGAGATAGCAGCTGAGACAAAGGATGTCATACACGATTCCAGGATATCCAGAGGGACACTGCGCATAGGCTTTCCCGTGCTCAATGATTCGCTCATAAATATCATAGGTATATTTCATAAAAGGTTTCCTGATGTACAGGTGCGCCTTTACAGCGATCAGGTCTCGGGAGAGGCGTTTTCCTCCTCAAAGCTCGATATGATCATGATCTCGGAGGAGGAAGCCCAGGGGCTTGATTATGTGCTCATAAACAGGACCAGGACTCTCTGTGCTGTCATGAGCGTGGACCACAGACTGGCAGGCAACAAGGTGCTGGAGCTTCAGGATCTTAAGGATGAGCAGCTGGTGTTTTCCATAGATGAAAACGGAGAGCTGGACGAGGCCTATCAGTACTGTGTGGATGCAGGCTTTGAGCCCAGGGTCTCCTTCCTGTATAATGATGCGAAATATCAGCTGGACATCATACTCAATTCCGAGGCCATAGCCATGACCTTCAATCTGTTCCGTATGTTCAGGGAGTCCATAGACAGCATAGTCACCATACCCATAGACTTGGAGGTGGGAGTCAAGAACCGCTTTGTGCTTGCCTACAGGAAGGACAGCAGGAACCCTCTGGTGGCTGAGATGGCAAAGTGTGCGTCCGAGTACATGGACATGCGTACCCGTCTGGGCATCTGATATTTTCCGATAATTTATGATTCATAAATGATCTGGCAGGTTTTTATGCTTTTATCAGGGCATTTGAACCTGCTTTTATATATCATCAATATAATTCATTTCTAAAAAGCATCCCGCTTGTGTAATATCAACATAACCGAAGGGGATCGAAGCGCCAATATATGCTTTTAGCACAAAGGCAGCCGCGGCCTGGCGCTGAGTCCTCAACATCAAAGATCTTACACTAAGGGGGTTTGTATGACTTTACAGATTATGATCAACATAGGGCTCTGGCTGCTCATGCTGCTGCTCATAGCCCTGACAAAGTGGGACTATGGTATCATAGCCATAGGCATATCCTGCCTGCTCGTCATCACCGGCTGCGTGGACGCTGACACTGCGCTTGGCATGTTCTCCGACACCAACGTCATCGTCATAGCCACCATGATGATAGTATCTGCAGGCTTCAGCCGCACCAGAGCCATAGGAAGCATCGCTTCCCTTCTCTATAAGGTAGGACAGGACAAGTTTGAAAACTGTCTCAGGATGTTCATGATAGTAAACTTCGTCCTTGGTATCCTGCTCGGTGCAGCAGTTACACGTATCGCCATAGTTTATCCTCTGATCCTTGCAGTCTGCCGCCAAGCGGGAAAGAGCCCCAGTAAGGCCATGTTCCCGGTAGGTGTCATGATGCTCTGCGACCAGACCTTCTTCCCTATAGGAGGAAATGCGGTACAGTACATCAAGTTCAACGGATTCCTGGAAAATGCAGGCTATACCTTCGGAGACAGCTTCTCTCCCATGGATCCCTTCTTTGCCTTTGCACCCGTATGCGTAGTAATGCTCATCTACTTCATGTTCTTTGGTATAAAGCTTGCTCCCGATGAGCCGCCCAGGGCCATAGCAGGCATGAAGGTCAGAGAGCAGAAGGAAAGAGAGGCCCTTCCTCATTTCCAGGAGGTAGCAGCCTACACGATCTTTGCAGTGACCTGTATCCTGCTGGTATTTTCATCTAAGACAGGCATACCTCAGTGGGTAGTCACGACTGCAGCCGCAGTGCTCATGTACCTGACAGGCGTGCTCTCCATGAAGGACGGCATATCGGCCATCCCCTTCTCCATAGTATGGCTGTACATCGGAGCCATCATCATGGGCGCAGCCCTGGCTCAGACCGGCACAGGACTCCTTGTGGGCAACACCATAGCGGGCATGCTTGGAGGAAAGCCTTCTACAGTAGTGCTCTTCCTGGCATTCTGGCTCATAACCATGTTCCTGACTCAGTTCATGAACAACGGAGCTACGGCAAACATGATCATACCCATAGCCATCATGACCTGCAACAGCATAGGCTGCAGCGCCAAGGGCGTCGTGCTGATCATACAGAGCGCCAGCCTTGTGGCCTGGTTCCTGCCTACGGCTACTGCCATCATACCCATGATCATGGATGGCGGCGGATATGACATAAAGTCGCTCATGAAGCAGGGTGCCGGAGCAGCTCTGGTAAAGACCGTATTCCAGATCGCATGGATAGCCATACTCTTTCCTGCATGGCCCTAAGGACATGATGTCTTTGGCCGGACAGGAAAGCATCAGATGATCAGTGATCAGACATGATCTATAAACATTTTGGAGGCAAATATGGAAAATAAGACAGTACTTTGGAAAGGCGAGGACGGACTCAGCTGGAGAGCAGAGCTTGGCATCCATGATGCGGCTCCCTGCATATTCAGCCTTGAGTATGAAATGAACGGACAGTGGGTAAAGCTTGCAGGCATGCTCAAGCCCCAGTTCAAGGTAGTCACAAGCGAAAGGACAAAGAGGAACCCTCAGAGGCTTAAGACCCTTAAGCCCGGGGAGGAGCTGGATTATCAGTGGGATACCTATTCTGACGATCCCTTCAGCAGGAAGGACAAGATCAAGCAGGCCAATCAGGTATGGGACACTAAGGAGATGAGCGTAAAGACAGAGGGCGGCCATACGACCGTATCCTTTGACGGCCTCACTCTCGGACAGTTTAACGGCGGCTGTGACTTCAACTTCTTTGACGGCACAAACCTCATAAGGATAGAGGCAGTGGCTTCTACCGAGGAGGATGGAGTGGCTTACCTCTATCACGCAGGCCTTGAGGGCTTCGACATAGGTAAGCTCTACTACATATCTCCCAAGCGCAGGGAGGTCCTGGAGAATCCCGGACTCCATACCAATGCAGGCCCCGATCGGGATCGCGAGAGAGTAAATACGAGAGGACGTGTTCTGACTCTGGGACTTGCAAAGGGATCCATAGCGACCTTCCCTTCACCCCACAGATTCTTCTGGGGCGGACAGACAGAAAACATAGTCGGCAACAACTACTATATAAGAGAGGCCATGAAGGACACCATGGCCATAGGCGTAAGGCACAACATGTCACCCGAGCACTTCAACATACGCTGGCCCGGCTATAACGCAAAGCCCGGTACGGTACAGAGGATGTCAGTGTTCTTCATGCCTACGGCTGACTCCGTATATGTGACCAGAGCCCGTGTCATGAAGTATACAAACTTCGATCACCTCAGGGAGCTCGACGGCTACAAGAGGCTCGGCGCTCACATGCACGTGGCAGGACAGGCTGCATTTATGAGAGACAGGAGACATGAGAGACCCTGGGAGAAGCTCATCAAGGAAAATGGCTTCGACGTGTTTGCACCCTGCGATTTCTGGGCAGAGGGACGCTGCCGTGACAACAAGGAGGGCAGGAAGTCCGACCTTGAGCGCTATCAGGCCATGTCACATTATTGCAGCACCGAGGACTTCCTGGTAGTGCCTGCCGAGGAGTTCTGGGATGAGAGCGGAAAGCAGACCCTTATCCCCTTCCACTGCATGGTATTCCCTTCAAAGCCTATGCTGTATTCCAGATGGAGGGACGACGATCAGGAGTTCGCTGAGAAGCTTCCCGATGGAAGGACCTACTACCACCTCAAGTCAGCAGATGACTTCGTGGAGATGTGCCGCAGGGAGGACTGCTTCATACTCATGCCTCACCCTGACAC